>NZ_JAAALN010000001.1 GCF_009906795.1 Kineococcus siccus
GCCGCGTCCGCCGGCGCGTGGACGGCACCGCGACGGCGGAGGGCGCGGGCGTGCCGGTAGGCGTCGCGGTGCTGCCGCCCCGCGTCCGCCCAGTCGCGCCGCGAGAGGTCGGGGCGGGCGCTGCGCCCGCGGGTCCGGACGGCCGCGAGCGCCCGCAGGAGGTCGTCACCGCCGAGCCGCCCGCTGAAGGTGTGGACCCAGCCGGGACCGACCTCCCGCGCCAGCCGTGCCGCCCCCTCGTCGTCGGGGACGAGCACGGGCCGGTCGAGGGACAGGGCCAGCAGCTGCGCCCCGGAACCGCCGCGGGCCGCGTAGGGCAGGACCACGAGCTCGCACGCTGCGACCTCGCGCGCCAGCTCGGCGTCGTCGAGGTGGCGCAGCTCGACGGTCACGCGGGGGTCCTCGCGGGCCGCCTGCCGGACCCGGTCCGCCAGCGCGGCGTCGCCGGGCGCGCCCACGACCCGCAGCTGGAGGGCACCCGTCGTGGCCCGGAACGCGGCCAGGAGGTCGTCGACGTTCTTGTAGGGGCGCAGGAGCCCCAGGTGCAGGAGCCGGCCCGGCACGGTTCGCACGCCGGCGGCCGGCGGGTACCAGTCCCGGTAGTGCCCGTGCGGCACGACGACGGACGGCCCGGGGCGCACGGCGGGCAGCGTCCGGTCGCTCAGGTGGACCGTCAGCGTCGTGCCGGCGTCGAGGGCCGCGAGCAGCGCGCCCTCCAGAGGAGTTCCCGCCTCGTGGGGGGAGGGGTTGTGCACCGTCCGGACGACGGCTGTGCGCGCCAGCCGCAGGCGCAGGACCAGCGCGGCCGTCGCGGCCGCGCGCAGGGCGCGGCGCGAGGGGCGGTCGCTGCGCAGCAGCAGTTCCGGCCAGTGCAGGTGCAGGACGTCGTAGCGGCCGAGGAGGGCGCGCGACCAGGAGAAGGTGCGCACGTCGACGTCGGGCGGCAGGGCCCGCAGGAGGAGGGTCAGGTAGGGGTTCGAGGTGGGCCGCGGACTCCGGAACGACTGCAGGACCGCGATGCGCCGCTCGTGCGCCACGACCCTCAGCCGTGCGCTTCGATGAACTGCCGCAGCAGCGTCGAGGTCGTTGCGTGGGTGTACGGGAAGTACACGACGCTCGCCCCCACGGCGGCCATGCTGGCCTCGAGCACCGCGCCCTTCGGGGTGCCCTGCCAGTCGTCGCCCTTGAACAGCACGTCGAACCGCAGGCGCTGCCACATGGGCAGCTTGTCGCTCGTGCAGTCGTCCGCGACGACGCGGTCGACGAGGGCGAGGCTCTCGAGGATCTCCATGCGCTCCACCAGCGGGATGACGGGACGCCGGCCCTTGGTGAGTTCGACGACCTCGTCGGTGACGGCGCCGACGATCAGCTCGTCGCAGTGCAGGCGCGCCCGTCGCAGGATGTTGAGGTGGCCGATGTGGAAAAGGTCGTAGACCCCGGGCACGTAGCCGAGGACCGGCCGCGCCCCGTCCGGGGCGCTCACGACGTGCCCCGACCCAGGGCGTCGACCTGGCGGTACCAGCTCACCATCGAGGCGGCGGTGACGAGGACGAAACCCGCGGCCAGCGCGCCGTAGACCCAGGCGAAGACGGCCGGCCAGCCGGCCAGCAGCATCACCAGGCACAGCACGCCGTAGTCGACCGGCACGGAGGCCAGCGACCGCAGGCGCGAGTGCTGCCGCGCCTCGCCGGCGCGCACGACGGCCTGCCCGTCCCGCGTCCCGGCCGCCCGGCGGAGGTGGTCGTTGAGGATGATGGTGAAGAACCACGTCGACGCGACGGCGCTGAAGACGAGGGGGACGAGCAGCCAGGCCTCCGGCCGCGGGTCCCACGTGCGGTAGGCGCCGATGAGGACGGCCAGGTGCAGGGTCGCGGTCTTCGCCGCGTCGACCACGTGGTCCAGCCACTCGCCGACCGCGGAACCCCCGCCGCGCAGCCGGGCCAGCTGCCCGTCGGCCGCGTCGAGGCCGTAGCCGAGGACGAGCAGCGCCCCCACGAGCAGACCGGTCCACCACGCGGGGGTCACGAGCGCGAGGACCGCGATCCCGGCCGCGGTGCACACGGCCGACGCCGCGGTGACCTGGTTGGGCGTGCGCCCGAGGACGTGGGCGGCGGCCGCGAGGCGGCGGCCCAGCGGGCGGTTCACGAAGCGCGAGTAGGCGGGTGCGCCCTTGGCGCTCTTCTGGGCCTGGCCGAGGCGGGCCACGGCCTCGGCGTAGCGCGAGGGGGCCGTCACCGTGGCCCCGGGCGTCGCGCTGCTCACGACGCCGCTCCCCGCCGCCGCCGGGGCGAGCCCGCGCGCCGCGGTGCAGCGCCGGCCGGTGCGGGGGTGGGGTTGGTCTCCATGGTCCGACCAAGGGTGCCAGCCGGGGTCCGCACGCGGGGCGGAACCGGTCGATCCGCGCGGTCCGGCCGGTGGTCGGCCGACGTCGCCGTTCCCCCACCTCGGGCCCACCCGCTGTGCGAAGCTGACGGCCGCCGCCGCGTCGGTCACCTCCGCGCCGGGTCGTCGGGGCGGGGGCGGGCTCGCAGCCCCGGAGAGCGAGGAGCGTGCGCATGCAGGCCACGGGCGAACTCCCCCCGTGCGCGGGGCACCGGTGACGACGCCGGGCGACGCGGACGGTGCGGGGCGGCTCGACGGGCGCCACGACTGGCTGGACGCCGTGCGCGGCACGGCCGTCGTGCTGGTGGTCCTCTACCACGCGGTCATCGCGCTGGACGTCGTCGGCGTCGAGCCGCCGCGGTGGGTGGCCGCGACGACGAACGGGCTGTCCCCGCTGCGGATCCCGGTGCTGGTCCTGCTGTCGGGCCTGCTCCTGCCGCTGTCGCTGCGCAAGCCGCCGGGGACCTACGTCGACGGCAAGCTCCGGCTGATCGGCTGGCCGTGGCTGGTGTGGACCTGCGTCACGGTGCTGGTCCTCACCGCCGGCAGCCACGTCGCCGGGGACGGGAACTTCGGCCCGGCCCGGATCGCGCAGTTCGTCGTCTCGCCGCAGACGTACACCTGGTACCTGCTCCACCTCCTCCTCTACTACCTGCTGGCCCTCGTGCTGCCGCCCCGGGTCCGGTCCGCGCTCGTGGTGCCGCTGCTGCTCGTGGCGTTCCTGGACCAGCCGGAGGCGTTGCGGCGCCTGCTGTTCCTGTTCGGCGTCTTCCTGCTCGGCGACCACCTGGCGCGCGTGCGCCCGTCCCTGGCCCTGCCGCGGCACCCGGCCGTAGTGCCCGTCGCCGCGGTCTGCGCCGCGGTGTTCGCGGGGCTGTCGGCCGGGGGCGTGGACACCCGCTACCGGCCGGTGTCGGTCGTCGGGGTGCTCGCCACCGTCGTGGTTCTCGCCGCGGTCGCCCGGCGCTGGCGCTCGGCGGCGCCCGTGCGGGCGGCGGCCGCGCTGGGCCGGGACTCGATCGTCTACTACACGACCCACTGGGTCGCGGTGGCCGTCACGGCCAACGTCCTGGCGCTCGCGGGGGTGCGGCGTGCGGTGCTCGCCACCGCGCTGCTGGTGCTGGTCGGCCTGCTCGTCCCGGCGGTGGCGGTGCGCTACCGCGCCGTCCCGGTGGTGGGCCTCCTGTACGCGCTGCCGCCGTGGTCGCGTTCCGGGACGCCCACCCTGCAGCGGCCGGCGCGGGCCGCGCGCCGGGGACGGGCCTGACGTGAGCAGCGGTCCGACGACGCTGCCGTCCCCCGGGCGCACGCCGGTCGCGCGGGTGGCCTGGGTCGACAGCGCCCGGGGCCTCGCCATCGTCCTCGTCGTGCTCTACCACAGCGCGAACTGGCTCTCCTCGGTCGGACTGCCCGTGCGCGAGTGGCTCGCGGTGAACGACGCCCTGGTGTCGGTGCGGATGCCGCTGTTCTTCACCACGGCCGGTCTCTTCGCGGCCAAGTGGTTCACCGCGGGCTGGGGTCCGCTGTGGCGGGCCAAGCTCTCGCTGTACCTGTGGGTCCTCCTGGTGTGGTCGGCCGTCGGTGCGGCGTTCTTCCTGGCGGGCGTTGCGGCGCAGGGGAACTGCTGCAGCCTGCGGGGGCTGTTCCTCTCGGGGGCCGGTGTCGTCGTCGCCCCCGTCGCCCCCCGGCTGGAACTCTGGTTCGTCTGGGCCCTCGGGTTGTTCTACGTGCTCGGGCGCTGCCTGCGCGGGGTCGACCACCGCCTGCAGCTGCTCGCGGCGCTCGCGCTGTCGATGGCGGCGACGGGCCACCTCGAGCTCTCCAACGTGGGCTGGACGAAGGCCCCGCAGTACTGGTTCTTCTTCCTCGCCGGCGCGCACCTGCGCCACCTCGTGCTCCGCGTCGGGGCGGCGGGCCGGGTCCCCACCGTCGCGGCGGTCGTCGCCGCGGCCGCGCTGGCCGGGGCCGCGCAGCGCTGGGACCTCGCGCGCCTGCCCGTCGTCCCCTTCGTCCTCGCCGTGTGCGGCGTCGTCCTGGGCGTCGCCGCGAGCCGGGTGCTGCGCCACCTGCGCGTCGTCCCCTGGCTGGGTGCGCGCACCCTGCAGGTCTACGTCGCGCACACCCCGCTGGTCATCACCGCCGTCGTCGTCCTGGTCGCCCTCGGCCGGATCGACGACCTCGGGCCCTGGGCGCCGTTCGTCGTGCCCGTCGTCGCCGCGGTCGCGGTCGTCCTCGCCCTCGCGCTGCACGAGGTTCCCCGGCTGCAGGTCCTCTACCGGCAACCCGGGTGGCTGCAGGAGCTGCCGGTGACCGTGCGGCGGGCCCGCGGCCGCGGGGCCGCGGGGCGCACCGGCGACGGGGGGCCCGCGTGAGCGGCGACGTGCCCGGTCGGCACCCGGCACCCGGCACCGCGCGGGTCGTGGTGGCCGTCCTGACCTACCGGCGCCCCGCCGACCTCGCGGAGCTGCTGCCGCTCGTGCTGGCCCAGGCGGCCCGGCTGCCCGCGGCGCGCGTGCTCGTCGTGGACAACGACCCGGACGCCGGGGCCGGGGAGCTCGTCGCGGCGGCGGCCGCCACCGCGACGGCCCCCCTGGACTACGCCCACGAGCCGCGGCCCGGCATCGCGGCGGCGCGCAACCGGGCCCTGGCCGAGGCCGCCGCCGACGACCTCCTGGTGTTCCTCGACGACGACGAGCGGCCGGGACCGCGGTGGCTGGCGGACCTGCTCGCCGTCCACGAGGAGACGGGGGCGGCGGGGGTCGTCGGCCCGGTCGTCTCCTCCTTCGCCGAACCGCTGGACCCGTGGATCGTCGCCGGCCGGTTCTTCGACCGCCGCCGGCTGCCCACGGGGACGCGCGTGCACGTCGCCGCCACCAACAACCTGCTGCTGGACCTGCGGGCCGTGCGCGCCACGGGCGTCGTCTTCGACGAGCGCTTCGGCCTGAGCGGCGGGTCCGACACCCTCTTCACGCGCGAGCTGACCGCCGCCGGGCTGTCCCTGGTGTGGTGCGACGAGGCGGTGGTGACCGACGTCGTCCCGGCGGCCCGCGCGACGCGCGACTGGGTGCTGCGGCGGGCCCTGCGCAGCGGCAACGGGTGGAGCCGGACGTCCCTGGCCCTGGCGCCGGACCCGCTGCGGCGCTGGCGCACCCGCGGGGGGCTGACGGTGCGGGGTGCCGCGCGCGTCGCGACGGGCGCGGTGTCCGTGGGGGCCGGTGTCCTCACCCGGCGCCCCGCCCTGGTGGCGCGGGGCGCGCGGACGCTGGCGCGGGGCGCCGGGTTCGTCAGCGGCGCGTGGGGCTGGACGTACGTCGAGTACCGCCGTCCGCGGGAGGCGTCGTGAGGCGGGCCGGCAGCTCAGCCGCGGTCGTCGCCGCGTGTCGCCGCGTGGGCGGTGCACGCCTCGAGGGTCGGCAGCAGCCCGGTGTCCCGGGCCGTGCGCAGCGACGGTGCCTCGCGGTCCTTGTCCGACAGCCGCAGGGTGAGCGGAGCCCCGTCGCGGCCCGTCGTGGGCCAGGTGATGCCCAGGTCCGGGTCGAACGGGTCGACGCCGTGCTCGCGGCCCGGCGCGTAGCCCGCGGAGCACAGGTACACGACGGTGGAGGCGTCGGCGAGGGACAGGAACGCGTGCCCCAGCCCCACCGGGAGGTGGACGGCGCGCCGGTCGACGTCGTCGAGCACGACCGACTCCCACCGCCCGAACGTCGGCGACCCGACCCGCAGGTCCACCACGACGTCCAGGACCGCGCCGCTCGCGCAGAACACGTACTTCGCCTGCCCCGGAGGCACGTCGGCGAAGTGCACGCCGCGCAGCACGCCCGCGGCCGAGACGGAGCAGTTCGCCTGGGCCAGGTCGAAGGGCGCGCCGGTGGCGGCGCGGAACGCGTCGTCGGTGAACCACTCGAGGAACGTGCCGCGGTCGTCGTCGAACTGCCGGGGCGTCAGCACCTGGGCGCCGGCGATCGCGAGCTGGCGGGTCTGCACGGGGCGCTCCTGGGGCCGGGGGGTCCTGCCGGGCCGCGCCCACCGGGGGCGCGGGACCGTCAGCCTAGGAGCAGCGCACGGCCGTGCGCGGGAGCGGGAGGTCCGTCGTGCGCTGGGTCGTGACGGGGGCGGCCGGCCTGCTGGGCCGGGACGTGGTGCGGGTCCTGTCGGCCGCGCCGGGCGGCGCGGACGTGGTCGCCCTGGCGCGCCGCGATCTCGACGTGGTGGACGCCGACGCGTGCGCGGCCGCGGTCGCCGAGGCCGACGTGGTGGTGAACTGCGCGGCCTACACCGCGGTCGACGCCGCGGAGGCGGACGAGGACGCCGCCGCCGCGGTGAACGCGCGCGGGGCGGGGAACCTGGCCGTCGCCTCGGCCGCCGCCGGGGCCCGGCTCGTCCACGTGTCCACGGACTACGTCTTCGACGGCCGCGCGAGCACCCCCTACCGGGTGTCGGACGCGACGGCGCCGCTGTCCGCGTACGGCCGCACCAAGCTGGCGGGCGAGCGGGCGGTGCTCGCCGGGAACCCGGACGCGCTCGTGGTGCGCACGTCGTGGCTCTACGGGCGGCACGGACCGTGCTTCCCCAAGACGATGGTCCGGGTGGGGCGCGAGCGCGGCGCGCTGGCCGTGGTCGACGACCAGGTCGGTCAGCCGACGTGGACCGCGGACGTCGCTCGCGTCCTGCGCGACCTGGTCGTGCGCGCCGCACCGCCGGGCACCTACCACGCCACGGCGGGGGGCCGGGCGTCCTGGTTCGCGTTCGCCGGTGCGGTGCTGGGCTCCGCGGGCCTGCACGACGTCGTCCTGCGCCCCGTCCCGTCCGCCGAGTACCCGACCGCCGCCGTGCGGCCGCGGTTCTCCGTCCTCGACGTGGACCGCCTCGCGGAGGTGGGCGTCTCCCCGCCCGGGGACTGGCGGGAGCGGTGGGCCGCCGCGGCGGGCACCGTCCTGGCGTGAGCTCGGCCCGCGCCGTCTCAGCCGCGCTCGCGGTCGAGCAGCTCGAGGAGGTAGCTGCCGTACCCGCTCTTGCTCAGCGAGGAGCCCCGGGCCCGCAGCTCCTCGTCGCTCAGCCAGCCCTGCCGCCAGGCCACCTCCTCGGGGCAGCCGATCTTCAGGCCCTGCCGCGACTCGAGCGTGCTCACGTAGTTGCTGGCCGCCAGCATCTGGTCGAAGGTCCCGGTGTCCAGCCAGGCCGTCCCCCGCGGGAGCACCTCGACGTGCAGGTCGCCCCGGCGCAGGTAGGTGAGGTTCACGTCGGTGATCTCGAGCTCCCCGCGGGCCGAGGGCCGCAGCCCCCGGGCGATCTCGACGACGTCGTTGTCGTAGAAGTACAGGCCGGGGACGGCGTAGTTGCTGCGGGGGACGGACGGCTTCTCGGTGAGCGTCAGCACGGTGCCCGCGTCGTCGAACTCGACGATGCCGTACGCCGCCGGCTCCCGGACCCAGTAGGCGAAGATGGCCGCCCCCCGCACCGCCGAGAACCGTTGCAGCTGCTGGCCGAGGCCGGGTCCGTAGAAGATGTTGTCGCCCAGCACGAGCGCGACGGTGTCGTCGCCGATGAAGTCGCGGCCGATGAGGAACGCCTGGGCCAGCCCGTCGGGGGAGGGCTGCTGGGCGTACGTCAGGGACATCCCGAAGTCCGACCCGTCGCCCAGCAACCGGGTGAACTGGTCGGCGTCCTGCGGCGTCGTGATGACGAGCACGTCGCGCACGCCCGCCAGCATCAGCGTGGACAGCGGGTAGTAGACCATCGGCTTGTCGTACACCGCGATGAGCTGCTTGCTCGTCGCCCGGGTGATGGGGTGCAACCGGGTGCCGGAGCCACCGGCCAGGATGATTCCCCGCATGTCCGGCGAGTATGCCAGTAGCATCCGTCCCATGAGGCTGCTGGTGACGGGTGGTGCCGGTTTCATCGGCAGCCACTTCGTGCGCAGCGCGCTGAGGGGTTCCGGCACGGGCGACGTCGAACGGCTCGTCGTGCTGGACAAGCTCACCTACGCGGGCAACCCCGCGAACCTCGCGCCGGTCGCGGAGGACCCGCGGCTGGAGCTCGTGCGCGGGGACATCATCGACCCGGGCGCGGTCGAGGAGGCCCTCGCCGGGTGCGACGCCGTCGTGCACTTCGCGGCCGAGAGCCACGTCGACCGCTCGATCGGCGGCGCGCTCGACTTCGTCCGGACGAACGTCGTCGGTACCCAGGTGCTGCTCGACGCGGCCCTGCGCCGCGGGGTGGAGAAGTTCGTGCACGTCTCGACGGACGAGGTGTACGGCAGCATCGCCGAGGGCTCGTGGAGCGAGGACCGGCCGCTGGAGCCGAACTCGCCGTACGCCGCGTCGAAGGCGTCCAGCGACCTCCTCGCCCGTGCGGCGCACCGCACGCACGGCCTGCCCGTCTGCATCACGCGCTGCTCCAACAACTACGGCCCCTACCAGTTCCCCGAGAAGGTCATCCCGCTCTTCGTGACGCGCCTGCTCACGGGCGGCACGGTCCCCCTGTACGGGTCGGGCACCAACGTGCGCGACTGGCTCCACGTGGACGACCACTGCCGCGGGATCGACCTCGTGCTGCGGTCCGGGCGGCCCGGGGAGACGTACAACATCGGCGGCGGCACCGAGCTGACGAACCGCGAGCTCACCGTGCGCGTGCTCGCCGAGGTGGGCGCGGACTGGAGCCGGGTGCGCGAGGTGGCGGACCGGCCGGGCCACGACCTGCGGTACTCCGTGGACATCACGAAGATCAGCCGTGAGCTCGGGTACGCCCCGCGGCGGGACTTCGCCGAGGGTCTCGCCGAGACGGTGCGCTGGTACCGCGACCGCGCCGACTGGTGGCGGCCGCTGCTCGCCTGAGCCCGGGGGCCCCTCAGCCGATCGCCTCGGAACCCGTGCCGTCGGCGGGCGCGGCGCCGGCGCGCCAGGCGGCGGCGGCCGGTTGGTCCGCGGCCGGGGCGTGCGCCACGACGTGGTCGGCGATCAGGTCGTAGAACTCGCGGATGCTCCAGGGCGACCAGCCGTGCGGCTGGTTGCGGCCGAAGTGGTAGGTGACGTTCGACCCCTCGAGCCGGTCGACGCGCTCCTTGAACCGGTCGACGCCCACGTTGAGGAAGAACGTGTCCGCATCGCCGACGTAGATCGTCAGCTTCCCGTCGAGCCGGGCGCGCAGGTCGTCCCAGTTCCGCTCGACGTGCGCGGCGAGGTCGTAGTGGTCCTCCCAGTACCGCGCGACGGCGTGGTCGACGACCCCCGTGGTCTTGTCCCAGATCGGCGCCGGGTAGCCGTCCTCGCCGCACGGGGAGAACACGGCCTGCCAGACGTCCCACTGCCCGAGACCGGACCGGCCGCGGCTGCCGAGCGCCCGTTCGCGGGCGTTCTCCTGGGCCGTCGTGAACCGCGCCTTGCCGGACACCTCGCGGGCCGCGGGGACGGGGGCGTCGAGGTAGGCGTGGCGGGTGACGTAGGCGTTGTCGTCGCCGTAGACGTCGACGAGCTCGAGGGCGTGGAAGTCGAGGGGGTCGGGGTAGCCGATCCAGGCCCCGCCGTAGAGGTCGGGGTGGAACACCTGCGTCGCGGCGGCCTCCCAGCCGCCCGTGGAACCGCCGGAGAGCACGCGCGCCCAGGGCTGCCCGACGGTGCGGAACAGCCGGTCCACCTCGGGCAGCAGCTCGGTGTTCAGCGCGGTGCCGTAGGGGCCGAGGTTCGCGCTGTCCACCGCGTAGGAGTCGTCGTAGTAGGGGTTCTCGTGGCGGAAGGCCACGACGATGAACGCGGGCGCGGTGCCGGACAGCCAGAACGCGCCGAACGGGGTGCTGCCGTCCTCGGTGAACCCCCGGGGTGCCCCCTGCGGGAAGTGCCCGTGGTTCACCTCGACCGGGTAGCGGGTGCCGGCGTTCGCCGGGTCGTCGTAGCCGGGCGGGAGCAGCACGTCCGCTCCGACGAACACGTCCCGGCCCCAGAACCGCGACAGGGCGGCGCTGCGGACCTTCACGTGCCGGACGTGCTCGGAGTCGCCCGGGTTGCCCTGCTGCGCGGTGCCCCCGGCCGGGACGGGCTCACGCGGCGGCAGCACGCGGTCCAGGACGAGCCGCAGCGCTCCTCCCGGCCCGGCCGGCAGCGTCACCTCGACGACGGGCCCGCACAGGTTCCCCGTGCCGTCGAACACGTCGTGCCCGTCGCCGCCCGGCAGGTGCAGGTCGACCTCCGCGCCGTCGGACCGGGAGAAGTGCGTGTAGACGTTGAGGAACGCCTGCGCGCGGTAGGTCCCCGGCGGCAGCGCGGACGCGTCCCGGGCGGGGAAGCCGTCGGCCGGGGCGCCGAGCGGGACGCGGGTGCTGCCGCCGGGAACCAGGCCCGCGACGTCGAGGCCCCAGAACGGGACGCCGTCGGCGACCCCGCCCACCTGCTCGCGGGGTTCCGCGTCGTCGTCGGTGGTGAGGACGACGTACACGCGTCCGGTCACGGTCGCCGCGACCGTCCCGGGAGCGAGCGTGACGTCGGCGGTGAGCGAGGCCGGGGGCACCGGGTCCGCGCCCGCCGCGAGGGCGCCGCGGGCCGAGGACGCGGACGGGGCGCTGGCGAGCACGGCCGCCGCGGTCCCCACCCCGGCGGCCGCGGCCACGAACTGACGACGCGACGGTCCGGTCACCGCGGGCTCCTGGGTTCGACGGTCCACGCACGCTCGGTCGTCTGGAACGTAGCAGCGGGTCCTGCGAGGGGGCAGGGAGCGTTCGCCCGCCAGGGGGTTCCCGTGTGCTTCGTCAGGTCGTGGGGGGCTGCCCGTAGCCGCCGAAGCGCTCGACGACGCGCTCGACCTCGTCGGGCGGCAGGAGCGCGGGGACGCCGACGGCGCTGGCCCGCATCCAGACGTCGCACAGCCACTCCAGCTGCCGGGCGCGGTCGTACGCCGCGCCCAGCGAGCTGCCCGTGCACAGGGTCCCGTGGTGCTTCATCACGCAGCCGCTGCGCCCGGCCAGGGCCCGGGACACGTTGTCCCGCAGCTGGGTCGTCCCGTAGGTGGCGTACGGGGCGACGCTCACCGGGCCCCCGAACATCGCGAGCTGGTAGTGCACGGCGGGCACGTCGTCGCGCAGGAGGGACAGGGCCGTCGCGGCGGTGGAGTGGGTGTGCACGACGGCGCGGGCCTCGTGCTCGGTGTAGCAGACGAGGTGCAGGGGCAGTTCCACGGTGGGCCGCAGGTCGCCGTCGACGACGGTCCCGTCGAGGTCGACGACGACGACGTCGGCCGGGCGCATGGTGTCGTAGTCGGTCCCGCTGGGCGTGCAGACGACGAGGTCGCCGCAGCGCTGCGACACGTTGCCGGACGTGCCGACCACGAGGCGGTCGCGCACCATGCGCTGCGCCAGCGCGACGACGGCCGCGCGCTCGTCGGCCAGGAGCAGGCCGCTCACAGCGCACCCAGCGGCGTGAGCAGGTACTTGGCCCCACGCCCCGCGGCCATGTCCTCGAGGCTGTCGACCAGCGCGTCGAGCGGCCGGTGCTCGGAGATCAGCGACTCGCCGTCGAGGTCCCCGGAGGTCAGCAGGTCGAGCGCCGTCTTCACGTGCTGCGGGGTGTGGTGGAACACGCCCTTGAGCGTGTACTCGCTGTAGTGCATGGCAACCGCGTCCACGGAGAACCGCGATCCCGCCTTCGGCCCGCCGAACAGCAGAGCCGTCCCGCCGGGGCGCAGGCTCTCCACGGTCTGCTCCCAGACCTCGGGCAGCCCGACGGCCTCGACCGCGACGTCGGCGCCGCGGCCCCCCTCGGTGAGCTCCCGGACGGCGGCCGAGCGGTCCGCCGTCGTGGCCAGGTCGGTGAGGTCCACGGTCGTCGCGCCCGCCTCGCGGGCCTGCGCCAGGCGGGTCGCGGAGCGGTCGGTGGCGATGACGCGCGCACCCCGCAGCCGGGACAGCCGGACGAACATCAGGCCGATGGGACCGCAGCCGTGCACGACGACCGTGTCGCCCAGCTCCACGCCGGCCTCGGCCATGCCGTGCACCACCGTGGCGAGGGGTTCCAGCGGGGCGGCCGAGGCGAAGCTCACCGAGTCGGCGAGCACGTAGGTGTTGCGGCTGACGATGGCCGCCGGCACGACGACCTGCTCGGCGAAGGCGCCGTTGAGGAACTCGAGGTTCTCGCACAGGCTCGGCCGCTGCTTCGTGCACGCCCAGCAGTGCCCGCACGGGGCGGTGTTCGCCGCGACCACGCGCTGCCCCACCGCGAACTGCCCGACGCCCTCGCCCACCTCGTCGACGACGCCGGCGAACTCGTGGCCGAACCGGCTGGGCAGGACGGGGAAGAGCTTCGGGTGGCCGCGGCGGTAGGACTTCAGGTCGGTGCCGCAGGTGGCCGCGGCGTGCACGGCGACCGAGATCTCGCCCGGGCCGGGGACGACCCGGGGGACGTCCTCGATGGTGAGCTTCCCGGGGCCGTGGAAGACAGCTGCGCGCATGGGTTTCTCCGGTCAGGTCGGGGAGGTGGGGGGGACGGGCTCGTCGTCGGCGGGGAGAACCTCCACGACCTCGACCGCGACGCCCGCGGCCGCGAGGGCGTCGCGGTGCTCGGGCGCGGTGTCCGCGTCCACGATCACCAGGTCGAACAGCGCGACGGGCGCGACGCGGTAGGAGGCGCGGGCCGCGAACTTCGTGCTGTCGACGAGCAGGATCTTCAGCTCGCCCATCTCGATGAACACGCGCTTGCGCCGGGCCGCGTCGGGGGTTGGGTAGAGCAGGAACCCCTGGTGCACCGCGGCCGCCGACATGACGACGGCGTCCGCGGTGAGGGTGAGGAGCTGGTCGGTGACCGAGGGCCCGTCGAAGGAGTCGAGGTTCCGGTCGTACTGCCCGCCGAGGCACACGAGGTCGATGTCGGGGTCGGCGGCGCCCGCGATGATCGTCGGTAGGAAGTTCGTGATGATCGTCAGCGGCCGCAGCGCCCCGAGGTGCGGTTGCAGCGCGGCGACCGTGGTCGAGTCGTCGAGGGCGAGGGACATGCCGGGCCGCAGGTGGGCCATGGCGGCCCGGGCCAGCGCCCGCTTCGTCGCGGTCTGCTGACGGCGTCGCAGGTTCACGTTCCGCTCGTGCTGGCGCAGGCTCGCCGTCCGGGCGCCGCCGCGCGTCCGCTCCAGCCAGCCCTCGGCGGCGAGCAGGTCGAGGTCGCGGTGGATCGTCATGGGGCTCACGCCGAAGCGCTCGGCCAGGTCCTCGATGCGGGCCGTCCCGGCGTCCTGGACGTGCTGAGCGATCGCCTGGCGACGGCGGGTCGGGACGTCGGGGGCCACGGCGCGTCTCCTTCGGCGGCGGGTGAACGGGCGGAAACGTAACACGATTCGTTACCGATCCACCGCTTGACATGTGAGGTTCATCATCCGGACGATGGGCCGGTGCCCCGCTCGGCGACGACGCCGCGCGGGAACTTGAGGGAGAGGGCGACGGGACTGTGCGCGGACCTGGTGACGGTGCGGACCTCGTGCTGGCCGTCGACTGCTCGACCACCGCGACCAAGGCCGTCGCCTTCGACGCCGCCGGGCACGCCGTCGCCTCGGGGCGCAGCCCCATCGCGACCCACCGCGGCGCCGCCGGTCTCCCGGGCGCCCACGAGCAGCACGCCGCCGACTGGTGGTCGGCCACGTGCGCCGCGGTCCGGGCCGTCGTGGCCCAGGTGGCTCCCTCGCGCATCGCCTCCGTCACCGTGACCCACCAGCGCGAGACGTTCGTGTGCCTGGACGGCGTCGAGGAGCTGCGCCCCGCGATCCTGTGGCTGGACTCCCGCGCCCGGCGGGAGGTCGAGGAGCTCGGCAGCCCCCGCGTGCACGAGGTGTCCGGCCGGCCGCCGGACACCACGCCCTCGCTCTACAAGATCGCCTGGCTGGCCCGCCACGAACCCGCTGTGCTGCAGCGCGCGGCGCGCATCGGCGACGTCGGCGCCTACCTGACCCTGCGGCTGACCGACGCGTGGGCGTCGAGCTGGGCCAGCGCCGACTCCACGGGGCTCATGGACATGCGCACGCTCGACTGGTCCCCGGAGCTGTGCGACCTCGCCGGGGTCCGCGTCGAGCAGCTGCCCGCTTGCGTCCGACCGGGTGACGTCGTCGGCGAGGTCACGGCCGCCGCGGCGACCGCGACGGGCCTGCGGCCGGGGACCCGGGTCGTGGCCGGCGGCGGGGACGGCCAGTGCGCAGCGATCGGCGCCGGTGCCGTCGCGCCCGGCACGCTCTACCTGAACGTCGGGACGGCGCTCGTCTGCGGCAGCGTCCGCCCCGAGTACCGCTGGGACCGCAGCTACCGCACCGTCGCCTCGGCCGGGGGTTCCGGCTACCTGCTCGAGGCGTTCCTCTCCTCCGGCACGTACCTGGTCACGTGGTTCTGCGACACGTTCGGGCCGTTCGGCGCCACGGGGGTCGACCTGGCGCCCGAGGAACTGCTGGAGGTGGCGGCGTCGAAGCTCCCCGCGGGCGCGGGTGGCCTGCTCGCCCTGCCGTACTGGAACGGGGCGCAGACCCCGCACTGGGACGCCGCCGCCCGCGGCGCCGTCGTCGGCTGGACGGGCGGGCACACCCGCGCCCACCTGTACCGCGCTCTGCTCGAGGGCATCGCGTTCGAGGCCAAGGCGCTCGTCGAGGGCGTCGCCGCGGCCGTCGACGCCCCGCCCGCGACGTGGCTCGTGACGGGCGGGGGGTCGCGCAGCGGGTTGTGGGCGCAGGTCCTCGCCGACGTCAGCGGCCATCCGATGGACCTGTGCGCGGAACCCGAGACGACCGCGCTCGGCGCGGGCATGATCGGCGCCACCGCGGCGAGGTTCCACCCCGACCTCACGACGGCGGCCGCCGCCATGGGCCGGCGGGGGCGCACGGTCCTCCCGGAACCCGCTGCGGTGGAGACCTACGCGGAGCTCGGGGCGGTGCACGCGGGCCTCTACCGCGCCCTGCGGCCCGCGATGGCCGTCCTCAGCACCTACAGCCCCTGACCTCGCCTCGTCCCGGACGACCCGGGGCCGGACCCGCAGTGCAGCAGGACACGACACGGAAGGCACCACAGTGAACCGCGACGACGCAGTCGGCCCGGCCCGCTCCGGGCGGGGGGCCCGGTGACGACCACGACCGAGGGGCCCGTGCTGGAGTGCCTCGCCCTGGAGAAGTCCTTCGGCGGGGTCCCCGTCCTCAAGGGCGTCTCCCTCTCCCTCGAGCTCGGCACCGTCACCGCCCTCGCCGGCGAGAACGGCGCCGGCAAGTCGACCATGATGAAGATCGCGTCGGGTCAGTACCGCGCCGACGCCGGCACCGTCCGCGTGCGCGGTGAGGAGCTGTCGGCCGGCGACATCCGCGACGCGCACCGCCTCGGCGTCGCGATCGTGCCGCAGGAGCTCGCCTCGATCGCGCACATGACGGTGTACGAGAACCTCTTCGTGGGTCGCGAGCTCACGACGCGGTTCCGGACGCTCGACCGGCGCGGCATGTCGCGCCGGGCGGCGGAGATGCTCGAGGTGTTCGGCGTCGACATCGACCCCGGTGCCCGGATGGGCACGCTGCCGGTCGGCATGCAGCAGATCGTGGAGATCGTCAAGAACTCCAGCCGCGGCGCGAAGGTGCTCCTGCTCGACGAGCCGAGCTCCGCGATCTCCGAGCGCGAGGTCGAGGGCCTCTACCGCGTCGTGCGCCAGCTCCGCGACTCCGGGGTGGCGATGGTGTTCACCACCCACAAGATGGCGGAGATCCGCGCCCTGGCCGACCGCGTGGTCGTCCTGCGCGACGGCGGCCTGGTCCTGGACCGGCCGATGACCGAGGTCTCCGACGACGACATCGTCTCGGCGATGATCGGCCGGGAGCTGGAGGACCTGTTCCCCCCGCTGCACACCGTGCCGCGCGACGCCGAGCAGGTGCTCCGGGTCGAGGACCTGCACGTGGCCGGGCAGGCCGGCGGGTGCTCCTTCCAGGTGCGGCGCGGGGAGATCCTCGGCCTCGCCGGGCTGGTGGGGGCGGGCCGCACCGAACTGCTGGAGGGCGTCTTCGGCGTCCGGGCCACGACGTCCGGGCGTCTCCTCGTCTCGGGCCGGGAGGTCCGGCGCCGCTCGCCCGCGGCCGCCATCGCGGCCGGCATGGCTCTCGTCCCCGAGGACCGCAAGCAGTCCGGGGCCGTCATGGGGCTCAGCGTCCTGGACAACGGCACGCTGCCGCGGCTGTCGCAGTTCAGCGTCGCCGGGTGGCTGAAGCAGCGGGCCCGCGCGCAGAGCGTCGGTGCGGCCATGGAGTCGGTCCGGCTGCGCAGCCGCGGGCTGGGCCAGGAGGTCGGCACGCTGTCGGGCGGCAACCAGCAGAAGGTCGTGCTGGCCCGCTGGCTCACCGACGACGTCCAGGTGCTCCTGCTCGACGAGCCCACGCGCGGCGTCGACGTCGGCGCCCGCTCGGAGATCTACCGGATCATCGCCGACCTGGCGGAGGCCGGCATGGCCGTGGTCATGGCCTCCTCCGACATGACCGAGGTCCTCGGCCTCTCCCACCGCGCGCTCGTCATGCGCGAGGGCGGGGTCGTCGGCGAGCTCGACCGCGACGACCTGGACCGTCCGGACGTCCAGGAGCTCATCTTCCGCCTGTCCTCGGGGCTCGACCCCCGCACCGACCAGCGCTCCGCAACCACGGACCAGCGCTCCGCAGCACCCGACCGTCGACCCGAAGAAGGGGACGCCTGACATGAGCGCGACCGCCGCCGCTCCCCTCCCGCGCCGCCGCTTCAGCCGCGAGTGGTTCGTCGCCCAGCTGATCCGGCGCGCGATGCTGATCGTGATGCTGCTCGTCATCGCGTTCTTCAGCTACCGCAGCCTGCGGTTCTCCAGCCTCGACAACCTGCAGACGATCCTCGTCGCGGCGGCGCCCTTCGCGCTGATCGCGCTGGGGCAGACCCTCGTCATCCTCACGGGGGGCATCGACCTCTCGGTGGGCAGCATCATCGCGGTGTCCGCCATGACCGGGGCGGCGATCGCGAAGGCCAACCCGGGTCAGGTGTGGATGACCGTGGGGGCTGCGATGGCCGTCGGCCTCCTGGCCGGGGCCATCAACGGGTTCCTCGTCTCCCGGGTGGACGTCCCACCCTTCATCGCGACGCTCGGCATGCTGACCGCCGGGTCGGGCGTCGCGTTCGTCATCGGCGACGGCGCACCGATCAACGGCCTGCCCGCGGAGTTCGGCAGCATCGCCAACACCCGCGTCCTGGGCCTGCAGATCCCCGTCATCCTCATGATCGTCGGCATCGTCGGGCTGGGTATCGCCATGCGCCGCACGGCCTACGGCATGCGCATCTACGCGGTCGGCGGCAACCGGACCGCCGCGGAGATCGCGGGCGTCAACGCGCGCCGCACGCTGTTCAGCGTCTACGCCGTCAGCGGTCTGCTGGCCGGCGTCTCGGGCGTCATGCTCGCCTCCCGCGTCAGCTCCGGGCCCCCCACGCTCGGTCAGGGCTACGAGCTGGACGCGATCGCCGCCGTCGTCATCGGCGGGGCCTCCCTCATGGGCGGCCGCGGCACGGTCTGGGGCACCGCCCTGGGCCTGCTCCTGATCCAGACCCTCAACAACGGCCTGGACATCCTGCTCGTCCCGGCCTACTGGCAGAACGTCATCAAGGGCGTCCTCATCGTCGCCGCCGTCGCCGTCGACGTGTGGTCCGTCAAGCGCCGCACCTGACCACCCCGCAGCAAGACCACCCCGCAGCAAGCCTCCCCCCACGCACCACCACTCCGAGGAGACCCCGTGTTCCGCATCAGCAAGATCCTCACCGGCGCCGCCGCCGCCGGGCTCGCCCTCACCCTCGGTGCCTGCGGTGCCGGTGACCCGACCGCCGACACCGGCGGTGGCGGGGAGGCGAGCGGCGGCGGTGGCCTGCGCATCGGCGTCAGCGCCTACAACATGACGTCGTTCATCACGGCCGGCAAGGAGGGCATGGAGGCCTACGCCAAGGCCAACGACATCGAGCTCCTGTGGAACTCCGCCAACGACGACGTCAACACCCAGGCCGACCAGGTCGACCAGTTCGTCAGCGCGGGCGTCGACGCGATCATCGTCATCCCCGTGCAGGCCGACTCCCTCGGCCCGCAGGTCGAGGCGGCCAACGCGGCGGGCATCCCGATCCTCGACGTCAACGCCAAGCTGAACAACGCCGCGCTCAAGGCGAGCGTGCAGCCCGACGACGTCGCGGCCGGTGCCGCGGAGATGCAGATGATGGCGGACAAGCTGGGCGGCAAGGGCAACATCGTGGTCCTGCAGGGCCCGATCGGTCAGTCCGGCCAGATCGACCGCCAGACCGGCATCGACGAGACGCTGAAGAAGTACCCGGACATCAAGGTGCTGGCGCAGGACACCGCGAACTGGGACCGCGACCAGGCCGTGAACCGGATGGCCAACTGGATCTCCGCGTTCAGCGGGCAGATCGACGGCGTCGTCGCGCAGAACGACGACATGGGCCTCGGGGCGCTGCAGGCCATGAAGGAGGCCGGCATCAGCAAGCCGGTCGTCGGCATCGACGGCATCGAGGACGGCCTCAACGCGGTCAAGAGCGGCGAGTTCATCGGCACGATGCTGCAGAACGGCACCGTGGAGCTGTCCGCCGGTCTCGCGGTCGCGGCGGCGCTGGCCAAGGGCGAGCAGGTCGACACCAAGCCCGTGTACGACATGCCGCAGATCACCCAGGAGAACGTCGACGTCGCCATGGAGCACGTCGTCACCAAGCGCAGCGAGTTCCTGGCGGCCCTGCCCGAGCTGACCGCGAAGAACCTGAAGACCGGGAACATCGCCTACGAGGGCATCCCCGGTCAGACCGAGTGACCCGCTGACCCCCGACGCCACCGAACCCCCGAGGAGCCCGTCATGAGCAGTCCCGAACCGACCGACGAGGGCGTCGACCTCAGCTTCCGGCTCGACGGCCGCACGGCCCTCATCACCGGCGGCGCCTCGGGGATCGGCAGCGCCATGGCGGGCGTCTTCGCCTCGGTGGGGGCCCGCCTCGTCGTCGTCGACCTCGACGGCGACGCGGCGGCCCGCCGGGCGGAGGAGCTGGGCGGCGGGGCGATCGGCCTGCAGGGCGACGTCGCCGACCCCGCGTCGGTCGAGGCCTTCACGGGCGCCGCGGTCGCGGCGACGGGCGGCGTCGACGTCCTCGTGACCTGCGCCGGCATCGTCGACCTCGCCCCCGCCGAGGAGCTCACCCCCGCGTCCTTCACCCGGACGATCGCCATCAACCTGACGGGCACGTTCCTCACGGCGCAGGCCGTCGGGCGGGGCATGCTCGAGCGGGGGCACGGCAAGGTCATCACGATGGCCTCGCAGGCGGCGTCGGTCGCCCTCGACGGTCACGCCGCCTACTGCGCGTCCAAGGCCGGCGTCGTCGGCCTCACGCGGGTGCTGGCGTCGGAGTGGGCGGGGCGCGGCGTCACCGCGAACTCCATCTCGCCGACCGTCGTCCTCACCGACCTGGGCCGCAAGGCCTGGTCGGGTCCCAAGGGGGACGCGGCGAAGGCCGCCATCCCGACGGGCCGGTTCGCGCTGCCCCGCGAGATCGCGGGGGCCGCGCTGTTCCTGGCCTCGGGCGCCGCGGACATGGTCAACGGCACCGACCTCGTCGTCGACGGGGGCTACACGATCCGGTAGCGGGTGCGTGCGCGGCGGGGCCGACCGCGGGCACACTGACGTCGTGGAGCTGCTCATCGCGCGCAATCCCGACCCGGACAGCCGGCTCCCCTACCTGCTGCGTCTGCCGCTCGGGTCGGGGCTGGTGTTCGCCACGAAGGACACCTGGCCCCGGACGAGCGGGCTCTACTGCCACCCGCTGCCGCTGGAGTCCTGGCCGGCCGACGCGGACATCGTCGAGGAGGTGGGCTTGGAGGCCTGCACCCGCCGCGGCGCCGCGATCGACGTGGTGGCCGACCGGGGGCGGGAGAACCGGTCGCAGATCGTCTTCACGCGGGCCCGGGGCCGCGAGATGGTGTTCTGGCAGTCACCGCGCACCCGCAAGCAGGCGAGGCCCGACGTCACGCTGCCCACGGCCCGGGCCGCGGGCCTCGCCGACCTGGAGATCGTCGTCGACGCCCACGAGCGGTACCCGTACCGGTTCTCCACCCAGCAGGTCTCGCTGGTCCGCAGGGGACTGCCGTGCGGCGACTACGCCGTCGTGGCGGGCGGACGCACCGTGGCCGCGGTGGAGCGGAAGTCGCTCGCGGACCTGGCGTCGAGCCTCACGAGCGGCCGGTTGCGCTACGCCCTGGGAGAACTGGCCGCCCTGCCGCGGGCGGCGGTCGTCGTCGAGGAGGGCTACGCCAAGGTGTTCGCCCTGGAGCACGTGCGGCCCGCTCAGGTGGCCGACGGCCTCGCGGAGCTGCAGGTGCGCTTCCCGACGATCCCCGTCGTCTTCTGCGAGAACCGCAAGACGGCGGAGGAGTGGACCTACCGCTGGCTGGCGGCCGCGTGGACGTGGGCGGGCGAGGAGGGTTCGGCGGTGGCGCGCGTCGGCGAAGGGCAGGCGCCGGGCGGGCTCGAGGCGCCCGAGCCGTCGTCGCGGGAGGTGCGTGCCTGGGCGCTCGCCCAGGGGCTGCCGGTGTCGGACCGCGGCCGGTTGCGACCCGAGATCGTCGCGGCCTGGCGGGCCGCCCACGGGGGCGCCGGGCCCAGCGGCCCCGATCAGGTCCAGTAGAGGTAGCGGGCCTGGGGCAGGTCCCGCGCGAGGGCCGCCTCGAACCACGTCCGGAGGTCCTTCATGGTGTCCTTGTCGTAGACGTACTTCACCGCGCCGAACTTGCCGTGCTTGCGCGTGCGGGCGTCCTCGTCGAGGTCGAGCTTGGTGCCCGGGTACCAGCCGAGCTGGACGTCCTTGCTCTTGGGCGTGAACCGGTGCGTGATGCACTCGACGGTGAGGTCGAGGCCGGGCACGTCCGCGAGCTCCGCCCCGGCGGCGGCGAGCAGCTGGCCGTACTGCTGCTCCCAGTCCTCGACGGGCATGATCGGGGCGATGGTCAGGCCCACGGGGTAGCCGGCGCGGGCCAGCTTCCCGAGCGCCCGCAGCCGCGCGGCGACGCGGGCCGTGCCGCCCTCGAAGCGCTCGACGCCGCGGACGTTGACCGAGGCGCGGATGCGCGTGCGGCCGTGGTGCGGCAGGTCGAGGAGGCCGTCGACGTCGTCGTACTTGGTGGTCAGCCGCAGCTGAACGGGGCCGGCCCAGTCGTGCGTGCCGAAGTGGGTGATCGTCGCGGCGAGCGAACCCGTGACGTGCTCGACCGCCAGCGGGTCGGTGTAGCAGGACGCCTCGAACGTCGTCCCCTCGTGCCCGCGCGCCTCGGTCCCGGACGTGACCGAACCCGCGCCCACGACGTCGTCGAGCCCGGCGAGGATGCGCGGCAGGTCGGCGTAGACGCGCGTGATCGGCGGCCCCGACAGCGAGCCCGCGAGGTAGCAGTACTGGCAGTGCCCGGGGCAGCCCTCGGCGAGCGGGAACGACCAGTCCGCGCTCGGCGGGATGGGCGTCGGCCTGCGCTTGCTCGCGGCGCTGGTGACCACGGCGAGGGTGCGCTTGGCGCGGGCGTAGGTGGCGCGCTCGTCGGCCTGGCGCAGGCTGGGGAGGCGGTCACCGGGCAGCAGGGTGACGTCCTCGACGCCCGCCGCGGTGAGCCGTTCGACGATGCTGCGGCCGTGCGGTTCGGCGGCGGCGGAGGCGGTGACCAGCACGTGCGTCGGGGTCCACAGGATCGGGCGGGCGGGGGCACTCGGCACGTCAGGTGCAACACCTGGTCCGCCGGGACGCATCCGTCCTGACGGCGTGTGACGGGACACACGCCGCGCGCTCTTCCCCGGGAGTTCGGTTCGGCGCCGTGGCGGCGTTCCCCTCCCGTCCTCGCCGCCCGGGGACGCTGGTGCCGTGCGCGTCGCGATCGTCACCGAGTCGTTCCTGCCACAGGTCAACGGGGTCACGCGGTCCGTCCAGCGGGTGTGCGAGCACCTCGCGCGCCGCGGTCACGAGGCCGTCGTCGTCGCTCCCGGGCGCGGGCCCCGGACGTGCGGTCCCTACCGCGTCGTGCGGATCCCCTCCGTCCCGCTGCCGGGGCACGCCGCGCAGCGCGTCGCGTACCCGACGCCCGTGCTGGCGCAGGCGCTGGGGAGCTTCCGCCCCGACGTCGTGCACCTGGCGGCACCCACGGTGCTGGGGGCGCAGGCCGCGACCCTCGCCCGGCGAGCGGGGGTTCCCGCGGTCGCGATCTACCAGACCGACCTGCCCGGTTTCGTCGAGCAGTACGGCCTCGGCGGGGTGTCGACGACGCTGTGGCGGTGGCTGCGCCGCGTGCACGGGATGGCCGCGCGCACCCTCGCGCCGAGCCGGCAGGCGTGCGCGCAGCTGCGCTCGCACGGGGTTCCCGACGTCTCGCGGTGGCCGCGGGGCGTGGACCTCGAGCGGTTCTCGCCGCTGCACCGCGACGACGACCTGCGGCGCCGGCTCGCGCCGCGCGGCGAGGTCCTCGTCGGCTACGTCGGGCGGCTGGCCCGGGAGAAGGAGCTGCACCTGCTGACCGCCGTCGACGCCCTCCCGGGGGTGCGGCTCGTGGTGGTCGGGGACGGCCCGCAGCGACCGCAGCTGCAGCGGCTGCTGCCGCGCGCCGAGTTCCTCGGGATGCTGCACGGGCAGGAGCTGTCGGCCGCGTACGCGTCGCTGGACCTGTTCGTGCACACGGGCCGGCACGAGACGTTCTGCCAGTCGGCTCAGGAGGCGCTCGCGAGTTCCGTGCCCGTCGTCGCCCCCGCGGCCGGTGGGCTGCTGGACCTCGTCGTCCCGGGCGTCAACGGCTCGATGTTCGCGCCCGGCGCGGCGGCGGACCTGCAGGCCGAGGTCGCCCGCCTCGCGCAGGACGCCCAGGCGCGGCAGGAGCTGGCGTTCGCGGCCCGGCCCTCGGTGCAGCACCGCGACTGGTTCTCCATCGGCGAGCAGCTGGTCGCGACGTACGACGAGCTCGTCGGGTGACGTCCATCGTCCTGGTGGCGAACTTCGTCGCCCCCCGTTCCGGCGGCATCCGGACGGTGCTGCAGCAGCTGGCCGCCGGGTACGCGCAGCGGGGGCACGAGGTGACCGTGGTCGTGCCGGGTCCGGTGACCCGGCGGCGGCGCGGACCGTGGGGGACCGCGGTGACCATCGCCTCCCCCCGCGTCCCCGGGACCGGGTACCGCCTGACGACGGGGCGCAGCGACCTGCAGCGCGCGCTGGCGGCGTCCTGGCCCGAGCGCCTCGAGGTCCACGACCGGTCGAGCCTGCTGTGGCTCGGGTCCTGGGCCCGCCGGGAGGGCGTCCCCAGCCTCGCGGTCAGCCACGAGCGCCTCGACCGGGTGCTGGGGCAGTGGCTGCCCGGCAGCGGACGGGCCGGCACGGCGGCGGCGGACGCCTGGAACGCGCGGCTGGTCGAGGAGTTCGACACGGTGGTCTGCACGACGGGGTGGGCGGCGGAGGAGTTCCGGCGGATCGGGGCGCGACCGGCCCTCGTCCCGCTCGGGGTGGACCTCGAGGAGTTCCGGCCGCGACCGCGCGCGCCGCACGAGGATCCCCTGCTGGTCGTGTCGAGCCGGTTGTCGCGCGAGAAGCGCGTCGACCTGGCCGTCGACGCCGTGCGGCGGCTCGCCGCCCGGGGCCGGCGGGTGCGCCTCGTCGTCGCGGGTGACGGCCCGCAGCGGCGGTTCCTGGAACGCCGCGCGGCGGGCCTGCCGGTGGAGTTCACGGGTTTCCTCCGCGACCGCGCGACCGTCGCGGCGCTGCTGGCGAGCGCCGACGTGGTCCTCGCCCCGGGGCCGGTCGAGACGTTCGGGTTGTCGGGGCTCGAGGCCCTCGCGTGCGGGACGCCCGTCGTGGTGCACGCCGACACCGGGCTCGCGGAGGTCCTCGTCCCGGGCGCGGGGCTCGTCGCGGCCGGGAGCCCCGAGGCGTTCGCGACCGCGGTGTCCCGCGTCCTGGACGGGGCCGCGGACGGGCGGCGCGCCCGGGCGCGGGCCGAGCAGTTCCCGTGGTGGGGGACGGTGCAGGGGTTCCTCCGGGTGCACGGGCTCGTCGCGGCGCGCCGCTGAGCTCGACGTTCACCGCGGCAGCGACACCGCCGTCGCCGGCAGGAGGTCGAACACCCCCGGTTCCCGCCAGAGCGGGGTGCCGACGGGTGAACCGGCGCACAGCGACGTGGCGGCGCCGATCACGCGGTCGCGGTCGACGGGCCAGCGCAGCGGTGCGGCGATCTCGTCGAGGTCCGCGGGCCGGCGGGCCAAGGCCGTCGTGACGTGCACGACCGCCGGCAGGCTCGCGGACTTCGCGAGGTTGCAGCGGGTGGCCCTTGCGTCTCGCGTGGCCTCTCTGGTTCTATCTACCTAGAAAATCAACCTAGGTAGACGGCGGGGATCGACATGGATCAGCGGACGTGGCCGGAGCAGGACCGCAAGTGGGTAGCGCGCTACCAGAGCGCGATCACCGGGAAGCACGTCCCCGCGGACGTGCTCGAGCGGCGCGAGGGCGAACTGCTCGCTGCGGTGCGCGCGGCCGGGCTGCCGGCGGCCGAGGTCTTCGGTGACGCCGCCGAGCTGGCCGGCGAGGACGCGACCGAGCTGGGGACCACGGGCGAAGCGGTGCGGACTTCTGAGGGTGGGGGGCGGCGCGCGGCGCTGCGGGAGGTCGGCGGGACGCTACTGGCCCTCGGTGCCGTGGCGGTGGCGTCCACGGCGCTACGCAACGGCTGGTTCGTGGACCTCGAGCTGGGGGCGACTCTCGTCGCGGTGAGCGTGGCGGCGGTCTTCCTCGGCTGGGTCGTCGGGCGGTCTCTGTTCTCCGCTGGTCGTCCGGCCTGGATGGCGGGTGTGCTCCTGGGCGTCCTGGCCGTCGCTGTCGCGGGCATCGCTGCGGCGGTCGAAGTGGGTCCTGACGTCGTCGTGGCCGGCGACGTGCCGGTGCTGCTCCTGGGTGCGGGACTGCTCGTCCCTGGTGTCGTGGTGCTCGTGGTCGCCGCCCGGATGCCGCAGCCGAGTCTGCGGCTGGAGTGGGACGACGCCGAGTGGCTGCGTCGCTTCCGCGGCGGGCTGGTGTCCCGGCTGGTGCCGCGGGCCACGGCCCGGGCCCACGTCGCGGAGGTCGAGCAGCAGGTGTCTTCGTCCGGTGTGCCGGCTCATGCGGAGTTCGGTCACCCCCTGGTGCTCGCGCGGGAGGTCGCGCGGGCTGACCGGACCGCCCGGGCGCGGTGGTGGTGGGTGGCCACCGTCGCCGGGACCGGCGTTCCCCTCGTGATCGGTCTGCTGATCCTCGTCAACAACAGCTGGGGTGCGCTGAGCATCCCCCTGGGCGCCTTCCTGGTGCTCGTGGGGCTCTCCCGATCGGTCGCGGCCTGGCGCGGACGACCCTGGGCTCGGCAGGCATGAGCCTCGCCGGGTGGCAGCGGGTGTCGCTGCCGATGCTCGTGCTCGACGTGCTCGCGGCGGCGCCGCGGCACGGGTACGGCATCTCCCAGGCCCTCGTCTCGGCCGGACTCCAACCGATCAAAGGCGCCCAGCTCTACCCGACCCTGGTCCGCCTGGAGGACGAGGGAGCGGTCACCGCGCGGTGGGAGGAGGGTGAGGCGGGTCCCGCGCGCAAGGTCTACGAGCTGACGACCGCAGGACGGGAGCAGCTGGCGGAGCTGCACGCCCAGTGGCGGGCGTTCGTCGCCGCGGCGGAGGCCGTCGGCCGCGCCGAGTGACCCCCGGTCGCCCGCCACGCGAGCAGGTGACGCAGACGTGTTCGCGTCGACAGCGCGCTGCTCCTCGACGGATCGGCTGTCACACGCGCTCACCGTCTAGCGCCGCCGCCCGTGTCAGAAAACGCCACGAAGACCGCGCCACACACCGCTGAAGGTCACCGCCCTGGGGCGCACCCCTCGTGCCTACCAGAGCGGACCCGCGGCTGCCGCGACCATGCCCATCGGCCAGCATGGGACGCGTCGGTGGTCGAGCATCGCGCCGCTGCGACCACCACCCCGGAGGACCCGTGAGCCGTTCCGCGCCCCGCGTCGTCGTCATCGGTGCCGGCATCCTCGGTGCCTCGACCGCGGCGCACCTCGTCCGCCTCGGTGCGCACGTCGACCTCGTGACCGAGGGCGCCGTCGCCTCGGGGGCGTCGGGTCGCTCGCTGTCGTGGCTGAACTCCGCGGGGGCGCGCACGGACGCCTACCACCGCCTGCGCACCGTGGGCCTCGACCGGTGGCGGACGTTCGCGCACCGGACCGGGCTGGACGACCGCGTGCGCTTCGACGGTGGGCTCACGTGGGCCGCGCCGGGGGAGAGCCACCGTGCGCGGCACGAGCACGAGCTGTCGATCGGCTACGACTCGGTCTGGCTCGAGCGGAACGAGATCGCCGCGCGCGTGCCGGGCGTGGACGGCTCGGCCGTCGCGGCGGAGGGCGCGGTGTTCAACGCCGGAGAGGGCTGGGCCGACCTGCCGCTGGTCGTGGACGCGCTCCTGGCGGAGGTCGTCGCGGCGGGCGGCACCGTGCACGAGGGGGCCGGGCGGTGCGTGCCCGTCGTGAGCGGCGGGCGGGTCACCGGCGTGCGGGCGGCGTCGGGGGCCGAGTTCCCCGCGGACGCCGTCGTCCTCGCCGCGGGCGCGTGGGTGCCGCGGGAGCTGGCCGCGCTGGGCGTCGCGGTGCCCGAGCAGTCGCCCGTCGCGCTGCTGGTCCGCACCGCGCCCGTCGACGTGGGCCTGCGGGTCGTCCTGAACACCCCGCGCGTCGCGGTGCGGCCTGCGCCGGGCGGGACGCTCGTGCTCGACGCGGGGTGGTCCGAGCGCGAGGTCGAGGTGCGCGGTGACGGCGACCACCTGGTCCACGACTCCACGGTGGCCGGGCTGATCGCCGAGGCGACGCGGGTGCTGGCCGGCACCCCGCGGCTGGAGGTGGCCGGCCTCGGCGTCGGGCCCAAGCCGATCCCGGGCGACGGCGAACCCGTCGTCGGCGCGGTGCCCGGAGTCGCAGGCTTGCACGTGCTGTTCACGCACAGCGGCGCGACGCTCGGGCTGGTGCTGGGGGAGTTCACGGCCCGCGAGGTCGTCACGGGCGCCGAGAACCCGCTGATCGCGTCGTTCCGCCCGTCCCGCTTCGGCTCGCGGTGATCAGGGGGTGAGGACGGTCGTCCCCGCGAGGGCCGTGACCGGGGTGGCCGGCGAGTCGATCGCCACGGTCCCGGCGATCGGCTGGAACCCGAGGCCCGCGACGGAGTACTCCGCCGTGTAGGCGGTCGTGAGGGTGATCTCGTAGTTCCCGGGCTGCCGGTAGGTGTGCGTCACCGTGAGCGCCGGCCACGGTGCGCCCGGGTCGCTCGTCGGCCCGACGACGGCCCCGTCCCCGCACGTCCACCGGTAGGTCACCGGCGTCGCGCGGATCGTCACGGGGAACCCGAGGATGTCCACCGTCCGCGTCACCTGCCCCGCGGTGGCCATGAGGTTCACGGCCAGGTTGATCGCCACCTGCCCGGAGTCGGGCTGCAGCGTCGCCGTCGCCGGCGGCAACCCGATGCGCCGCACGTCCTCGATGGTCACGGTCGGCAGGATCACCGCGGCCGCCTCGCCCGCCTCCGCGAGCGACGTGCACCGCGACGCCCCCCGCGCCCACTGGTTCGCTCCCGTCGGACTCGTCCAGGTGGTCAGCATCACCTGGCCCGGTGGGCACGTCGTCGCCGCGCCGCACGAGTTGTCGTTGGCGACGCCACCCAAGCGCGGGTCGTTGCGCGAGCAGGCAGGGGTGCGGCGGATGTCGACGACCGGGGCGACGCTCGCAGCAGGCGTGCCCTTTGCGCCCGATGGTGCGCGGCGCGGAGTGTCGCTGCAACGCATAGCACCACGGACGACGATGTCTGTCGCTGCTCGAGCTTGAGTTGAGCCGCTGCAGGAGGCGGCCTGAGCAGGCGTGACCAAGACGCTCATCAAGACGCACGTGGTGAGGAGGATCAGTGCAGTAGGACGGTGCTTCATCCAGGCAACCCTTGGACGAGCCAGCGCCCGGCCCTCATGTGGACCTCGATGACGCCGGTCGAGGTCAACGCCGGGACCTGACCGAAGGTCGAGCCGTCTTGCCTGAGGTACTGGCCAGGGCCGTTGCTCATCTCGACCAGGATGTCGGCCTCTTGAGTTTCAGGTGAGTAGTAGGTCAACATGCCCGAGTCAAAGTGAATGTCGAGGTTCTCACCGACGAGGCGCTGTTCCCTCGCCTGGTCGACCCCTTCCGCGTGGTAGGCGCAAGTGCCGCAGTCCGGCTCACTGATGCTCCGCAGCAGGGACGGGTCGCCGGTCGCCCGAGCGTGGTTCAACACCAACAGGTAGTACGCCGCGAAGCCGATCGCGTCGTCCTCGTTGAACGTCCCCTCCGGCCGGAACGTCGGTGCGGGCAGCGAGACCGTGGCGACGGGCGTGGGGGTCGTCGCCTCCGGCGTCGGGGCCGCCGTGGTCGCGGACGGCGTCGCCACCGGCGTCCTCGCCGGGACGGCCGGCGCCGCGGGCTGCTCCGCGTCGGCGCTGCAGCCCGTCACGGCGGCGAGGAGCAGCAGGACACCACTCACGGGCAGGGCGGTTCGTCGCAGCACCCACTCACGGTAGGTGCGGCAGGCCGGTCCCCGCTGGCTTCGTCCACAGGCCGGTGGGCCGTCCGGCTGAGTGTCCTCAGCGCACGACACCGGGCGCTGCCCCCTCGTCCGCGCTCCGGGTCGGCACCCGTCAGCGAGGAGTCGTGAGCACCAGCCGGGCGAACTTCCGGGCGGCCGGACTCTGCTTCGCTCCCGACGCGAGCCGGCTGCGGTAGGCGGCCACTCCGGTCCGCTCGAGCACGTCCAGGGTCGGTCGTGCGGCGTCGAACACGTCACCGCGTGTCAGCGGGCCCGCAGCGGTGGCCCACCCGAGCGCGGTGAGCACTTCGACGCCCAGGGGGGTGATGCGGTCGTGCACCGTGGCGTCCCCCGCCGCGACACCGAGGAGCGCCAGAGTCCCGGCGACCTGCGCGGCGTCGTCCCGGCCCGCGGGAAGGCGGGCGGCGATGTGCCCGACCAGGCGTGCGGGATCCGTGCGCAGCGAGCGGCCGGCAGGGGTGACGAGCAGGCGTCCGCGGTGCTTCCGCAGCAGCCCGAGGTCCTGGACGGCGGTGCGGAACACCAGCACGGGGAGCGTGTGGACCTCACGATTCCCCGTGCCGATCCACGTGTCGTCGAGGCGCAGGGCCTCGAACGCGTCCTGCACCACGGCGGGTGGGAGGTACCCCGCGCCCGTCAGCGTCACCCCCTCCTCGCCGATCCGGTCGAGCAGCCACCGGACGTCCCGCGTGATCTCCGCCAGTTCCTCGGGACTGAGCGCGGCGGCCAGGGTCCCGTGCGGGAGGGCGCGGCGGGCCAGGTCGTGGACCGTGCGGGCCGTGTCGAGGGGGAGGCGGGACAGGAGGTCGGTCACGATCCCCGGCAGCCCGTCGACGTGGAGTTCCGGGTGCGACGGCACACCGGGGAGTTCCGGCGGCCGCGGCCCGTGCACCAGTTCCTCGTTGACCGCCTCCGCGGAGAACTCCGCGGGCCGGAGATCGCCGTGCGTGTCGAGGAGTTCCCGCAGGTGCGGCGCGACCGGTGCGCCGTCAACGCGAGTCGCGAGCGCGTAGAGGAGTTCGGCGTACCCTCCCGGGCCGCCGCAGTCCTCGGGCGGGCAGGCGCGCCTGCCGCTGAGACAGAGGGCATCCGGAGCACCGGGAGGCCGCTCACGCACTTCCTCGAGGCGGACGACGTGGTCCCACCCGTCCCCGAAGTCGTACGTGTACCCGAGCCGGTCTCCCGGGTCCGCGAGCACCTGGTCGAGGTGGACGTCGGCCTCCGGAGTTCCCGGGTCGCCCTCGGAGACGTCGAAGGCGTTGAGCAGGAACGGCTCCGCGCGGCCGGCGGCCGTGCCCAGGCGGCGGAACGCGTGCAGGTGGCTGTTGCTCCAGCCCATCGCCGTCTGCAGGACGTCGTGGACGGCGTCCAGCGTCAGGTCGGAGTTCACCTCCAGGCGGCGCCAGACCGGCGGCCGCGTGCGGGCGAGGTCCACCCGCACGCGGTAGGTGACCGGCGTCGCGCGCCGGGGGAGGAGGGTCAGCGAGGGGACGACGTCGGGACCGGTCGACGATCGTCCCGAGAGCAGTTCCCCGAGCTGCTGCGGGGTGAGCGCGTCGACCACAGCCTGCACCGCGGGTGGGATCCCGGGGCGTCGGCGGGGCACCGCACAAGCCTAGCGAGCCGCGGGCTCAGGCCGCGACGTCCACGATGCCGAGGCGCCGCGAACTGGTGAGCCGTCCGGTGGCCGGGCCGACGTACGTCCCGGCCGTCGGGGCGACGTCGGTGTAGTCGCGGCCGGTGGCGACCGTGACGTACTTCCGTCCGGCGCGGCGGCCGTTGCAGGGGTCGAACGGCACGGCCACGGCAGCACCGTCGGCGGCGACGAGCACCTCGACCCACGCGTGGGTCCCGCCCTGGCCGAGCAGGTGCCCGGAGACGTAGCGCGCGGGAACGCCGAGCTCGTGGCAGAGCGCCAGCATGATGTGGGCGTAGTCCTGGCAGACGCCGCGGCCGCCGTCGAGCGCTTCGGCGGCGGTGGTGCGGGTGCCGGTCGGGCCGTACTCGTACGTCATCGTCCGGTGCACGGCATGGCAGACGCGCTCGGCGGTGTCGAGCGTCGTCTCGCGCGGGCGGCGCAACTCGGCGGCCCAGCCGCGGAGCCGCTCGTCGGCCGCGGTGAGGCGGGTCGGCAGGCGCCAGCGACTGTCCTGCAGCGCAGACCGCGGAAGCACCGGGAGGGCGTCGCCGTCACGTTCCAGGAGGGCGGTGAGGCGGAACTCGATGTGCTCGTCGACCCGCGCGGCGTGCACCTCGACGAGGTGGTTGCCGACGGAGGTGAGGCGCTCGCGGGGCCGCGCGCGCGATCCCTCGACGTCCAGCGCGTAGTGCCGGCGGTGCAGGTCGCCGTGGCGCACGGGCGGGACGACGACGAGCCGCTGACGCACCTTGGCCACGGGGAGGTCGTAGTCGTAGCGGAAGGTCTGCTCGAGCCGGTAGGTGATGCACTCGGCGCCGTCCAGGTCCAGCGCCTTGTGGTCCAGCAGGGGAGCGGACAGCGCGTCGTCGAGGATCACTCGACCTCCTCCGCGTGGACGACCATGGACTCCAGCAAGGGTCCCCCGAAGGTGGTCAACATCGCCACATCTGATGCGTCGCGTCCCCGGCCGATGAGGACGCGGCCCTTGCGGGGCGTGTTGTTGCGCGGGTCGAAGGTCCACCAGCGGTCGCCGAGCCACACCTCCATCCACGCGGAGAAGTCCGGGACGATGGCCGTGCCCTCGATGTCCATCTCCGGCAGGTACCCGAAGACATAGCGCGCGGGGATGCTCAGGGCGCGGCAGAAGGTGATCGCGAGGTGGGTGAAGTCGCGGCAGACGCCGTAGCCGGACGCGTACACGTCGGCCGCGGTCGAGGACGGTGTGCTGCTGCCGTACTGGAACGTCAGGTGCCGGTGGACGTGGTCGCAGATGGCCTGGACGCGGGTGTAGCCCTTGGGCAGCTGCGAGAAGCGGGTCCACGCCTCGTCGCCCAGCAGGTCGGGCACGACGTAGCGGCTGGGCAGCGTGTAGAGCAGGACGTCGTCGGGCAGGTCGATCGGGGCGATCTCCGGCGCGGTGACGTCGACGTCCTCGGTGGCGTCGGGGACCTCGGCGATGGCGTCGTAGCGGAAGGTCGAACGGCCCGACGGGATGATGAGGCGCAGGCACTCGTTGCCGTAGAGGTCGGTGTAGGTGCGCCCGGGCTGCGCCGGCTCGATCGACCACCGCTCGTCGGTGACCCGCACGCCCTCGTCGCGGACGGCCATGACCTGCACGACCGACGGTGTGTCGACGGCGGCCTCGTGCACGAACTCGCACCCCACGTGTACCCGCCGCACCGTCATCCGTGAGCTCCTCGGCGTCCCCCGGCGGGTCCTCCGCCGGCTCCCGGCGCGGTGGCGTCGCAGGGTGCGGTGCCACCTCTGCGTCGAGTCGTGCAGGGGACGCTAGCCGGTCGGGGGGCCCCGCGGGAGGTGACCCTGTGGACGGGCCGGACGCCGGGTCACCTCAGACTCCTACGGTCGGGGCGTGCAGCACGGTGCGGGGTGACGCCAGCGTGGCAGGACCCGGGCCCGGCGCCACCGCCCTCGTCCTCTTCCGCGGCCCTCCTGTTGAGCCGCACGGGCCGCCGCGACACCCGGCCTGAGCTCGCGTTGCGCCGCGAGCTGCACCGGCGCGGCCTGCGCTACCTCGTCGACACGACGCCGCCCGGGACCAACCGCCGTCGTCGCGCGGACCTCGTCTTCCGCGGCGCCCGCGTGGCCGTCTTCGTCGACGGCTGCTTCTGGCACGCCTGCCCGCAGCACTTCCACCCGCCGAAGGCCAACGCCGAGTGGTGGCGCGTGAAGTTCGCGAGTATCGCTGCGCGGGACCGCGACACCGACGCCCACCTGCTGGGGCTGGGCTGGTGCCCGCTGCGGGTGGGAGTACGTGCCCGCCGTCGCGGCCGCCGACCGGGTGGCGGGGGTCGTGCACGCCCGCGCTGCGATTCCACCCCTCTCCCGGCGCTGACGCAGCCCCGTCGGGCACCAGCCGCACAGTTCACAGTGAGGCGTCACCCAGATGCGGTGAGTCATTGAGCGTGCTACGACAGGTCCATGCTCACGGTCAAGCGGTGGCGGTCCGTGCACGACCTGGGCATGGAGCTGCTGGAGGTCACCGACCCCGCAGCGCAGGTGCTGCAGGGCCTGTCGTCGTTGCTGTGCCTGGTGCCGGGTGACGTGGCGGGCGAGGTCGAAGTCGCTCCCGGGAGGACTCCTCGGATCACGGAGATTCCCGAGCTCCTGCGTCCGATGCTGCACGCGGACGTGCAGGCGATCTTCAGGACCAACCCTGCGGTGGTCTACCTCGCTGAGCACCACCACCTGTCGGCCGCGCGCGTCGAGGACCTCTGCGGTCCTGCGCAGTGGGCGCGCAACCTGATGCGCCGACAGCTCTTGGAACCGAACCGCGTGCCCTTCGCCCTGCTCGCGGGCGACCTCACCAGCGCCGGCGTCGTTCACGGTTGGGGCGTCAACCGCAGCCGTCCCTTCGACGACGACGACGTCGAGGTTCTCCGTGCCTTCGCGGGCTTCCTCCGCCGGGCCGGTGCTGATCGCCGTCGCCAGAACCTGGTGATCGACCTCGAGCACGCGGTCTCCTCGGGCGCCGGTCTGGTCCTGTTCCGGGGCGACGAGGTCATCCACCTCAACGGCGAAGCGGCTGCCCTCTTGGAACGCCACCAGGTAGCTCTGACGACGGTGCTGCGCGTGAGCCGAACAGCGCTCGGCCCGTCCCAGCCGGTGGGCGCGCTGCCGACCAGGCGCGGTGCGGTCCGGCTGCGCTGGCGCCCCGCCTTGCCCGGCTCCAGCGCTGTCGTCATCGACGAGGTGGGCGGAGGTCGGACAACCCTCCGATCCACGTTGACCACGCGCCAGTACGCGATTCTCTGCCACCTCTCTCACGGTCTCACGGCCGCCGCGATCGGCCGGCAAGTGGGGATCAGCGAACGCACCGTGCACAAGCACCTGGAGAACGTCTACCGCGCGCTGTCCGTTTCGGATCGGCTCGCCGCGGTGTCTCGAGGGCGCGAGCTCGGACTGCTCCCCGTCGTGGGCGGGTGCGGCCGGCTCGACGGGACGGCGGCGGTCGGCGGGTGACCGCGGTAGCAGGGACCAGCCGGTCACAGGCATGGGTACGCAGGTCTGCGTAGCCCTCGTGGCGCACCCGGTGTCGTTGGTCTCATCCTGGCTGCGAGGCGACGTCGCCTCACCCTCAGAGCTCAGGAGACACCATGCCTACCAAGCACCTCCGCGCCCTCGCGCTCACCGTGGCCGCCGGCGCGATCGCCTTGTCCGTGTCCAACGCGGCCGCCGCTTCGGCGGCCAGCGTGACGGTCCTCCGGAGCGGAGACGGGGACACCCTCCGGGCGAAGTTCTACGACGGCCCCAACTTCACCGGGGACGTGCTCGTCTACTACGGCGGCAGCGCCTGCACCGCGACGACGACGGACAACGAGTACACGTACTCCGACCTGAGGATCGTCGGCTGGAACGACCGGATCGAGTCCATCCAGGACTTCAACAGCTGTGACGTGAAGTTGTACAGGGACATCAACCTGGGTGGTCCGTCGGCGTACGCCGACTGGACCCCTACCGGTCGCAACTGCGTCACGGCCTGGCGGAACGTCGCCTCCGGATTCCGCGTCTCCTGATCGGCGGCGGCGGCGGCGGCACGGACTGAGCGGGCCTGATCGGGGGAGATGGGCGGAAGGCGCTCCGTCGGTCATTCGCCCTCGGGCCCCCACCTGTCCAGGGCTGTCGTGAAGCTGTCGTTCCAGAGGCTGAGGTGCGGCCAGACCGCCGCGACCCACTGGGTCGCCTCCTGTGGCGAGAGGCCTTCCTCCCGCATGGCCCATGCCCGCAGCACCAGCCCGGTGCGCGAGGCGCCGGCGTGGCAGTGCACGAGCACCCGCCGGCCGTCGGCGCGGAGGGCGGCGATGTCGTCCAGGACGTCGTCGAGGACGGTGACGAGCACGGGGTTGCTGTCGTCGTCGGTGAGGTAGGCGAAGCGCTGCACGTCGTGGCCGAAGCGTCCGCCGGTGCGGCACAGCGAGACGACGGCGAAGTCGCGGTCGCTGCGGCGCGCGCCGTCCAGGTCCGCCGCCCACACGCCGGGGGTGACCTCGACGGCCTTCTGGCCGCGGGTGGGCGGCGGCTCGTGGAGGCGGACACCGCGGTTCCCGTCCAGACGTGCGGCCAGCAGCTGCAGGTCGCGCAGCTCCCATACCTCCGGCCCGAAGCCCGGAATGCGGCCGTGGACGACGGACGTCCAGCGGATCGGGATGCCGGTGATGCCCGCCCGGGCGCCGGCGAGCGCGCCGGTGACGCAGGCGACCGTGTCGGTGTCCCCGCCGAGGTCGACGACCAGGCGCAGCGCCTCCTCGAACGTGGTCGAGTGCCGGAGCGCCCACAGCGCCGACCCGAGCGTCGGCCAGACGGCGCCGTTGGCCTCGGCCGCGTCCTCCGGTCGCCACTCCGGCGCGCACACCTGCGCCCACTTCGCCCGGTGCGGCTCCGCCACGAGCGGCAGCGCCGCAGCCACGGCCTCGTCGGCGTCTCCGCCGTCCAGGAGCACGCGCAGCACCTCGTGAAAGAGCGCGCACCCCTCCCCGGCCGCGGGATCGCCGTGGGTGAGGGCGCTGATGCGCCGGGCGGCGTCCATCGTCGCCTCCCGCCCGGCGCTCGCGAAGAAGATCGCCGCCGGGGTGGTGCGCATGAGCGACCCGTTGCCGGCGGCCCGGTTCCCGGCGCGCACGTGCTCAGCCGCGGCGGTGTCCCAGGGCAGTCCCGACTGCAGCACCGCGCGGGTCTGGATGCCGATGTCCGGCGGGTCCGCTTCCGCCCAGCGCCGGAAGCGGTCGAAGACGTCGGCCTCGTCGAGGTCGTCGCGCTCCACGAGCGACTGCCCCACCAGCAGCGCCATCTGCGTGTCGTCGGTGAACTCGCCCAGCTCCCAGTCCAGGGTGCCGCCGCCGCACATCTCGGTGGCGACGCCGCGGGCGGAGGTTGGGAAGCGGCCGCAGAAAGCGTCCGGCGGACCGAACTCGAACGGCGCGCCCAGGGCGTCGCCGACGGCCGAGCCCACGAGGGCGCCCATCACGCGGTGCAGTCGGTCCACGTCCCCTCCTTCGTCGAGCTCGGCGGTCGTCAGACGGTAGCGCCGAACGGCGCCAAACAGTAGCGTCTGAATCCGCCAAAAGGTAGCCTAGGTGGGTGCCCAGTCCGCCGCCGTACGCGGCCCGCGTCGTCGATGCAGAGCTGCAGGAGTACCTGGCCGGCCTGGCTGCAGTCGCTCTGGAGGGCGCGAAGGGCGTCGGCAAGACGCGGACGGCGCTGCAGCACGCCCGCACTGTCGTCCAGCTCGACGACCCCGCGCAGCGAGACCTCGTCGTCGCGGACCCGAACCGGGCGCTGCGCGGGCCGACGCCCGTCCTCGTCGACGAGTGGCAGCACGTCCCGTCCACCTGGGACGCCGTGCGACGCGCCGTGGACGCCGGTGCCGCACCGGGGTCGTACCTGCTCGCACGATCAGCCGTGCCTCGAGACCCCGGTGTGCACAGCGGGGCCGGCCGGATCGTGCGCCTGCGCATGAGGCCTATGACCCTCGCCGAGCGCGGCGTCGGCCGACCGACGGTCTCCCTCGCGGACCTGCTGACCGGTCGACGGCCCGCTGTCGCCGGCACCACGACCGTCGGGCTGGACCAGTACGCCGACGAGATCTGCCGCTCCGGTTTGCCGGCGATCCGTGCGCTGACACCACGGCTGCGCCGGGCCCAGCTCGACGGGTACGTCGACGCGATCATCGACCGTGACTTCCCCGACCTCGGCCGCGCGGTCCGCAACCCCGCAGCGTTGCGCCGGTGGATGGCCGCCTACGCCGCCGCGGAGTCGACCACGACCGCGTACGACCGGCTGCTCGAGGCCGCCACCCCCGGCGACGTCGACAAGCCCGCGAAGACCACGACCACCGCCTACCGCGACATCCTCGAACGCCTGTGGTTCCTCGACCCTGTTCCGGCGTGGACCCCGTCCCGCAACCACCTGGCCCGCCTCGGTGCCGCCCCCAAGCACCACCTCGCCGACCCGGCCTTCGCCGCCCGGCTGCTCGGAGTCGATGCCGACTCCCTCCTCGGTGCGGCACCCTCCCGCGGGGCCGGCCGGGAGGCGACGCTGCTCGGGCAGCTGTTCGAGTCGCTCGTCACCCTCGACGTCCGCGTCCACGCCCAGGCCGCCGAGGCCCGCACGGGTCACCTGCGTCTGCGGGGCGGCGACCACGAGGTCGACCTCGTGGTGGAACGGGGCGACGGAAAGGTCGTCGCCATCGAGGTGAAGCTCGCCGGCACGGTCACCGACGCGGACGCGAAGCACCTGCACTGGCTGCAAGAGACGCTCGGCGACGACGTGCTCGACGCGGTGGTGGTCACGTCGGGGGCGGACGCCTACCGGCGGCGGGACGGGATCGCTGTTGTGCCGGCGGCGCTGCTCGGGCCCTGAACCCGGCTGCCACTCACCAGTCGTGGACGGTTCCGTCCGCAAGCCGGTTCACCGGCAGGTAGGCCGGGACGTAGGGGTGCGCCGCCCCGAGCTCCTCGTCGTACTCGACGCCGATGCCCGGCGCCTCGCCCGGGTGGAGGTGGCCGTCGGTGAACGTGTAGGCGTGCCGGAACACCTCGTTCGTGGCGTCGGTGTGGCCCGAGTACTCCTGGATGCCGAAGTTGTGCACGGCGAGGTCGAGGTGGATGGCCGCGGCCATGCCGACGGGGGAGATGTCTTCCGGCCCGTGGATACCGCTCTTGATCTGGTGCTGGTCGGCGAAGTCGAACAGCTTGCGCAGCGGAGAGACCCCGCCGAAGTGCGTGACGGCGGAGCGGACGTAGTCGATGAGCTGCGCGCTCACCAGCGTCTGGTAGTCGAAGACCGTGTTGAACACCTCCCCGACCGCGAGGGGGGTGGTGGTGTGCTGCCGCACGACGCGGAACGCCTGCTGGTTCTCCGCCGGGGTGCAGTCCTCCAGCCAGAACAGCTCGTAGCGCTCGATGTCCTTGCCGAGCTTCGCGGCCTGCAGCGGCGTGAGCCGGTGGTGGGCGTCATGCAGCAGTGGGAGCTCCGGCCCGAACTCGTTCCGGACCGCCTCCAGGACCGTCGGTAGGTGCCGAAGATAGGCGGGGGTGTCCCAGTCCTCCACGACGGGGAGGGCGCGCTGGTCCAGCCTGGTGGCGTTGGCCGCGATCACCTCCCCCGTGTGCACGCCGTAGACCTTCTCCAGCCCGGGGACACCCGTCTGCACACGGCTCGCCTGGTACCCCTCGGCCTGCCGCGCCCGCACGGAGTCGAGCAGCTCGGGGATGTCCCGACCGTTCGCGTGGCCGTAGGTGCGCACCCGGTCGCGGGAGGCGCCGCCGAGCAGCTGGTAGAGCGGGAGGTTCGCGACCTTCGCCTTGATGTCCCACAGCGCGACGTCGACGGCCGCGATCGCGGCCATGGTCACCGGACCCCGGCGCCAGTACGCACCGCGGTACAGCGGCTGCCAGGTGTCCTCGATGCGGTGCGGGTCGGTGCCGATCAGCAGTGGGACGACGTGCTCGCGCAGGTAGGTGACCACGGCCTGCTCGCGGCCGTTGAGGGTGGCGTCGCCGAGGCCGGTGACACCCTCGTCGGTGGTGATCTTCAAGGTGACGAAGTTGCGGCCGGGACAGGTGACGAAGACGGCAGCGTCGACGATCTTCACGGTTCTCCCTGAGGTTGCGTGTCCACTCCCCGGTGGTGTGAGCCTAGGGCGAGGTCGAGACCCGTGAGGGCGCGACCGGCACGGCCCACGACGTCGTGCGGTCAGGCGGACGGTGACCGGCCAAGCCCCAGTACTGTGAGTCATCCCAGGTGACGGAGGATGGTGTGGGCAGCTCAGTGGACCTCTTCGACGGCTTCACAGAGCCCCAGCCGTTCACCCCTTCCGTCTTGCCGACGGCCCCCGAGGGCGCAGCGGTCCACGTCCTCCGGGACGCGGACGGGACGGTCGTCTACGTGGGCTCGACGGGCGCCCTCCGGCAGCGGCTGCGCCAGCACCTCTCTGGCGGTTCCGTCCTCCGCGACCAGGTCCTCGCAGAGCTCGACCCGGCCGTCGAGTCGCTCCCGGAGACATTCGCGCGCCACACGATCGCCTGGCGCGAGGTGGACGACCCGGTCGCCGCGAAGGCTCGACTGCTCCAGCACCTGCGACCTCGCTACAACCGGCAGGCGAGGCAGAGCGGCACCACGTGGTGGGTCAACCAGGGCCAGGCCTACGCGGACGAGTCGAGGCTCGGCGTCGTCTTCGCCGGCCTCGTGGGCAACGCTGTCGCTCACCACCTCGACGTCGCTCGGATGGCCCTCGGGGACACCGTCGTGCACTACCGGCGGGGTCACGTCGTCGCGCTCGGGGAGGTCGTCGCCGCGCCCGTGCAAGCCCGCCGCCCCTACGGACCTGTGGGCGGACGTGACCACGGGTGGCTGGTGCGCGTCGAGTACTTCCCCCTCGCGGAGGGGCTTCCGCTGGCCTCCTTGCCCGTCCGGTCGACGAGCGACGGTCCGTTCGACGTCAACGGGAACGTCAAGCAGGGCTACCTGTTCCGCCTCAGCGACGGCTACGCCGAAGACCTGCAGGCCCTCGTGACGTGGCCGGCGGGATCACCGTGGGCTGACGGCGAGCGGAAGCTGTGGATGTTCCAGGCGAACCCGAAGCAGTGGGACCTGGCAGCGAAGCTGCCGGACATGCCGCCGGGGCACGTGGAGGACTGGACCGTCACCCGCTACCGCACGGAGATGCGCCCCGGTGACGGAGTCCTGCTGTGGGCGTCCGGACCCGAGGGAGGCATCCACCTCGTGGGCCGCCTGACGTCCGAGCCCCAGCAGAGTCCCACCCCCGACTTCCGGCCGGCCGACGCGGATCCGAACGAGTACCGCGTCGACTTCCGCGTGGTGCGACACGTGGTGCCGCACATCACCCGCACCCTCGCCAAGAATACCCCGGAGCTCGCCGACCTGGCCGTCCTCAAGCTGGCCAACGCCACCAACTTCCGCGTCACCCCGCGTCAGTGGCGGGCCGTGCACGCCCTCATCCCGCTCGGGGACGGTCCGGAGACCACCGGCTGGACGTCCCTGCTGCACTGGGCCGAGCGCTTCGCTCAGACGGTGGACCTGGACGCCGACCGCCGAGGCCCGTTGGCCACGGCTGAGCTCCTCGCCATGACGCGGACGGCACTCGCCGACGGGGACTGGCGGACGACGCTCTCGACGGCACTCGGGACCAGCGAGCTCGACGGTCAGGTCACCGACGAGCTGAGGACGTGGCTGGCGGCCGACGCGCCCTCTGTGCGTCGGGCGCTGGACGCCCTCTGGGCCGACGGTGACGTCGAGGCCGGGATCACGACCTTCGCGCAGCTCGCACCGTCGACCATGTCGGCCTCCAGCTCGTGCGCGGTCCTGGCGTCCTTCCTGCTCGGTGCACGGGACGTCACGCGCTACCCGCTGCACCAGCTCCGAATGCTCGAGAAGGCGTACGCCCTCGTCGAGTGGCCGCACGAGCGCAGCCTCGACCCGGCGGTGCTGTACACGCAGGGGCTCGAGTTCCTCGACGAGTTCCGGGACCGGCTCCAGAGCACGGCGGCGCGAGAACTGCGGGACCGCCTCGACGCAGACGTGCTGCTGCGCCGTGTGCTGTCGGGGAAGGCGCTGCAGACGTGGAGCCAGCAGGACAAGGACGCGTACGCGCGGTTCGTCGGAGGGAGCGGCATGGATGACCTGGCGGACCTGGTGGCTCTCTTCCGGCGGGAGCGGGGGTACCCCACGGAGATCGACGTCCAGCGGGGCGTCGAGAGGGCGGAGCTCGCGGTCGCCCTGACTACGGAGGCCCTCACCGACCTCAACGTCCCCGTGTTGCACCGTCTCGCCGGCCCCGCTTACGGGTCACCGGGACCGCAGCCCGGCTTCAACGCCCTCCTGAGCGACGACGTGGGCCGCGCTCAGGTGGCGCGCACGCTGCTGCACCTCCTGCACGGGGACGGTCCCCTCGTCGACCGGCTGGCCGACTGCCTCCAGGGTGGGTACAAGCTGCTCCGGGTCGGCGAGGCCGTCCTGGTCAAGGCGCTGGCGGTCGCTCAGCCCCAGGCGTGGTTCCCCGGCTACGTGTCCCGCGGGGAGGCGGGGAAGCTCGCCGTGCTGGATCTGCTGGGTCGTCCTGATTCCCGTGCGGGCTCGCAGGCCGAGGTCGCCGTGCGCACCAACGAGACCATCAGGCGGTTGTTGGAACCCCACTTCGCCGACGACTCGTGGGCGATGCAGGCCTTCTCCTGGTGGCTGCTGCACCGCGAGCACGTGCCGGAGTCGTCGCTGGCGACGTTGGCCGACGAGCTCTACCTGACCGAGGAGTTCCTCGCAGAGAGCGTCGAGCTGCTCGAGGACAAGGGGCAGGTAGTGTTCTACGGTCCGCCCGGGACGGGCAAGACCTTCGTCGCTCGTCGGCTGGCCGGTCACCTGGCGCGCGGGGGCGGGCTGGTCGAGAAGGTGCAGTTCCACCCGTCCTACGCCTACGAGGACTTCATCGAGGGGTACCGGCCACGCCTGTCCGACGGCGGTCAGGTCACCTACGAGGTCGTCGACGGCCCGCTGAAGAAGATCGCTGCGCAGGCCAACGAACGTCCGGACGTGACGCACGTCCTGCTCATCGACGAGCTGAACCGCGGCAACGTCGCGAAGATCCTCGGCGAACTGCTGTTCCTGCTGGAGTACCGCGACGAGGAGATCCGGCTGCAGTACTCCGAGACGCCCTTCGCGCTGCCGGTCAACCTGAAGATCATCGCGACGATGAACACGGCCGACCGGTCCATCGCGCTCGTCGACACGGCCCTGCGGCGACGCTTCCACTTCGTGCCCTTCTTCCCCGACACCCCGCCGATCGACGGCGTGCTGCGGCGCTGGCTCGGCGACCACGCTCCGGAGCTCGTTTGGGTGGCTGACGTCGTGGACCGGGCGAACGCCGAGCTCGCCGACCGCAACCTCGCCATCGGCCCTAGCCACTTCTTACGACCCGGTCTGACGGAGCAGGTGGTCGAGCGCGCGTGGCGCTACTCGGTGCTGCCCTTCCTGGAGGAGCACTTCTACGGCGACCCGACGGCGTTGGAGCGCTTCGCCCTGGACCGGCTCCGCTCGGGTGGGTGAGCGGTTGCTGGTGCTGACGGAGCACCAGCTGAGCGATCCCGTCGAGCTGTCCGTCGCGGAGAGGGACGCGCTGCGGGACGTGGTCCCCGGCTTGTCCGTGGTGCCAGAGCCGGGTTCCACCGACCGCTACCGCCTCACGTGTGGGTCGACTGTCGGAGTCGTGCAGGTCGGGGACGTGATGCTCGAACTCCGGCCCAAGGTCGGTCTCGCGCCATTGCTGTTCATGCTGGCCTACCGAGCGTCGCCCGCGGACTGGCGGTCCGAGACGACGCTCGCGGCAGACACGACGATGAGCGAGGCGCTGGTCGAGCTCTTCGCCCGCTTCACCCGGAACGCGACCCGCGCCGGGCTGCTGCACTCCTACCGACGCCAGCAGGACGCGGCGACCACGGTGCGCGGTCGGGTGAGGATGACCGACCAGATGACGCGACGACGGGGGATGGCCCTGCCCGTCGAGGTGGAGTTCGACGAGTTCACTGCCGACATCTTGGAGAACCAGGTGCTCCGCACCGCGGTCGACGTGCTGCGCCGGCTGCGACTCCGCTCGCAGGGGTCTCGCCGCACCGTCGACCGGTTGCACCACCTCCTCCACGACATCTCGCCGCTCGCTGACACCCGGCGGGTCCCAACGCCCCTCTGGACCCGGTTGAACGTGCACTACCGACCGGCCTTCTCCCTCGCCGCGAGCCTGATCACCGGCGGACTCGAAGCGCGCGCCGGCGAACGCTTCGGTGCAGGCCTCCTGGTCGACATGAACGCGGTCTTCGAGGAGTTCGTGCGCGCGGCGCTGCGCGAGGCGATCGGCGCCAGCGAGAGAGAGTTCCCCGTCGGCAGTGCTGGACTGCGTCGGTGGCTCGACGTCGAGCACCGGGTGCCGCTGGAGCCCGACCTCACCTGGTGGCAGGACGGCCGCTGCGTGTTCGTCGGGGACTGCAAGTACAAGCGGACGACCGGCAGCATCCCCAACGCGGACGTCTACCAGATGCTCGCGTACCTGACCGCGCACGACCTGGACGAGGGCTTGCTGATCTACGCGGCGGGGGAGGCGGACGTCGGAGACGTCCGCATCGCCGCGGCGGGGAAGACGGTGCGGGTACGGACGTTGGACGTGGCTGTTCGGCCTGGCGCGCTGCTCGAGGCCGTTGCCGTTCTCGCTCAGGCGGTGCGGCTGAGTGCCACTCAGGCTCATGAGGCGTCACCCCCGGCGAGGTGGGCAGCTACGCTCCCGTAGGCAGCCGTGCGGTGTGCCCCCCACGGCCTCGAGCGTCCGGGTGGAAGAGCGCCTGACGTTTCGGGCGGAAGCTGGGGTGGTCAACAGGCCAGGTCACTCGGGCCGGAGATCTGGGTGGCGGTGCACGGCGAGCTGGCACCCGCGTTGTGCGTGACGTCCGCCGTCGCCTCCTCAGCCGTTGGTGCATTGGTTGATGCACCGCGGGTAGGCACTCAGAGGTGTGATGGGCCGAGGCCGAGGCCGAGGCCGAGGCCGAGGCCCGACGCTGACACGGCGGCCCGATGGGCCGGCCTTCGCAACCGCAGTGGCGGCACCAGTCGTCGGGTTCGGTGACCCGGCGTTCCAGTGCCCGCGATGCTGGTCAGGCCCAGGTCGCCCAGACCGGTGAACGTGGTCAGGTCGGGGGTGGCGGAAGGCAGCGTCGGGCACGTCGAGGTCTTCCGGGTGGTACTCGTGTAGACACCTCCGTCATCGAAAGGCTTCAACCCCTACCTGGCGTACCTTTGGTCAGGCCGCCTTGTCCTGCATCGTGAAGAGCGTGGAAGAATGACGGCGGCGACCCTGGGGAGGGGTGCCTCGACGACTGACGATGCATCCCCCCTCGGAAGAGCCCGTTCACGAATCGACGCGCCCTGAAGGATGTGGTCGGGGTTCGTCGACCTGTGCTTCGTGTGCGCGCTTGCGCTGGAACAAGTGGCCAACAGCTCCTGCGACGTCGGTGGCAGCTAGCTTGACCGCCGCTCCGGCAGACTTCGCTGCTGCCGCTGCTCTTGTCCGGTCCGGGTCTTCGTCGCCGTCGAGGTCGAGGTCGAGGTCGACGGACCGGAAGACCCCGGTGGCGCGGTCGAAGGTTTGGTCGCCGAACCGCTTTGCAGCAACGGCTCCTTCGGCCGTTCCAACGCGAACCATTTCTAGTACTTCGCCCGCGGCCTGGCTCCAACGCTTTGCCCTTGTCGACTCGACGTCGGACTCGATTCCAAGCCGTCCACGGAGGCCGCGAACCTCGTCAGCGATCTGGTTGCTCGACTCGACGGCGGCGGGTGAGTCGAACGGGTTGGTGAGCACCTTAGCGTTGGCCTTGTGCACGGTCGCGTCCATCTGCGCCAGCAGCGCGGCAGTGCTCCGCTCGATCCGCTCGAGACGGTTCTGGCGTGCCTTCAGCAGACCCGCGTGGTGGCTGTCGAGTTCCTCGGGCGAGGCGTCGAGTACGTGGTCGAGTTCGAGCACCGACACGCCCTCCTGGAGCTGAAACGTGCGCGCGAGGACCGCGAGCCACTCCCGCACCTTCGGCTCGGCCTCCTGTGTCGCTTTAGCGATCTTGCCGACATCGGCCTTCCTCTGAAGCTTTTCGGCAATCGCGTCCAGCTCACGCAGCGCATACGCCTGCGTTCGAGCGAGCGTCTGTGAGGTGGCCTGCACCTTCGACCAGGTGATTTGCGACACGCGGCCGACCTCGTCGCGGACGATCAGCGCGTCTTCAATCGTCAAGTCCACGCCGATCATGTCAGCGAGCACAGCATCCTTCTGCCCACGGAGGACGTCAGTGACCTTCTCATCGATGAGTTCGAGGTACTCGACGATCTCGTCCATCTGCTGCTGCATCGCGTACTGCGACATGACTGCTCCGACCCCAGCGAGCACTGCGGGGTTGGTGAGCATCGTTCCCGATCTCGTGACGACCTGCAGAATGTGTTGCGTGCTGCCCTTGTTGTTCACCGCGATGGCCCGCGAGACGCCCTCGGTAGCCCCTTTCATCAGCTGCAGGTCCCTCATGGCCCGCGCCGACTCCTCGGTCAGCTTCACCCATCGCCCAGCGTTCGTCGCGACGGTTTCGCCTGCCTCGGCGACTCCGCCGCCGGTCTTCGTCGCTGCTCGAACTCGACGGAGGTCGAGAGTCTTCGAGGGAAGCTTGTCGATCCCGGATGACAGGAAGAACCGCTCGACATCGTCCGCCGCGCCGATGACTGCGAGGCCGCTGCCATCGCTGATCAGTTCGAGTTCACGGCTCATCGCTCTCCTCAAGCTGCGCGGGCGTTCGTCGCCCTTCGGGGTGCTTCTACGGGAACGATACCTTCGGGCGCCGACGTTGGGGGCGATCACGAGATGCTCTTGAGACACGCCGAGCGGACACGCTTTACATGGTCGCGGGAGTCGGCGTGGGCAGAGGCTTCGCGGAGAGACCGACGCGCAGGATTTCGTCGCCTTCAAGGCGCGTTGAAACGGATATAGAGGACACCACGGAGAACGGCGCTCGCTTGGTCGGGGCCGCCTCGACCGGTGTGATGTCGAGAGCGGTGGCGAACGCCGCCGACGTGCTCGCGTACTCAGATCGGACCGGCACCAGCGACGGACCGACCGAGGCCATCGGCTGTCGACTGGAGCACCTGCACGGGTCGCCGCTCGGGTTCGGATGAAGACGGAGTGCATCGCCCGGTCCAGCTCGAGGCCGGAAGATGCAGACCCTAGCTACACCCTCGTTCGTGAAGAGCCAAAATGGTCAGTCTCCACGGACATCAGCTGGCGTTGACCAGGGCGGCTTCTGCGAAGAAGTCCGTTGGCATCGAGTGGTGCAGCCGCCAGGTGATGCCGATGGGCCGTTCGCCCTCGTGCGACACGTAGTCGGCTGGCCCGAGGAACAGGTAGGGCTCGGCGCCCATGTCGCCCTGCTTGCGCTGCCGCGCGAAGAGGAGGACGTGCGTGCCGAGCGTCCGGTGGTTGAGGTAGCGCTGCCCGGTGGCGGACGCCACGGTCGTGCGCGACTGCGACTCCCAGTGGAAGAGTTCCCGCGTGAGCGGGTAGTCGCGGTACATGGTTGTGGGCGAGTAGTCGGCTTCCGACTTGGCCAGCGTGACGAGGAGGGCGTCGGTCCGCCGCTCGGGCGCCCAGACGACTCCCTCGCGGAAGGACACCGGCGGCCGCGCCGGGGTGGCCACACCGAGTGCGCTGACGATCTCGTCGCGGGAGTAGCGCGCGTGGACGCTGAGCGGCAGGTCGGCGCGGTCACCCGTGAGGGCGGTCGTCGGGTGGCGGGCGGCATCGAAGGCGATCTCGACGAGCTGACTCAGCTCGTCCCGCACCGCGGCCTCTCGCCGCAGGACGTCCAGGACGGTCGGCAGGTCGCCCGGTGCGCCCGATGGCCAGAGGGAGCTCGTGAGCATGCCGGCGAGGTGGCGTTCGACAGGGGAGAGCGCATCGGGACTGACGTCGTCGGTGAGCATTCGGCGGTAGGCGTCGTGGCGGGCGCGGTCGTCGACGTGGGTGACGGCACGGACCCGCCTCAGCAGGGTGGTCTCGAGGGGTCCAGTCGGACGCTCCTCCACGCCGGCGCGTCGCCGCAGGTCCGTCCACGAGCGGTTGGTGCCGAGGAGTTCGCGCACGCTCAGGCCGCTCTCGTCGAGGAAGTCGGCGATGCGGTTCGCGCCCCTCGCCCGGACCTCGGCCAGGATGGCGCGCGCTCGCGGGCTGAGCTGGCGCTGGATGCTGGCGAGGACGCGCTGCTGCACCACCTCGTCGAGCACGATCGAGCACCCGGCGGGGAGGAAGGGGAAGCCCTGCTCCGCCTGGTGCTGTAGGTTGCCGCGGCTCGCGCCCGTGAGGGCGCGGAACCGGGTGTCGAAGCGGAAGTCGGCGTTCTGATGGCCGACGAAGTCCAGGGCTGTCAGCACCGGCTTGCCGGGCGCCGTCCGCAGCCCACGCCCGAGCTGCTGCAGGAACACGGTGGAGGACTCGGTCGGTCGCAGGAAGAGGACGGTGTCCACCTGGGGGACGTCGACGCCCTCGTTGTAGAGGTCGACGGCGAAGACGATGCGGACCTCGCCGTCTCTCAGCCGACGCAGGGCCGCGGCGCGTTCCTCGGGTGTGCTGCTCCCGCTGACGGCCAGCGCGTCGATGCCCGCGTCGCGGAAGACCCGGGCCATGTAGCGGGCGTGCTCGACGCTGACGCAGAAGCCGATGGCTCGCATGGTGCGGACGTCGCTCACCCGGCGGCGCAGCTCGCGCAGCACGAGGCGGGCGCGGGCGTCGTCGCCGGTGTAGAGGTTGGTCAGCCCTTCGACGGCGTACCCGCCGCGGCGCCACGTGAGGTCGCGGAGATCCGTACCGTCGTCGACCGCGAAGTAGTGGAACGGTACGAGCAGGTCGTCCGCCAACGCGTCCCACAGGCGCAGTTCGGCCGCTGTGCGACCACCGAAGACGGCCAACACGTCCTGCCCGTCGGCGCGCTCCGGCGTCGCCGTCAGGCCCAGCAGCTCGATCGGCTGGAGCCGCCCGAGGATCCGCTGGTAGCTGCTCGCGCTGGCGTGGTGGCACTCGTCGAGCACCACGACGTCGTACCGGTGGGGGTCCAAGGCTTCGACCACGTCGGCGCTCAGCGACTGCACGCTCGCGAAGACGTGCGTGCCCCTCCGCGGGCGCTCGCCTCCGACGAGCAGCTCACCGAAGGCGCCGTCTCCCAGCACCTCACGGTAGGTGCGGCGCGCCTGCTCGAGGAGTTCGCGACGGTGCGCGACGAACAGCAGCGTGAGGTCCCGGCCGTGCTGCTCGCGCAGCTGTCGGTAGTCGAACGCGGCGAGGACGGTCTTGCCGGTGCCGGTGGCAGCGACGACCAGGTTGCGGTGGCGGTCGTGCAGCTGGCGCTCGCCGGCGAGCTGCTCGAGCATCTCCTGCTGGTGAGGGCGAGGGGTGACCTCCAGGCCCGAGAGGTCGACGGGTGTGCCGGGACCGCGCTGGCCACCCGCGTCGGCGAGCGCCGCGTCCAACCGCTCGCCGTCGCGTGCGGGCACGTACGTCTCGAACGAGCTGCTGGCCCAGTAGCTGGCGAAGGTCGCGTCGAACTTCGCCAGCAACGCCGGGTTGGCCACGGCGGAGAGCCGGACGTTCCACTCCAGGCCGTCCAGCAACGCTGAGCGCGAGAGGTTGGACGACCCGACGTACGCGGTGCTGAACCCGGTCTCTCGGTGGACCACCCACGCCTTGCCGTGCAGTCTGGTCCGCGTCGTCTCGTAGATGACCTTGACGTCGGCGCCGAAGTCGTTGACCAGGGCGTCCACGGCCCGGCGCTCCGTCGCTCCCATGTACGTCGTCGTGATGACACGGAAGGGGACGCCGCGGTCCCTCAAGTCCGTGAGAGCCCGCTCCAGCAGCTGCATCCCGGACCACTTCACGAAGGCGCACAGCAAGTCGACGCGGTCCGCACTGGCCAGCTCGGCGCGCAGCTCCGCCGCGAGGCTCGGGTCGGCTGAGCTGTTGGTCAGCAGGGCCGCCTCGGACAGGGGAGTCGCGGGTCGAGTGGTCGCCGGCTGCGCGAGGGCGCGTGCCCGGTGGGCTGACAAGAGCTGTCGAGGCGCATCGGCTGTGTCGGCCATCGGCATCGCTCGCGACTCCCCTAGGGCGTCGAGAACACCGCGCACGAGCGCGAGGCGCTCGGAGCGGTCCGTCGTCGCTTCCAGCGACCGCTGAACCAGGGCGCTGACGTGCCGAGCCAAGACGTGCGGCGCATCCGCGTCATCAACGCTGCTGACGACCGTCGTCCAGTCCTGTGCGCTGGCAAGCGCAGCTGCGAGGTCTTCCGCGATGAGGACTTCGTGCAGGCCTTCAACGAGTCTCACGTCTTCCGTGCTCACCTTTGCACCTTCTCAGACGAGGACACCGATCGTCCGGGATGGCCGGCGCGCGGCCTCAGCGGGACTGCGACCGCGTGACCACCACGAGCTCGACGGGGGAGTCGTCGCCGGCTCGTGTGAGCACCGCTGATAGGTCGGACCAGCGCAGCCCGCCGATGCCGGCCCCGATGCGTGGGACGCCGAGCCTGGCGAGGTCACGGCCCTCCTCCGCATCGAGCAGGGCGGCGCTGAGGCTGATGTCGATCGCGTCGAGCCGCGCGTCTGAGCCGGACTCGAGCTGGGTCGCGCGGTTGTAGAAACGACGCCGTGCGTGGCTGAGTGCATGACGTCACTGAGCTGGAGTCCGCCGGTGACGTAGTGATGGTGAGAGCCGGCAGCCATGTCGGCCCAGCGCGCCCGGAACTCTCGAGCGACCCGCCGGCCTTCGACCCCCGGCAGTGGCAGCGGTGCGCCAAGACCGGGAGCCCGAGTTGAAGATGTCGCGCGACGTACGGGTGGCGTTGCTTCGACTAGCTTCGGTCGATCACTGATGACATGCGGTACAGCCTCACCGACCCCGAGTGTGGACACGGTCGTCACCGAGGTGCTTGTAGCGAACCGGACCACCGCGGGGGTCGACCTGCACGTAGGCAGTACGAAAAGGAGCGTCAAGCGTTTGCAGATACTCTTCGATCTTCGGAGCATCTCGGATGGCGACGCGCGAGAGGTGCAAGAGATAGGGAAAGGCGACCTGACTGTTGCTGAACTTGTAGGCGTCCTGTCGCAGGTGCTTGAGGCCGTAGTCGAGCCCCACTTCGATGACGATCGGCGCCTCGATTCGACCGTCACGCAGTTGCCTGAAGGTTGCTCGCTGCACCTGCGCTGGCGCCAGGATCGCCAGATCGAAGTTCCCGCGTCCTTGTCCTTCCTTGTCTGGGCGAGGTCTTGTTTCAGGCCACTCCTTGTGAACTAGTTGAGTGCTCAGGGCGCCACCGGCAAAGGTGACTATCTGAGACAGCACCTCATGCTCCTTGACGAAGTGGAACAACTCGGCATGCAGGGAGTGCTCAACGCGGTGCAAGTACGGGTTGTCGATGAACTCGGTCACGACGGCCGTGATGGCCCGCTCTACCGCGGGCCGCGCCTGCTCCGCCCACGCTCTGTCCGCGGCCGTCAGGCCGACCAGGGGTTCAAGACCCGGCCCTGTACCGCCTCCACCTTCGCCCGGCAGCTCGAGCATTCCGCCCCGAACGACGAGCCACTCCTTCAGTGAGCCGATCTCGTTGTGCTGGTAAATAAGTTCCCGGGAGACCTCCTGAGCGATCGGTAGCCGGTAGCAGGCGTCGACGCCGCTGTTGACCTCGGGGCCGACAAAGATGCGCACCGTCTGCGTCAACCGGCCACGCACGTGCTTCACGAACTGACCGTCCACGAGGGAGTCATCGCCACTCATGCTTTGAGCATGCCCCGGTCCGCGTCCCGTGCACCGGTAGTGCGTGTCGGTAGCCTGCTGTCCTTCTCACGCCAGTTTGTGCGACACCGGAAGCTCGTCGAGGTCGAGCTGTACCGCGTCCCTGCGGTGGCCCATCCACAGAGCGACGTCGAGGACCCGCAGGGCGGAGACGCGAAAGTGCAGGTCGGCTTCTGCGGCGAGACGACGGAGCGCGACTGATAGTGCTGGGTCCTGAAACTCCTCCCACATGGTCAGCCAGAAGCGGTTGCGGGACCACCCCAAGGCGGCCCTGACCACGCCGTCGTGGACCGGGATCAAGGCGGGCCGCTTCGAGCGAGCAGCTTGCCGGCGGTCACGGAACCGACGCCCTTCAACTCCTGCACAGTCCTCCAGAAATCGGCGGCCGCCCCATCGTCCGACACGACGAGGACCTCGGAACCAGCCAGGTCGACGCCAACGGGGATCTGGGGGAGCAGCGCAGCGAGCCTCCGCCCGACGGGACCGTCCACCAGGTCCAGCGCCGCCGGCGCGGGAATCGCGACGCTCAACGCGCCGACCGCGAGGACGTCGACGGCCGTGATGACGTCGGCGACCGCTGGGCGATCACCGCCGCCGTCGATGGCCTCGAACCACCCGCCGGTGACGGGGGGCATCTCGTCGGCTGGTCGTCCGACGCCGAAGTAGGTCTTGAGGTCTTGCACGACTGACGGACGGTCGAGCCAAGCGTGCAGGTCGGCTCCGCGCAGGGGCGTTGTCGTGCTGGGCACCAGAGTCACTCCTCAGAGGTGGGACGGGCGAAGACGAGGTGGGTCTCGGGACGGCGTCCGAGGACGCGCTCCACCGCGTCGGCGTAGGCGGACAGCTGCGGTCGGTAGAGCTCTCGCTTGGCGGCCATCTCCGCGGCGGTGACGGCCCTGTCGGTCTTCCAGTCCACCACCACCAGACGGCCGTCGTCGGTCTCCGCAAGCAGGTCGATGTAGCCCTCGACGTACCGCGTGCCGTCGTCGACGACGAGGTACACCTCTCGCCACGACGACTCCGGTGTGAGGTGCTGGGCCACGTCAGAGGCCAGTGCGGTCCGCACACGACCGGCGACGTCGGTGACCAGGTCCGGAATGCCCTGCGCTAGGCACGCCGCAAGCGCCAGTGCCTGCAGCTCCTCCTCCGCGGGTGTCGGAAGGGTGGCGAGCTCGAGGACCCGGTGCACGGCGGTACCGATGGCCGCGCCGCGGCCACCACGGCGAGTAGACCCCCTCGACCGCTGTGGAGCGGTCAGCGGGACGTCCACCGGAACGGTCGACTCGTCGGAGCTTGCTCGTTCCCGCGCCAGCGCTGTGGGGCTGGTCGCCACTCGCGCGGCGAGGTCAGCGAGCAGCTGGGCGCGGTCGCGCGAGAAGGCGTCGCGGTCGGGGATCGACCACGTGGTCACGGGCTCGAGCAGAGGGTCGGTGGCCGAGGGGGGCGGGGCTGCCTCCGTGCGGACCAGGCCGGCCGGCGACAACAGCTCCCACAGGCGCTGTGCAGCACTGGTCTTGCTCGACTTCGTCTTCGGGGGCCGGTAGTAGCAACCGATGACGAGATGGTCCATGGCCCGGGTGAGCGCGACGTACAGGAGACGCGTTGCTTCCCGTGCGCGTTCGGCGTCCTCGGTGGTGGTGGCGTCCGGCCAGCCGGCCATCTCGAGGACGTCGGCCTTGAAGCGGACGAGCGGCCCGGTGTCCGCCCAGAGCACGCTGTCCGTGCGGCGGCCGGAGCTGCTGAGGCCAGCTACCACCGTGATCGGGAACTCGAGCCCCTTGGACCCGTGGACCGTGAGTATGCGCACCGCGTCGTCGTCGGCCTCGGGGACCACCGTCTCGAGCAGGTCAGCGTCGCTCTCCGTCTGCTGGACGGCCCACGCGACGAACCCGCTCAGCCCGGCGCCACCGGCGTCGCACCAGGCTCGTGCCTGGTCGACGACGAAGCGGAGCCGACGCCAGTGGTCACGCGGTCGTGGCTGAGACGCCGTCAGCTCAACGAGGCGCAGCTCGCGCACGACCTCGTCGACGAGGTGGTTGACGGGGATCCACCAACGGCGCTCGTGCCAGCCGCGCAAGAGCTGCAAGGCCGATGCGACGGGGTGCTCGGTGGTCAGCTCGTCGGGAGTGCGCGCGAACAGCGACCACCGCCCACCGGCGGCCCGCCACTCGAGGAGGTCGACGTCCGAGCACGCGAGCCCCGGCTGCCGCAGCGCCGCGAGCAGCGCGACCTCGTCGGCGGGGGAGTCGATCGCCTGCAGGAGCGTCACGAGGTTGCGGACGGCCTCGGTCGACCACACGAGACTGCGGCTCTCGATCCGGTACGGAACACCCCGAGCGTCCAGCGCCCGCTGCAGCGCGGGCAGCGTCGTCCGGGTGGGGAGCAGGACCGCGACGTCCGAGAAGGTCGCGGGTCGCCCGTCGCCCACGAGCCACCCCTCGGCCTTCGCCCGCACGATGACGTCGGCGATGTGTTCGGTCTCCTGCTGCCGCAGTGTGGCTGCCCCGGCGCCAGGGTGCGGGCCACCGAGGAGCAGGACCGGAGGCTGGTCGGCGACCACGGCCGCGCGGGCGGGGTGCAGCCGCGAGTAAGGCATGCCGGCGCCCGGGTCGGAGCCGATCAGCTCGTCGAAGGCGTGGTTGGCTGCGGCCAGCACTCCGGGCACGCTGCGGAAGTTGACGGTCAGTCCGCTGCGGCCGGAGTCGTGCTCGTCGCCGACCGCCGCAAAGGTCGCGACATCGGCCCGGCGGAAGCGGTAGATGGACTGCTTGGCGTCGCCGACGAAGAACAGGCGACCGTCCGGGATGGGAATCTGCGACCAGTGCGTCGGAGGGGCCGCGCCGCAGTCCCCCGCGATGAGGCAGGCGATCTCGATCTGCAGCGGGTCCGTGTCCTGGAACTCGTCGATCATGAGCACGGGCCACGCCGCGTGGAGCTTCTCCCGGACTGACCGCTCCGCGCGCAACAGGTCCCGCGCGTGCACCAGGAGGTCGTGGTAGTCGAGCGCCCCTTCGGTTCGTCGGCGCGTCGACTGCTCGAGCACCCAGTCCTGCAGGCGGGCCGCGAGTGTCTCGGTGACCGCCGCCCCTACGGCACCGAGCAGGGCCAGCCGCTCGTCTTCAGCGCGTGTCAGCGCGTCGATGACGCGGCCCTTGTCGAGACCGGCGGCCGTCCAGGCAGCCTTGTTGCCGACGTTCTTCAGCACCTTCTCGGTCAGCAGGTCGAGGACGTCGGCTTCCTCGCGGGCGTGCTCGAGAGCGTCGAGCAGGGGGACGATCCACTCCTGCAGGAAGTCCGTCAGACGGTCGCCGGCGGGCCACGCCGGGGCGTCCTGCACGGCGCGGCGCAGGTGGCCCGTGATGGACGACGCGTCGACCCTCGGCATGGGCCGCGCTCGCAGCGGACGTGTCACCAGCCGGTCCCACGACTGCGACAGTGCGGTCGCGACTTCGCGCAGCTTGTCGAGGGAGAGGCCGAGCGTGAGGCCGGCGACGACGTGCCGCTGCAGCGTCTCGTCAGCGAGCAGGTCGGAGAGGGCGTCCTGCCAGTCCTCGGCGACGAGGTCGTGCCCGCCCGCGGCGGTAGCGATCGTGAAGGTCGGTGGGAGGCCTGCCTCCAGCGGTGCCTCGCCGAGGATACGGGTAGCCCACCCGTGCAACGTCGCGATCACAGCGTCGTCGAGGTGGTCCAGCGCGCTCCGGCACCGCGCTCGTTGTGCGTCGTCGTACGCGGCGCCGCGGTGCGCCCCGCGCGCACCGTCCTCGAGGCCCTCCCGGATGCGGCTGCGCAGCTCTGCCGCCGCGTTCTCGGTGAAGGTGATGGCTGCCAGTCCGTCGATGGACGTCAAGTGCGCGGTGGCGACCATGTCGACGACGCGAGCGACCAGGGCCGTCGTCTTCCCCGTGCCTGCACCGGCCTCGACGAAGAGGGTGTTTGTGTGGGCAGTGCGGATGCGGTTCCGGTCTGCTTGGTCGGCGAAGGGGGTACTCACGCCTCCTCCTCCGTGCCGACGAGACGGCGGTACTCGGCGACCGCGGGGCTCTCGCGCGCCGCGCGCCACTGCTCCCCCCGGGTGTCGGGGCACACCCGGTCGAACGCGCAGTAGCGGCACGCGTCCCACCCGCGGCTGTCGTCCGGTTTGCCGGGGTTGGCGGGGAAGATCCCCAAACGGATGCCGGAGACGGAGACCTCGAGGGCGTCCGTGAGCCGCTCGACCGCGGCGTCGTCGATCGCCGATCCGACCTCGACGCCCCCGCGCTCCACCAGCGAGAAGTAACCCTCGACAGGTGTCCGATCTGATCCGAACCGAGCTCGAGAGGCGAGGGCGTACAGCGGGAGCTGCAGCATGCGTCCCCGGTCGACGACGTCTGGCGCCGCCTCGCCGCTGCCCCGCACCGGCAGGTCGGCGTACTTCGCCGCCTTCCCGGCCTTGTAGTCGAGGACCACCAGTCCGCCGTCGATGGTGGCGTCGACCCGGTCGACGAAGCCCGCGAAGGTGACCGGACCCTGCGTCGGCAGGTACACCTCGAGGTCGGGGTGACCATCGCGGCCGAACGGCATCTCCAGGGCGATGGGCCACGAACCGTTGCGGCGGCGGGACTCGCTGTCGGCCTGCAGCGCTGCGGTGAGCGCTCGCCGCAGCCGGGACCGTTCCACGGACCAGACGGCGGCGTGACGACCCGCGAGGCCCTCGGCGACGAAGCCGGCAACGCGGTCTTCGAAGATGCGCAGGAGGTCGTCGAGGTCGGCGTCGGACCAGGCCTCCCCCGGGTCACGGCCGGGCCGCTCCGTGTCTCCGAGGTGATCCGACAGGAACTGCTCGAGGACGGCGTGCACCAGGGTCCCGCGCTCCCGGGGGTCCACCCCGTCCCGGGCACCGACGTCCTCGACGTCGCGGATCCCCAGCACGTACTGGAACAGGTGCCGGGTGGGGCAGGTCGCCCACTCCTGGAGGGCGCTCGCCGAGTGGCGCTGGTCGATCTCCGTGCGCACGACCGCTGGCAGTGCGCCTACGCCTCCTGTCCACTCCCCGAAGGTGCCGCGCGCTCGGGTGCGGGCGGCGCGCAGACCACGGCGCAGACGGTGGTCGTGGGAAGCCAGGACGTCGACGCCGCCGCGCACCGCGATGGCGACGTCCAGCTCGTGCGGGGAGGCGAAGACTCCGGTGCGGAGCAGGGCGTCGGTGGACGAGTCGTACGTCGTGAGCCAGTCGGCGGTGAGGGCCGTGAGGTCTTCCATCGACACCCGTCGGCCGGCCAGCCGCTCAGCTTCCTCGAGGAACCAGGGCGAGGGGAACTGACGACGTTGGGAGCGGGTGTTGGCTCGTGCCGTGGACAGGTGCACGTGCCGTGCCGCGCCGAGTGCTGCGACCCAGGCATCTCGCGCGTCCGCACGACGGGAGGCCACTGTGGCGAGGTGCGGTGACAGGAGCTCGCGATCGGCGTCTCGTAGGACGGGGTGTTCGCGTTGCCGGGCGGGCGCCGCGTCCTCGGTGAGCCCCACGACGACCAGCAGGTCGAGCTCCGCTCCGGTGAAGTCAGCGATGGAGCCCACGAGGATGCCTCGGCCGAGGGTCGTGGTGCCGGGCACGGAGGCGCGGAGCTCGTCGGCGACGACGTCCGCGACCGAGGCCGGGGTCGGTGGAGCTGACGTGCGGTCCAGCTCGGCGAGGTCTGTGAGCGCCCGGGTCACGTCGGTGTGCGCCTGCTGCTCGCGCTCGACCACCGCGTCGAGGTCGGCAGAGGTGCTCCGCGACCAGCCGTCCACCACCGTCGGCTCACCCAGGCACTGCCGGAGCAGGGCGAGCAAGCCGTTCGACACGTCGGTCCACGTCGTTGCCGTGAGGGCCGCGTCGGCGAGCCCAGCGATCGCCTCCACGGTGTCGCCGAGGCTCGCCGCGTCGGCCAGTCGCCGGTCGCGGGCCTCTCGAGCAGCCCCGTCGGTGGTGTCGTGGGCCGCTTGTTTGCGGCTCCAGCGGTCCAGCCGCAACCGCCAGGTGTCCAGCCCGCGGGAGACGCCGGCTTCTCGGGAGATCTGCTCCCACCGCCACGACGGCACCGGCTCCCCGTCCGCCGTCCTCATCGGCGCCGCGGAGAGCCACGTCAGCGTGTCAGCGCGGGGGTACCCGCGACGGTGCAGCTGAAGAGCGGACAGCAGGGTGCGGCCCGCGAGGGTCTCGTCCAGGCGACGCCGCACCGCGACGTGGTGCGGAAGGCCAGCGGCGCTGAGCTGCTCGGCGAGCATCCGGGCGTACGGCACCTCGGTGCTGAAGGCGATCCCGAGGCGCTCCGGCCGCACGGGGTGCCGTTCGAGGTGGTCGACCACGCGGCGCACCGCCGTGCGCACCTCCTCCTCCGCGTCCGGGGCCACGGTGAGGTGGACGTCGACGGTCGTCGGGGACGCCTCCCGCGGCACGCGGTGGAGGTGACCGGCGGCGCTGAGCTCCTCCAGGAGTTCACGTTCGGCGGCGTTGACCGGCTCGTCGGTGGCCAGGAGCACCCGCACCGGCAGGTCGGTGCCCGCTCTGACCGCTGCTGCCGCCGCCCGCAGCAGCTCCGGAGGGGTGAGCGCACCGCCGAGGTGGTGGCGGTAGTCCGCGTACAGGTCGAGGACGTCCCCGGCGCGTGGAGAGAGATCGGTCGGGCGGTGAAGGGGGTCGACGTCCGCCCGGTCGAGCTCGCCCACCAGCCTCTCGAGCAGCCGGGCGCCGGCGAGGTCGTCGGCCATGGTCGTGACTGAGCTGGGGGAGGAGGTGGCGAGGGCGCGGCGCAGGGCCTCGCATCGGCGGCCTGGTGTCACCAGTGAGCGTGGGCCGGCGAGATCCAGAGCCAAGTGAAGGGCGGCCAGCTGCTCGGCGAGCTGGCTGACGGACCCGAACCGGACGTTGGCGAGACCGGACGAGGCCGCGAGCGTGCGCCGCAGGGTGATGGCCGCGATGGTGCCGGGGACGATCACGTGGGTGCGAGCCAGCGGATCCCCGGCGCGAGCGTCGAGCAGCGTGGCTCGCGCGGCCTCGAACCGGTCAGCGCTCACCATCGGACCGTAGTCAGACGGTTGCAATCTGTCGATGCGGCGCCCATCGCTACGTCCTTCGGGCCGGGCAACTTGTGAAGGCGACGGACCTCAGCCCCCGTTACGCGCGGGTCCTGTCGTCCGCGCGCGGAAGGCCGACGCCATCGAAGGCCGGACGGGGCCCGCATCCCCCTCGACCACGCCGCTCCTGCGCGCTGCCAGGCCTGGCGCCTGAGCTCGCAGGGTCACCAGCCGTCGGTGCTGCTCGAGCCCCCTCTCCTCGACGGCCGTCTGCTGCGCTCGGGTGGCCTCCACCTCGAGCCGAGCCTGATCCAGCTGTCGGGTGAGCTCGTCGATCTGGGACTGCATCGCCACGGTGCCGACCTGAGCCTCTGCGACAACTGCCTCCGCGATCGCCGCCGCGTCCTCCCTGCGTCCCCGCTCGTGGTCGAGCAGCTGCTCGAGCTTCGCTTCGACCGCCCGGCACCGCTGATGATCAGGCGACGCGCGGTGGGCGTCGTCACGCGCAGCCGAGAGGTGTTCGTCGAACTCGTCCATCTGTTCGAAGACCAGGCCGAAGAGCTCTGACATGGAAGCTCGAGCGGCGTCCAGCAGTTGCCGCGATCGGGCGGGCGACAAGAGTTCGGCGATCTCCGTCACGAGGGGGCTCCGAGACTGGACAGGTGGATGGGCTGGTCGTTCAGTCGCCTCACTGCGGGGAGCCGATCGAGAGGGCTGCGCTGAGGGCAGCCGTGGCACCCATCACGTCGATCATGCGACTGGCGTACTCCGCGGTCAGGAGATCGTCGGGCAGCAGGTAGTCGTAGCGCCCGACCTGGCGAAGGGCGACACCGGTGGCCAGAGCCAGGGGCTCGGGCGGTGCCTCCGCGACCATGCGGTGGAGCAGGAGCTCCACGACGTCGACGTCCTCGGCGACCTGGAGCCCCGCGGGCTCAGCGAGCACGCTCACGCCGGGAGCGACCAGGTGCAGCCACCGCCGGATCGTCTCTTGCTCCCGGTCCCCGGTGAAGAGGGCGACGAAGCAGCCAGTGCCTTCGGCGACGACTGCCCGCTGGGCGAGCTGCAAGCGCTGGAACTCCTGACGGCCTTGCTGCAGCAGGGCGACGGCGGGTTCGTCGAGGTACGTGGGGACGACGGACGACTGGTACAGCCGGCGCATCGTCTCGCGGACGTAGCGGTGCACGGATCCGGAGCCGCCGCCGCTGAAGTGGCGAGGAAGGCCCTTGCCGTAGGGCACGACGTCCACCTTCCAGCCGCTCGGGTGGATGGCGGTGACCTTCCACGTCCGGCCCGCGAGGGCGAGCGTCGAGTCGACTCCGAGCGGCTGCCGCGAGGGGAGGGTGCCGATCTCCTTGCCATCGTGACGCACGGAGTACTCGGCGGAGGTGGTGAAGACAGACAGGAAGTCCCGCTTCGACACCAGGTCGTGCCCCTGCTCGTCGAGGTGCAAGCCGCCGCTCGCCGCGTCCTGTCGCACCACTGCCCGCGCTGCCAAGGCGCGCAGGACCTCCCCGTACGCGGCGGGAGTGACGCGTCGCCAAGGCCCACGTCGGCAGAGGAGCTCGTAGAGATCCTTGGGCGTCGCCCCTGCGGGTGAGGCCAGGAGACACAGGGTCTGGTGCACCAGTGTCGACAGGCCGAGGACCTCCGCGTCGGGCGGCTCGACCCACCCCTCTTCGACCACGAGGTGCACGGACGCCATGTTCTGCAGCAGGTTCGTGCGCAGTCGAGCTGACGTGCCGAGGGGCCGCGGTGGGGCCAGCTCGTCCTGCCCGGCCTCGTCGGGGACCGGTGACTCCGTCACGTGCAGGCGCAAGGCCGGGCGCGTGCCGGCTTCCCGGCCGCTGCGGCCCAACCGCTGACGGAGGCTCGCCACCGACAGGCAGGTGTCGATCTGCGTGACCTGGTCGAGGTGCGGCAGGTCGACACCGAGCTCGAGCGTGCTGGTGCAGACGATGGTGGTGTCGCTCGCCTCTCGCATCGCCCGCTCCGCTGCACGACGCACCGGTGCGGAGAGGGACCCGTGGTGGGCGAAGTAGCGCTCGGGGCGTCGCGACGTCGTCACCTCGTCGTCGGCCAGCAGGGTGGCCATCTCCTCGACCGCGCCGCGACTGCTCGCGAAGACAAGACTCCGACGGCCCCGCGTGTCTGCGTCGATGCGGCGGGCCATGTCCAGTCGCTCCCCCCGGGCGGTGTCGCGCGTGGACAACTCGGTGGTGGGGTGTCGTGCGGTGAGGGTATCGATGGCGGGCGGACGTTCGAGGTACCCGTACAGCGCGACGTCGAGGTCGAGTCGGCTGGCCCCCGGCGTCCGGACGACCGTCACCTCGCGGCCCTGACCGGGTCGGAGGAAGTCGCACATCGCCGCTTCGTCGGAGACAGTGGCGCTCAGTGCGATGCGGGGCACTCGGCGACCGACGACGGCGTCGAGCTGGGTGAGCAGGGACTGCACCTGGTGTCCCCGGTCAGTGCCGGCGAAGGCGTGGACCTCGTCGATGATCACGTACTGCAGGGGTGCCAACCACTGCGCCAGCCCGAGAGGTCGGCGCAGCAGCAGTCCCTGCAAGGACTCGGGCGTCGTCAGCACCGCGGCTGGCGGCTCGCGCAGGATGCGCTTCTTCCGCGTATCGGCGACGTCGCCGTGCCACGCCTCCACCTGCAGGTCCAGCCGGCCGGCGTAGTCGGACAGTCGCAGGACCTGGTCGTCGATGAGCGCCTTGAGCGGACTGAGCGACAGGGTCCCGAGGGCGGTGTGACTCTGGTCGAGGAGGCGGGAGAAGATCGGCAACCACGCAGCCTCGGTCTTCCCGCTGGCCGTGCCGGCGATGATCAGGACGTCCTGATCGGCCGACTGGACGGCGGCCGCGGCGGCCACCTGGATCGGTCGCAGAGCACGCCAGTCGAGCTGCCGCACCAGGCGCTGTACACCGGGGTGCCAGCTCGAGAGGACGCCGTCCTGGGAGGGGGCCGTTGCGAGTTCAGACGCGGAAGCCGGCGAGATCACCGTCATTGCTGTCGCTCACCTCCGCAGTGCTGGAGGAGAAGAGGGGGAACGAGTCGGTCACCGCCGGGCCGGTGTCCTCATGAACTCCCACCTGCCCCAGCAGGGGACGCCAGGCCTGTCGGGGGTTCTGCACCAGGATGCTGAGGAACTGCAACCAGCTCCGCGTCGCTTCCCGGGGGGTGAGTTGCGTGAATCCACCGAGTTGGGCCCCCGCGTGCTCGAGGAAGGCGGAGATGGCCTCCCCCAGCTCGCCGTCCACGGGGTCGCGCTGGCCGTTGCTGCAGAAGACGCGGTGGACGTTCTCCAGCAGGACGTACAGGTCCTCCACCACCAGCTGCTGCAGCTCGATGACGGGACCGCTGTTGTCCTGGAGGTCCCCGCCGGCGAACCTGTTGCCCGACAGCCGCTGGCGCAGGGCCCCGTAGCTGTACAGACCCGTCGTCGGGTGGGTGACGAACTCGGGAACGCCGGCGAAGACCATCATGAGGTGGTCGGCGTGCCCGCCAAGCAGGCTGTTGACCATCGTCAGGACCTGCTCGTAGTTGGCGTCCCGCGTGACGCGGTTGAGGCGGAGCAGGACGCCCATCTCGTCCAGCTCGACGAGGAGGCCGGCGTAGCCGGCCAACCGGACGAGCGACGCCATCAGACGCATGGACGGGAAGAGGTCCGCGTCCCCGATCATCCCGTTGACGCCGATGGCCGCCCGCGCCTCGCTCTTGATGCGGTACTCGCCGCGCAACCAGCGCAGCACGCCGCTGCGCCGCTCCTCGTCGCCCTGGCGCACAGCCTCGGCGTAGGAGAGGATCACGTCGACGAACTCGTAGCCGCCGCGGTACTTCTCCAAGGCGACCAGCCGTTCCCGGATGACGTCTTCCCGGTCCTCACCGCGCTCGCGGGCGATGACGCCGCAGGAGTCGATGAACCGCTCGAGGACCTCGCCCATCGCGCCGCCCTCGGGTTGCGTCTTGGTGCCCGCGGAGGCGACGAGCGAGGAGTGCAGGGCCCTGACACGACCGTCCGTCCCGTACAGGCGGGAGTCCTGGGTGATGTCCGCCTGCATCGTGACGAAACCGGCGCGCTGGGCCGCCTGCCGGATGACCTGGAGGAAGAAGCTCTTCCCGGCGCCATACTCGCCCACGATGAAGCGGACGGCAGAACCACCGTCCTTGACGTGCCCGAGGTCCTGCGTCAGGGCGGAGACTTCCTCGCCCCGCCCGACCTGGAGGTGCTCCAGGCCTCGGCTCGGAGCCACTCCGGCTTGGAGAGCGTTGAGGATGGCGATGCGGTCGTTCTTGCGGACAGGCGTGGTCATGACAGGAGTTCCTTCGCAGAGTCGTCGACCCACACCGCACGGTTCGGGTCATCCACTTCGATGAGCGGCACGTCCAAGGGGGTGCCACGGTCTTCCATGCGGCGCTCAGCCCAGTCGTTGATCCGCTGCAGTGCTGACAGGGGGACGAGGTCCAGGTCCCTGGCCCAGGTGCGGACGTCGTCGATGGCGTGAACTTCGGCCGACACGAGCTGCAGGAACAGCGCCGTGGTCGCGGCGTCGAGGATCACCGCGGAGTCGACGAGCGGGGCGGAGTCGTCGTCCGTGTCGGCGTCCCCGTCGTCCTCGGGAGCCAACCCCTCCAGCGCGGCCCGGGCCCGCTCCGCGTTGAGCCGCAACGCGGCGATCCGGCCGAAGTCCATCGAGCCGGTGGTACCCGCCGCCTCGGCGGCCGGCGCCTCGGTCGTGGCGGGGTCGATCTGCTCGGAGAACTCGTCGACCACCGCAGAGTCGACAGGCGCCGCGACCTCGACGGAGGACTCGGTAGCCGCGGTTCCGAGGAGCGCGCTGGTGAGGACCGTCATCGCCTCGAAGTAGGGGGAGTCCTCCGACACGAGGGTGGTGAGCCACTCGGCCAGGTGACGCGAGCCGCGGGAGCCTGCGCGGGTGACGTAGGAGCGGACGGCCTCGCTGGTGGCCGGCTCCGAACGGCGCCACTGGGCTCGCGCTTCCAAGTGCTCTCGGTGCGACGGGCTGACGTCTCGCAGGTCAGCGAGGTGGTGGACCAGAGCTTCGTGGAGCTCAGGGTCCAGCGTGCCGCTGGAGTCCAGCAGGGCGAGAGCGTCGACGCACGCGAAGGCGCGGCCGAGCATGCCGTCGTGCCCCCCGATCGGTGCGGTGGGGCGGTACACGAGGGCGGTGCGCACCTCGGGCTGGTCACCGTCGGGCTGGATCGCCCAGCCGTGGGGCAGGTGACGTCGCAGGACGTTGCCGGTCACGACCTCGGACAGGCTGACCAGGCGCGTCCGGCCGTCCTCGAGGGCGGAGAAGTCGAGCGGTGCGTCGTCGCCGAGGTGCACCGCCGGCAGCAGCCAGGACTCGACGTCCGACGTCAGGAGCAGGGGCTCCTCCTCCTCCTCCTCGAGGTCGTCCTCGTCGTCGTCCTCGTCTTCCCAGTCGTCACCCTCGTGCAGGTCGTCCTCGCTCAGGAGGTGGTCGACCTCGTCGTGCTGCTCCTCGAGGTCCTCCGTCGCCTTCTGCTCGACGACCTCCGCGGTGGCGACGGCGGGCGCCGCCCACGCGACGGGCGCCGACACCTCAGAGTGGTCTGGAGGAGCGATCAGCTGCGGCGGGTCGCCGGCGGGCAGCTCACGGGCGAGAACCGCCTCGGTGGCGGCTGACCTCTCGGCCGTCTCCGTGTCGTCCAGCGCCTGGCCGGCGGTCACGACGAGACGGCGGTGCAGCTGCGCGCGCTCCTGCTCTGCCACCGCGAGGTCCTGCCGCAGCGCTGCGACCTGCTCCTCGACGCGCTCCAGTTCGGCGAGCAGCGTCCGCACGGTCGGCGGGACGAGGTGGTTCGCCGCCGCTGTGGTGGGCGTGCGACCGAACCACCCGAGCGCGGAGGACGTGCTGTGGGAGCTTCCGCGGGCTCCTGCGGCTGCGGCGTCGCTCGTGGGAGGCGCCGGGGCGGGAGCCGCCGACGCAGGGGAGGAGAGCATGGATGGTTGGTCGGGTGTCCGCTCGGCGCACTTGAGCGGCACGGCGAGCATCTCAAGGCGACCGCACCCCCCGCCGATCCTCCCCAGGTGCCCCGGCGGCCCTCGGCGGTGACCGCGAGGGCGTACCGCCACCTCAGGCTTCTGAGACGCGTCGAGCCGCGTTCGCCAGCCCCACCACTTCGTCTCGTCCGTTCCGGTCAGCTGCCCGACGGTGCGGACCGTGACCCCAGGAGAGCTCCATGACGGTTGTGCATCCGGACCTGGCGTCCGAGCAGGAGTACGTCGCGACGGCGTACCGGTCCCTGGACCTCGGGCTCGCCTCGGCGGAGCGCAACATCGCCGACCACCAGGCCACCGATCGAGGCGTGCACCGCGCGATGCAGCGGGCGCTCGCGATCCTGCGCGACTCCAAGACGCAGGGCCAGCTGGTCTTCGGTCGGATCGACAAGGGCGCCGACGATCCGCTCTACGTCGGGCGTCGCGTGGTCTTCGACGACGACCGCAACGTCCTGGTGGCGGGCTGGTACACACCGGCTGCGCAACCCTTCTACGAGGCGACCGCGGACGAACCCGGCGATGTCGATCTCAAGCGCACCTTCGTGGAGCAGGACCGTCGGCTCGTCCAGGTCATCGACGAGATCGTGCGGCAGAGCGCGGCCGAAGCCACGGTCCTCCCACCGCACGGCGAGGTGGTCAGCGATGCGCTGCTCGCGGAGCTCGAGCGCTCCCGGGACGGCGCCATGCGCGACGTCGTCGCCACCATCCAGTCAGACCAGTACCGGATCATCCGTGCCTCCCGGGACGGGGTCCTGGTCGTCCAGGGCGGTCCCGGAACGGGGAAGACGGTCATCGGTCTGCACCGCGCTGCCTGGTTGGCGCTGAACGACGAGGAGCTGCGCCGCGAGGGGCTGCTCATCGTCTCGCCCAACTCGGCCCTGCTCTCCTACACCAGTGGAGTTCTCCCCAGCCTGCACGTGGAGGACCTGCGACAGACGGACATCGCCGGCCTGTACGTGGGGGAGGCGTCAGCCAGCGGCGTGGACGACCCGTTGGCCGCGAGGGTGAAGGGGACTGCCGCCATGGCGGACGTCCTGGCGCGTGCTCTGTCGGCGCGCATCGGCTGGTCGGGTGAGGACCTGTCCTTGTCGATCGGGCCGATGCGGGTGGTGGTCCCGAAGGCGGACATCATGGCGCTCGTCGACGACGTCCGAGGTCGAGACCTCAGCCACGGCGAAGGCCGCACCCTCGTCCGGGCGCGGCTGTCCCGGCTCGCCCTCAACCTCTACCGGGACGCGTCGCGGGACGCGGGGCGCCTCGCGCAGGCGAACGGCGCCGCGATCCGTCGGCTGTCGGCCTTCACGAACGCCGTGGACCGCATGTGGCCGACGTTCACGCCCGAGGAGTTCCTGCGGAACCTCTACGGCACGCAGACCTCTCTGGTCGCTGCCGCGGAGGGTGTGCTCACGTCCGAGGAGCGGGCGGCGCTGTTCCGGGTGCAGAACTCGGCGATCGCCGACGAGCCGTGGACGGAGGCGGACCTCTTCTGCCTCGACGAGCTGTCCGGCCTGCTCAACGCGGACGAGACCCGCTACGGCCACGTGGTGGTCGACGAAGCGCAGGAGCTCACGCCCATGCAGGCGCGGGCGCTGGCACGTCGCTGTCCGAGCGGATCGTTCACCGTCCTCGGGGACCTCGCGCAGGCGACGGGCTCCTTCATCCGCGACGACTGGTCCGAGCTCACCGACCACCTGAGCGCCACCCCGTCGACCGTCGAGACCCTGCGGTTCGGCTACCGAGTCCCCGGCTCCGCGCTCGACCTGGCGGCCCGGCAGCTCCCGCTCATCTCGCCTGACCTGCGCGCTCCTACCGCAGTCCGCCCCGGGCGGGTCGACCCGGCCGCCACGCGGGTGGGTGACGAGGACCTCGTGGTGGAGGGCCTCCGGGTCGCGCGCACCGTCGCGGACGCTGGAGCGACCACGGCCGTCATCGTGCCCGACGCCCTCTACGACACCGTTCTGGAGGTGGGAGCAGGAGAATTGGGTGATGGGCGCGCCGGCGACTTCTCCCGGGCTGTGTCCGCGGTTCCCGCCACTCTGGCGAAGGGGCTCGAGTTCGACGCGGTCGTCGTGCTGGCGCCCGACCGACTGGTGGCCGAGCACGAGCACGGCCGACGACTCCTGTACATCGCCCTGACGCGCTGCACCCAGGAGCTCTTCCTCGTCCACTCGGGCGACCTCCCGGCTGGACTGGACCACCTCCAGCGACGTCCTGCAGCGGGGGAGGACGGCCGAGGGGCCGCCGTTTCGGCTGACGACTTCTCGCGGGCGAGCGGCGAGCCTGTCGAGGACGAGCTGGCTGGTCTGATCGCGAGCTTGAACGATGCCGACCGGGCCCTCGTGGCCGCACTGGTCGGCCGACTGCTCGACGTAGCGCCTGTCGGTGAGCGCAGCACCACACCGTGACGAGTGAAGACCCCCTGACCGCGATGAGCTCGCTGACGCGAATCTGAACAGCCAGTCCCGGCGGTCGACGAGAACTTCCCTGTGGTGACGGACGTGTCCGACCCGGGTGCGACCGTCGTCCCACCAACGATCCAGGAGAACGCATGACTGTCTACGTCGAGGTTCCGGCGATGCCGACCGGGGTCTCCTCGCGCTACCCCCAGTGCTACGCCGTTCTGGACGTCGAGACGACGGGTCTGCTGCCCGAGGTCGACCGGGTCGTGCAGATCGCGGTCACGCTGGTCGATGCCGCCGGCGTCGCGGAGCGCTCCTGGTCGACGCTGGTCGACCCGCAGCGCGACCCGGGACCGGTGCACGTCCACGGGATCACCAGGGAACGTCTGCGAGGAGCGCCCACCTTCGATCAGGTGGCGGGGACCGTGGCGCAGCTGCTGGCCGGGCGGGTCTTCGTCGCTCACAACGCGCAGTTCGACTGGGGCTTCCTCGGTGCCGAGATGCGTCGCGCGGGTGAAGCCCTGCCGGTCGACTCGCGGCTGTGCACGCGCGACCTGGCCAAGCGGTTGGACCTGCCGGTGGCGAACCTGAAGCTCTCGACGCTGGCGGCGCACTGGAACATCCCTCAGCACCGCGCGCACGACGCCGAGGACGACACGCGTGTCCTCGTCGAGGTCCTCCGCCGGCAGTTGAGCGTCGCGGCCGAACTGGGCCTCGAGCTGCCGCTGACCCCGTGCCGCACCAGTGCCCGCCCGCTGCGCCTGCCGAGGCCTGTTCCCACCACCTCCCGGCCGGTGCGGCCGCCGAGAGTCGCCTGCTCCTGGGAACTCCCACCCGCCTGGCGGCCCGGCACGCCGCTCGTGCAGGGACACCGCGTGGTCGTGTCCGGCCCGACCACCGCCCCCCGGGCGGACCTCTACCGACGGGCGATCGCAGCGGGGCTCGACGTCAAGGGAGGAGTGAGTCGGGCAACGGCTGCCGTCGTGGCCAACGACTCCGCACCGGGAACCCGCAAGCTCAGGGACGCCGAGAGCTGCGGGACCCCGCGCATCACCGAGGCAGACTTCGAGGCGCTGCTGCTCGACGTGACTCCTGGCACCGCCAAGGCAGACGTACTGTCCCCCGAGCCACGTGCGTCTCGCCCTCGGACGGCGATCGGCCCCTTCGCCCGACGTCGTGTCCTCGTCCTGGGTGGGCCCCACGAGCTGGCCGCTCGAGTGCGGGCGGAGGTCGTGGCCCGCGGAGGCTCGGCTGCGGTCCGGCTGACGACCAGCACCACGGAGTTCGTGGCCCTGGACGGAGCTCGGCAGGACCAGCGCTGGGCCCGCGTTCATGAGCTCGACCTCCCGCGGCTGGACCCGACCACGTGGCAGCGGTTGACGGCGGGAGCACCCAGGGCCGACTCCGCCGCAGCGGACCCCGTCGTCCTACCCCGCGGCGGTACCACCGACCTCCCGGGAGAGGTGGACCGCTGGTTGCTCGACGTCACGTGGACCCACTCCGGCGACGAGGTCGACGTCGTCGCCCTTCGGGTGGACGACGAGCAGCGTGTCACCTCTGATGACGATGTCATCTTCTACGGTGCGCCCACGTCCCCCGACGGCAGCGTGTCCGTGGTCACCGACACACCGGGGCAAGCCGAGGTGGCCGTGGACCTCTCACGCCTCCCCGACGACACCGACGAGGTCCTCATCGTCGCGGCCCTCGCTGCCGGAGTGACCTTCGGGTCCGTCGGTGCCGTCGACCTGACGCTGCGCACTGCGGACGGCGCAGTGTCGGCTCGGGCCACCCTCGACGCGGCGACGGTCGAACGAACGCTCGTCCTGGGGGAGCTCTACCGCCGCCGCGGGAGCTGGCGCTTCCGAGCGCGTGGTCAGGGTTACGAGTTCGGGCTGTCCGAGTTCCTGACGCAGCACGGTGTCGAGGTCGAAGCGTGAGGCCCCCGAGCTCAGACCGGTGAACGCGCCAGCCCTAGCCCGAACAGGTCACCGCGCGCAGCGGGTCGGACGCTGACCTCAACCGCACGGCAGCAAGACCCGATGGAACCCGGGCGTGATCTGCCGCGCTCGGCGGCCACTCCTCGCGACGATCGCCGCACTCACTCCTGGAGCAAGCAATGCTGATCCTGCTCGTCGTCCTCCTCGTCGTCTGCCTGGTGGCAGTGATTCTCTCCGCCCTCGCGTGGCGCGCGGCGGCCTCGCGGTCGGGTGGTGCCGACAGCGACGGCACGGTCCTCAACGGTCTCGCCGGCGTCCGTCAGACGGTGGACACGATCGTGCGCTCGCTGGGCGAGGAGCACGACCGGCTCCGCACGGCTCACAGCGGGTCGATCGGCGAGATCCGTGCCGAGCTGCGCGGAGCGAGCGAGGAGGACAGGCAGGTCCTGACGGGTCTTCGTCAAGACGTCCAGGTGTCCTTCACCGGCTTTCAGGACCTCGTTCTGCGGTCCACGGGGGAGATGGCCCGCGCCGCGGAAGCCCACCAGCTGTCGAGCCAGCGGCACGCGCAGGAAGCAGCGGAGCGGCTCGCCTCTGCCCAGGCGACCGCGCTCTCGGTCGTTCGTGACGCGCTGGTCAAGGAGCTCTCCGACCTGACGACGACGTCAGCCGCCTTGCGGGGCGAACTCACTGCCAGCGCTCAGCACGCGCGGCAGGAGCAGGCGCAGCAGTTCGTCGACTTCCGCGACCAGATCCAGTCGTCCTTGACGCACTTCCACGACGAACTGGTCGCGGTGTCGGGTCACCTGCGGCGGGACGCTGCCGACCAGCAGGAGCGCGCCGAGCGCTCCTCGCGCGAGTCCGCGTCGGCCTTGGCGGAGGCTCAGCGATCGGCGTCGACGGAGCTGCAGGGCGCGGTGTCGACTCGCCTGGCCGAGCTCGTGCAGCAGAACGACACTGCACGTGCCGAGCTCGCCGTGGCCCAGAAGGCGGCGCGGGACGAGCAGGCGTCAGCCCTCGCCGCGCTGCGTGCCGGCCAGGACGAGCGGCTCGCGGCCCTCACGTCCGTCTTGTCCGCGGACCAGGAGGTCGCACGCCGAGAGCTCAAGGAGAGCATCGCCACGCTCTCGAGCGCCAACGAGGCCAAGCTGGAGCAGATGCGCTCGACGGTCCAGGAGAAGCTGGACGCCACCCTGGGGGAGCGCCTGGACTCGAGCTTCAAGCTGGTCACCGGTCAGCTGGAGAGCGTCCACAAGGGGCTCGGCGAGATGCAGAACCTCGCGCAGGGTGTCGGCTCGCTGCAGCGCACCCTGACCAACGTCAAGACGCGAGGCGCTTGGGCCGAGCTGCAGCTGGAGGTGCTGCTCGTCGACCTCCTGACCACCGAGCAGTTCGAGCGCCAGCACCGGATCAATCCCGAGTCGAGTGAGCTCGTCGATTTCGCGGTGCGCCTGCCGGGCGGCCAGGACGGTGTTCCGGTGTGGTTGGGCATCGACTCGAAGTTCCCGATGGACGTCTACGAAAGGTTCCAGGCGGCCTGGGAGGGCAGTGACCCCGTCGCCCTGAAGGTCGCCACTAAGGCCCTCGTGGACCGCGTCAAGGCCGAGGCGTCGTCGATCTCGAGCAAGTACGTCAACCCGCCTCACACCACGGACTTCGCCGTCATGTACCTGCCGACCGAAGGTCTCTTCGCCGAGGTCGTGCGCCAGCCGGGACTGGTGCACGACCTGCGCACGCAGCACCGCATCGTGGTCGCCGGCCCGACGACGTTGACCGCTCTGCTGGGGTCGCTGTCGATGGGCTTCCGCACGCTGGCCATCCAGCAGCGCTCGGGCGAGGTCTGGAAGGTCCTCGGCCAGGTGAAGGCGGAGTTCGAGAAGTCGGGGCTGGTCTGGGAGAAGCTGGTCAAGCAGCTGGACACGGCCAGCAGGACGGCGAGCTCGGCAGGAACGCGCCACCGTTCCATCGAGCGGCGGCTCCGGGACGTGCAGACGCTGCCGCTCGACGGCGCCGTCATCCCCGCCCAGATCGGGCACGACCTGGACAAGGAGCTTGCGGCCGCCCAGGACTGGGAGGAGCTCGACGAGCTCGTGGAGGCTTCCGGGTTGGACGACGGCGTTCAGGACGAGCGTTCCGCCGGGGACATCCGTTCGTGGGCGCGCGCCAACGGCTACGTGGTGGGCGAGCGCGGACGCCTCAGTGACGGCATCCGGGCGGCGTACGAGGAGGCGCAGTTCCGCGACGAGGTCCTCGCGGACGACTGACGAGCCAACGAAGGAGTGGCGAATGCCGCCCGTTCGAGAGTGCAACGTCTCAGGTGCGTCGAGAGATTCATGCGGGTGATGAGCGGTGCGTCGCTAGCTCGTAGTCGCCGGGGTCTGTGCCAGGAGGTGCTGGCGCAGCGTGGCCAGCCGCACGTCACCGGTGGGCGTGGTGATCGCCCAGAAGTCCCAGCCGTTGACGCTGCCGTGCGTGATCGAGGCGGCTGCCGTGCTCAGTGAGGCGTGCGCGACCTGCCCCACCTGCACCCGGCCGTCCGCGAGGACGATGGCCCTTGCTGGCCAGACGCCGTTCGTGCTGTGCAACTGTGTGCCGGCAGACAGCAGGCCCTTGGCGAGGAGGTCGGAGATCTTGACCGCCTTGAGTCCTTGCTTGCTCGCAACGACGCCGCCCGTGACGTTGGCACCGGCGGGAGCTTCGACGGGGCTGGACGAGTCGTATCCGAGAAGTCGCAAGACTCGAGCGAGCGGGGCGATGGTGCTCTCGAGCATGAGGAGCTCGTGAGGCGGCAAGGTCTCGTCCTTCGGCCGGTTGCCGTTGTGTAGCGTTGCTGTGGCGGCGGCATCGAGCAGGTCGTACACCCGTCCTTCCAGCCAACCGATCTGTGCACTGTTGAAGCCGAAGGTGGTGTCGCGCTGCACGAGGACGGCACGTTGCCAGTCGTCCTTCGTCTTCAGGTGCGCGGGCAGCCGCTTGCGCAGTCCGACGGCTTGACCGACGTAGGCGCCCCAGCTGTCGTCCGCGCCGTGGCGGTCGAGCAGCACGTACACCCCGGCGGCGTCCCACGAGGCGTCGAGAGCACCTGTGCCAGCCCGCTCGACGATGGCTATGCGCAAGGCAGCGCCCGCTTCGTACAGCTCGATCGGGGCACTGGCGGAGTCCGGGAGGAGGACCGTCACGGGGCGTGCGTCATAGGCCACTCGATGAAGACTAGTGGTCGAGGGCAACAAGGATGAGTGATCCACGTCGACACCTCCTCCTCCTTGAGGACGAGTCGGAACGGCGGTCGGTGGGCGATGACGTGTCTCGAGGACTGGGAGTGGCGTGACACCGACACCACCTAGCCGTCCGGAGGTCGGGGTGTCGTGCAGCCGTCAGGCCAGCGAAGCGTGGGAATCGGTACGGAGGAGTCGGTCGCACCGAGAAGTGCCCTCGTGTCGGTGTCCTCGGGCACACTCGTAGCCCTACGTAAGGGGATGTGTCATGGCGGTGGACGAGGGCGCGACGCGAAGCCGCGCCATGGTGGGCCAAGTCAGCCGGCTGGTCGACTTTCTGCGGCAGCTGGCGCGGGCTGGCGCGGCGCCAGTGAAGGACCTCACGGACTACGAGTCGTCGCCCCTCTGGCTGTCCGACCTGCCCGCGGACCTCTCCGTCGACGTGACCGCTGCGCCGGGAGAGGGCATCGCGACCTTCGCCCCGACCACATCCGCGCCGCCTCCCTCGCTGCCGGACGTCCTGGTCGGGTGGGTCCCCGCCGACCGCCTGTCCGACTCCGACGCCGGGGTCCCCCCGCTGCTCGAGGCCGGGGTGACGCTCGCCCCGGAGGACGGCGACGCGCCGCCGAGCGACCGCGACGTCCGGACCGCCTACGACCGGTGGAGCGCCGAGTGGGTCGCCTGGGCGGAGCGGGACCGTGCGACCAAGCCCGCGCGCACCTGGTACGAGCAGCTCAGCACGGCCTTCCGCACGCTGTCCCAGCAGGACGACCAGGTCGAGCTCGTCCTGGTCACCGGCCTGCTCACGTGGCGCGCGCCGTCGGGCGCGGTGGTCCGCAACCACCTGCTGAGCCAGCGCCTGACCCTGCAGGTCGACGAGTTCACGGGTGCCTTGCGCGTCACGGTCGCCGAGCCCGGTGGCCGGCGCCTGCACGACCGGGACCTGCTCGACGGCGAGGACGGTTTCGACGCGGCGCGCGCCGAGCCCGCCCGCACCGCCGTCCGCACCAGCGAGGAGGGGCCGCTGGATGACGGCACCCACGAGCTCCTCGAGCAGTGGCGCGTTCTCGCGCTGCCGGGGTGCCGCGCTTACGACAAGAACTGGCTGCCGAACCTCAAGCCCGACGACGCCCCGTCGCTCGGCTTCGCGCCGGCGATCGTTCTGCGGCCTCGGGGCCGGGCGAGCCTGCTGGCCTACTACGACCAGATGAGCGAGGCGCTGAGCGGACCCGACGCGGAGGCTCCGCTCGGGCTGGCGCAGCTGCTCACCGCCCTGGAGCCGGAGGAGCGCCTGGCCTGGCTGGACGCCGAGGGCGGTCCGGTCTCCGCGCTGGCCGAGGAGCCGCTGTTCCCGCTGCCCGCCAACGACGAGCAGCGCGCCATCGTGCAGCGGCTGAGCCACGACACGGGAGTGGTCGTCCAGGGCCCGCCGGGAACCGGCAAGACCCACACCATCGCCAACCTCGTGTCGAGCCTCGTGGCGCAGGGGCAACGCGTCCTCGTCACCAGCCAGAAGGCGCAGGCGCTGAGCGTCCTGCGCGAGAAGCTGCCGGCGGACGTCCGCGAGCTGTGCGTCTCGATGACCGACCAGGGCCGCGGTGGGTCCGCGGAGCTGTCCCGCAGCGTCAACGCTCTCGTCGACCGGCACGGGCGCTACGACGCCGACCGGTACGCGATGCGGATAGCGGACCTCGTCGGTCAGCGGGAGGGCGCGCGCTCCCGGCAGACGTCGATCACCGAGCAGATCCGGGCACTGCGCGAGGCGGAGACCTACCGGTACTCCGAGGACCAGGTCGCGCCCGGCTACCTGGGCACGCTCGGGTCGATCGCCCGGACCCTGCGGGAGCGCGCCGACCGCCACGGCTGGATGCCGACCCCGCTGCCGGACGACGCCCCGCACCGCCTGCCGGTGTCGGGCGAGTCCCTCGGGGAACTGCTGCGCCTGCTCGCCGCCGCGACGCCCACCCGCCGCGCCCGGCCGTCGCAGGTCATCCCCTCCGCCGCGAAGCTGCTCGACCCCGACGTCGTCGCCGGCCTGGTGGCGACGGAGCGGGCCGCGGTGTCCGCGGCCGCGGAGGTCGACTCCTCCGTCGTGACGGCGCTGGAACCGCTGGACGAGGCGGCGTTCGAGCAGCTGCAGCAGCACGTCGAGACGATCCGGACGTCCCTGGCCGGCCTCCTCAGCGGTGGCGCGTCCGGGGACTGGCGGCAGCGCTGCCTGGACGACGCCCTGACCCACCGCAACAGCGCGCTGTGGGACGGCCTGCGTGAGGTCGCCGGGCACGCCGAGGGGCTGAACCGCGACCTCGCCGGTCTGCAGCTGCGGACCGTCCAGCTCCCCGAGTTCGCCGCCAGCGGCCCGGACAGCAGGTCCGGGCAGCTCGCCGCCGGACGGGCGTTGCGCGCGCACGCTGCCGCGAAGGGCGGCGAGGTGAAGCTGAAGGGGATGTTCCGCTCAGCGGTGGAGAAGCAGGCGGAACTGCTGCTCACCAGCACCGTCGACGACGTCCGGCCGACGAACACCGACCTGCTCGACCTGGTCCTCACCGTGCTCTCCGCCGAGATCGACGCCGACTCGCTGGTCCGGCGGTGGGCGGACGTGGGCCACGACGTCGCCGCGGGGCCGAGCCTGCGCGCCCGGGTGTCCGCGCTTGTGGACGCGCACCGCGCCCTGGAGCGGACTACGGAGGCGCTCGCGGCGATGAGCGCCGCGCGCACCCTGCTGACCGGGGCCGGAGTCACCCTGCCGCTCGAGTCCCACGGGGAGTGGGCGGCGCTGGTGGCGAGCCTGCCCCACGTCGCGACCCAGCTTGAGGCGCGCGCCGCGACCGCCGCCGTCGAGGAGGCGCGGCAGCACCTCGACGCGACCGTGCAGGTCGACCGGGCGGCGCCGGAGTGCCGGAACCTGCTGCGGGCGCTCGCGACGCGGGACGCCGACGGCTACACGGCGGCCTTCGCGGCGCTCGCGGACGCGCGCGTGGACGCCGAGCACCAGCGTCGCGCCGACGAGCTGATCCAGCAGCTGAACGCCGCCCACCCCGGTCTGGCGCAGCTGGTCGACGCCACCCCCGCCGACCCCGCGTGGCGGGACCGCCTCGGCGACCTGGACGACGCGTGGGCCTGGGGGTTGGCGCACACGTTCTTCCTCGCCCAGCGCGCGCCCGGCTTGGAGGCGCGGCTGGACCGCGAGCTCGCGGAGGTGACGGCCACCCTCGGGAACCTCACGGGTGAGCTCGCCGCGACGAAGGCGTGGGACGCGTGCCTGTCCCGGATGACGGCCCAGCAGTCGCAGGCGCTGCGCTCCTACCAGAGCAACACGCAGGCGATGGGCAAGGGGACGGGCCGCTACGCCGCCCGGTACGCGGCCGCGGCTCGGGGCGCGATGGCCGCGTCGCAGGGCGCCGTCCCCGCGTGGATCATGCCGCTGGCCGAGGTCCTCGAGACGGTGCCGCCGACCAAGAACTCCTTCGACGTCGTCATCATCGACGAGGCGAGCCAGGCGAGCATCGAGGCGCTGTTCCTGCTGTGGCTAGCGCCGCGGGTCATCGTCGTGGGCGACGACCGGCAGTGCGCGCCGTCGCAGGTCGCGATGGGGGAGCTGCAGCCCATCTTCGACAAGCTCGACAGCTACCTGCCCGACCTGCCGCAGCACCTGCGGACTGCCTTCACCCCGCGCGACAGCCTCTTCAGCCTGCTGACCACCCGCTTCGGGTCGGTGGTCCGCCTGCGCGAGCACTTCCGGTGCATGCCCGAGATCATCGACTGGTCCTCGCGCCAGTTCTACGCCGACGCCCCCCTCGTCCCGCTGCGGCAGTTCGGCAGCGACAGGCTGCCGCCGCTGCGTCTGCGCCACGTCCTCGGGGCCCCGAGCGAGGGCGAGGGCGCGAAGTTGCGCAACCGCGGGGAGGCGGTGGCCATCGCCGACCAGATCGCCACCTGCCTCGCCGATCCCGCGTACGACGGTAAGACCTTCGGCGTCGTCGTCCTGCAGGGGCAGGCGCAGGCCGACCTCATCGAGGCGGAACTGCGCACCCGGGTGGCGCCTGACGAGTACGAACGCCGGCGGTTGCGCGTCGGGACGCCGCCGGACTTCCAGGGCGACGAGCGGCACGTCGTCATGCTGTCCCTCGTGGTCGGCCCCAACCACGGCACCCGCCCGCTGGTGCTGGAGGAGCAGCGCCGGCGGTTCAACGTCGCCGCGAGCCGGGCGCAGGACCAGATGTGGCTGTTCCACTCGGTCACCGTGGACACCCTGCGCCCCAGCGACCTGCGGCACTCCCTGCTCACCCACCTCACTACCCCGCCGGCCCCGCGCACCGGCGACGACCTGGCCAACGTCACCCCCGACGAGAAGCACGAGGCCTTCGACTCGCTGTTCGAGCAGCGCGTCTACCTCGCGATCCGCGAGCGCGGCTACCTCGTGACCCCGCAGTGGGAGGTCAACGGCCGCCGGATCGACTTGGTCGTCACGGGGGCGCAGGGACGGCTGGCGGTGGAGTGCGACGGGGAGTTCTGGCACTCGACGCCGGAGCAGCGGGCCAGCGACCTCCAGCGGGAGCAGGAGCTGAAGCGTGCGGGGTGGCAGTTCTGGCGAGTGCGCGACAGCGAGTTCTCCTGGGACCCGGACGAGGCGCTGGAGGGGCTCTGGACGACTCTCGACAGGCGGGGGATCCGGCCGGACGAGGGTGTGGCCGTCGAAGGCGAGGCGCATGTCGCGTCGGTCGTTTGGGCCCGGGCGTCTCACATCGTCGCCGACCTCGCCGCGGATGACGGTTGGCGCGTTGTGCGTCGGTCTGAGTGATAACAAGACACATATCCCCGTGGGATGCCACGATGCACAAGGGTGGGGAAAGCGAGCTCGGCAGGTGGGGGCAAGGGGACATGTCGGCGCGCGAACCGCAGCATCTACTGGGTGCGATATTCAGCGGGTGGAGGCGCACGCAGGGTTGCGCATCCCGACTTCTCCCGGGCGGGGTCGTGACCCAGCGCACGGCACCTCCCACGCCAGGGCCAAAGTTGCCAAGGCCCTTGCTGCGCCCAGGACGGCTGTACTCGACGTGATCGAGGATGTGTCCCGGCCTACCGACCGGATCTCGCAGCTCCTGACGGAGATGCAAGCACTGGCGGTCGACGGTCGCTCACCGTCCCTACACAAGGTGCGAGCGTTCTTGAGCGCGCGGGGGGTCTCGCAGCAGGAGCTCGCACAACTGATGGACGCAGCCTCCGGCGGCGCGAACGGTCCAGCTACCGCATCGGGGTCAAGGTTTGATCATCCTGTCCCCATCGATTACCGGGGACAACAGGCAAGGTTGCGCGACCGTCCCGCTGCCAGCGACGGGGCGGGCTCGCATGGTGGCCCACGACTCGGTGAAGGCGAGTTCTCCGCCCCGCACGTCAATGGCAATACGGGCACCCACGACGATCTGGGCACCCATGACGATCCAGGCATCCACCACAGCCTCGACGACTCCGACGATCCATTCGCGGTCCACGACCCGAAGCCGTCCTGGCCGGCTTCCTCGACCGATCCCGCCGCACGTGCCGTCGAGGAACTGGTCCAAGACCTGGTCGACGACTTCGCGCGCGCTGGAAGCCTCACTCAGGCTCAGCTCAGTCTTGCCGTTGGGCGCCGAGGCATGGACTTAGCTTCGGTCGACAGGGTTCTCGTCCGCCTCGAAGAAGCCGGCATCGACATCGACGAGGACGCCCCGAAGCAGGGGTACGACGGCCGCCACGACCTCGACGGTGGGCGTACGAGGCGACAGGTGGGATCGGAGAACTTGGACTCGCTCGGATCCTACTTCCGGCAGGTGAGCAGGTACCCCCTCCTGAGCGTCGCCGACGAGAGGCGCCTCGCGGCGGTGATCGCCATGGGTGAGCAGGCGCAGCAGGGGTTGTCCGATGAGCACCGCTCGCCACAGGAGTACGTGCGCCTGACGAACACAGCACACGCCGGACGGGAAGCGCGACACCAGTTCGCCTGCGCGAACCTGCGGCTCGTCATCAGCATCGCCCGCCTGCCCCGCTACACCTCGAGCGGACTCGACCTGGCCGACCTGATCCAGGAAGGCAACACCGGACTCATCCACGCCGTCACCAAGTTCGACGGAACGTTGGGGTACAAGTTCTCCACCTACGCGACGTGGTGGATCAAGCAAGCCCTTCTGCGGGGGATCGCCGACAAGGGACGCGCGATCCGCATACCCGTCCACATGCACGAACAGCTGGCCCGACTCCGCCACGAACGCCACCGCCTCGAGCAAGTCTTGGACCGCAACCCGACTGTGGAAGAGCTCGCCGAACGCCTGGACAAGGCCCCGGCCCAGGTCGCGGCCATGCTCGACTACCTTTTACCGGTGCTGAGCCTCGATGCCCCTGTCGGAGAAGACGCAGACACAGCCCTCGTCGACCTCCTCGCACAAGAGGAGGACCACGACGGACGCTACGACCCGGTCGAGCTGACGCTCGCCGCGGATCGCCAGTCCCAGGTGCTGGCTGCTCTTCGAAGGACCCTGTCCGACCGCGACTTCAAGATCATGATCCGGCGGTACGGTTTGGATCACGAGGGCGAGAAGACCCTGGACGACATCGGCAAGGAAGTCGGAGTCACCCGGGAGAGGGTCCGTCAGCTCGTCGCCAAGTCCCTGGCTCGGTTGTCGGAGAACCCGCTGCACCACCACCTCTACGAGTACCTCTTCGACGATCTGCGTGACGAGTTCGACATGACGGCACTCTTCGCCGAGCGAAGCGGTAAGACCCGCGCCCAGGAGGGATCTGCGCAATGAGCCAGACGTTGGAGCAAGCCTGCACGACCTTCGTCAGCTGGTTGGACGCGAAGGTCATGAGGGCAGGGCGCGGTGACGACACAGACCGGCTCGGTGTGGCACCTGCCGCCACGTTCTGGCTGGGGCGATTGGCCAGCCAGCAGGAGGTCGCTGCCAATCCCCTCGGCGACCGCGCTGAGCGCCTGGACCCGTGCGCCATCGGCGTCCGCCTGCGCCCGCTCGGACCCGGCCCTTGGCGCCTCGAGGTCACCGCGCGCTGCCGTGCGTGGCTCCTGGAGGACCCCAAGACCACGACGGACCCCGATCGTCCGTGGCGCCGGACCCCGATGGTGGAAGTCACCGTCTCGGTGCTCGTGGAGGCGGATCGCAGTGAGGTGATCGCGGGAACGCGTGAGTTCGAGGCGAAGTTCGCGACCGCAGGAGTCGCAGGGCTCTCGGCCACCGTCCACGTCGACGTCGAGTCCTGGCACGGCGAGCCCGAGCTCGTCGTCCAGCTCGTCAACACCAGCCCCGCCAAGCACATCGGGCTCGCGGACACCCATCTGTACGAGTCAGAGCTCGACGTCAGTGGCCTGCCCATCCGACCCTTCCTCCTGGAATCACTGCCGGACAGCTTCCGCTACGAACGAGCCGTACCCGCCTACGGCGTCAACGTCGGGGTGATCGACCTGGAGGGCGTCCCCGGTGGGTTCCGCACCACCGACACCGTGGTCGTCGAGAGCCGAAGGCCGGTTTTCTGGAACAGTCCACTGGACCCACCGGACCTGAGCTTCGCCACGCTCGCTACCCAGCCGATTTCTTCCCTGACCGCGCTCGTCGACGCCCTGGAGCATTACCACGCCACGCACTGGTCGTCGGAGTACCTCGCCGACCGTGGCCGCCGTGAAGGTTGGGACGAGGCCATGCGGGAGGAGGCCCGTCGGGCCGCAAGATCCGCCGGCGACGAGGTCGCCCGACTGCGACGCGGCCTGCAGCTCCTGGTCGAGGACGAGACGGTACGCCGCGCCTTCTGCCTCATGAACCGCGCCATCGCCCACAGCGCAGCCGGTAAGTACGACGGCTGGCGTCCCTTCCAGCTCGGCTTCCTCCTGGCCACCCTGGCCTTCCTCGTGGACCCCGCGGGGGAGGGCCCGATCGTGGACACGGTGTGGTTCGCCACCGGTGGCGGCAAGACGGAGACCTACCTCGGGCTGCTCGTCACCGCTGCGCTCTACGACCGCTTGACCGGCAAGCACAGTGGCGTCACGGCCTGGTCGCGTTTCCCGCTGCGTCTGCTGTCCCTGCAGCAGACCCAACGCTTCGCCGACGCCCTGGCCGGCGCCGAGCTCGTGCGTCGATCCGAGAAGATCAAGGGGGCACCCATCAGCCTCGGCTTCCTCGTCGGCCGCGGCGGTACCCCCAACAAGGTGGTCAAGACCGCGGAAGGCGACGACCCCGACCCCGACAGCCCCGGCATGCCCGACCGCTACCAGGTCCTCCTCCGTTGTCCATTCTGCCGCAGTGACGACGTCCACATGCGCTTCGACCGGCGACTCTGGCGTCTCGCACACCAGTGCCACAACGAATCCTGCCCCTGGCCGCACGCGTCGTTGCCGATGTACGTCGTGGACCAGGAGGTGCACCGCTACCTCCCCACCGTCGTGCTGGGGACCTTGGACAAGGCGGCGAGCGTGAGTCTGCAGGCCGCGATGCGGGGTCTGGTCGGCCCTCCGGTGGGCATCTGCTCGAACACCGAACACGGGTACACCTATGCTCCGCGCTCGAAGACTCCGGAAGGATGCCTGGTCCCGGACTGCGACGCACCACGCAAGCCGCTGCCCATGCCCAAGGAACGCTACGCCCCCACCCTGCGGCTGCAGGACGAACTGCACCTTCTGCGGGACAGTCTGGGGGCGGTCGACAGCCACTACGAGAGCCTCCTGGACCACCTGCAGGAACAACTCGGCGGCCCGAAATCCAAGATCATCGCCAGTAGCGCCACGCTGACCGGGTACGAGCATCAGGTCGAGGTCCTCTACCGACGTGCAGGTCGGGTCTTCCCCGAGCCCGGTCCCGCGTCGAAGCAGTCCTTCTGGAGCCGGCTCGGCCCGGAGGCCATGCGCCGCTTCGTCGCCGTCGCGCCGCGAGGAGTCACCCTCGACCACGTCAGCGACCGGACCCTCGACGTCCTGCAGACAGCTGTCCGCGAGCTGTACGCACACCCCGACGACGTCTGCACCGAAACCGGCGTCGAGCCCTGCCACGTCGCCGACCTGCTCTCCCTCTACGGCACGGACGTGGTCTACGGCAGTACCCTCTACGACGTCGAAGCCGCGACACGAAGCCTGGCGAGCAACACCCTCAATGAAGGCATCAATGCCGTCCAGCTCACCGGTCAGACCAACTTCGACGAGGTCCGCCAGATCCTCGAACGCCTGGAGCACCCCGAAGCACAGTTCGAGGACCGTATCCACGTCGTGACCGCCAGCAGCATGCTCAGCCACGGTGTGGACATCGAACGCCTGAACACGATGGTCATGCTGGGACTGCCGCTGTCGACGGCGGAGTTCATCCAGACCACGGCACGCGTCGGACGACGTCACCCGGGTCTGGTCTACGTCCTGCACAAGATCGCCCGTGAGCGGGACGCGGCCACGTTCAGACACTTCGAACAGTTCATTACCCACGGCGACCGTTTCGTCGAAGCCATTCCGGTGACGCGGCGTAGCCGCCGTGTCCTCAGGTTGACCCTCCCCGGGATCGTCGAGGCCCGCCGTCTGATGATCATGGAACCCGCTTCGGTGAACAAGCGGCTGACCACCATCAGGGCCGTCAAGGACTACGTTCGAGACGCCGGATTGACCGTCGACCAAGAAGTGGAGGTCATCGCCGACCTCCTGGGTTGCACCGGTCCCGAGGACGAACTCCTGCGCCAGGAGATCAGGGACTGGATCGAGTCGTGGTTCACGAACCTGCAGGATCCGGCGAGCACACGCCAGTGGCCCAACGAGCTCGGCCCCGGCCGGCCCATGTTCAGCCTGCGTGACGTCGAGGTGAGCGTTCCCATCCACGACTGAGCACCACGACCGAGCGCACGATGGGGCGAGGTACACCGATGCACTCAGAAGAGCGCATCCGATGACGAACGAAGGGCGAGACCGACGTGAGCGATCTGGGGTCCCGCAGTGCCAGTCAGGTGCTGCGGACTTTCCTCCCGCAGCAGACCGCCGACCTGGGCGGGGGCATCTACCGCGTCGTGGAGTGGTCCAGCGCCGTTCCTCTGTCTGTCGACGATGCAACCGTACGGCGACGGCTCGAACGGGAGGTCAGGGTCTGGGAGATCGCCGACAAGGACGGAGGGTTCGTCAACGACCTGCGCCGCGGCCGGCGGGTGCAGGTGGTCGCCCTCGACGAGACCCGTGGCGTCGCCGTCGAACGGTACCCTCGCGTCTGGCTCTGCCCGTCCTGCAAGCGAGTGGGCAAGCGGATGGACCGTGCGTGCCGCTGCGGCAACACGCGCTGGGGACAACTGCACTTCCTCGGGTTCCACGAGTGCGGCGCCTGCGTGGAGCCCCGGGTACCTCGCTGCCCCACCCACGACGACGTACAGCTCGTCGGCACCACCAGCACGAAGACGTCGGATCTGCGCTTCCGCTGCCCGCAGTGCCAGCGCGAGCTGCAGAAGGGTCTCGGCTTCCAGTGGTGCCCCGGTTGCCAGAACGGTGGCGTGCACTGGAACGTGCACAAGGCACGCACCGCCTACACACCGCGCGGGGTGGTCATCGTCAACCCCCCGCGCCCGGAGCGACTCCGCGAGCTGCAGGCCGCAGGCGGCTCGGCTCGCGCCCTGAACTGGATTGTGGACGGCCTGGCCAGTGACAGCCCGCTCTCGGCGGACGGCAAGCTCACCCGTGCGCTCTTCGTCGCTCAACTGCTGCGCAACGGAATGGACGAGCAAGCGGCCGCTGCGCTGGCAGACGCAGCCGACCGCCTCGGCCAGCTCGCGCCCGACCCTGGACGGGGGGTGCTGGACGCCCTGCCGCAAAAGCAGCGGGAAGCCGCCGAACAGGACGCCCTGGACATCGCCTTGGCCCTCGCCGAGTCCAGGCAGCCCTCGACGAGCCTGCAGGCGCCACCGGGAAACGAGCTGTTGCACCAGCGTTACTCGGTGAAGTATCCGCATGCGTTGCAACGCGCGGCGCTGGCCGGTATCGACCTCGTCGAGCGTTTCCCGGTGCTCAACGTCATGTACGGCTACACCCGCGGAGGAGGTGAGGCGGGTGAGACACGACTCGTCGCCTTCCGGCACCCCAAGGGTGACGGTTACCGACTGCACGGCGACCTGGCCAAGACCGAGGCCTACCTGATCCGCCTCGATCCGGTTAAAGTGGCCGGGTGGCTCCACCTGCGCGGACATCACATGACGGGATGGTCACCAGGCGACACAGACCCGACCGCGGCACGCCTGGCCATCCTCGCGGCAGCCGAGGTACCTGCCCCTGGTGACCGACCGGGCACTGCCACCCTCGGATCCGACCTCCTCGACCTCGTTCACTCCTACGCGCACCGCTTCATGCGCCAGACCGCGGCGCTGGCCGGTATCGACCGCGATGCCCTGAGTGAGTACCTGGTCCCGCTGCACCTCGGTTTCTTCGTCTACGCCGTTCCTCGGGGTGAATTCGTGCTCGGCGGCATGCAAGCCGTCTTCGAAACCGACCTCGATACACTCCTGACCGCCGTGGTCGACGCCGAGCGCCGCTGTCCGCTCGACCCCGGTTGCTCCAGGGGGTCGGGTGCGTGTCCGGCCTGTCTGCACGTGGGCGAGCCGTCCTGCCGCGCCTACAACACCCACCTCGAACGAGCAGCGCTCTTCGGGCGGACCGGGCTGCTCGGTTGACGCCGACTGCCACGCCACCCGCAGTGGCGATGATGATCTCGCCGCGCCGGCACGAGCCTCGTGAACCAGCACCGCGTCAGCGCCGAGTGTTGTCAGTCCACGGGTCGGGAGGCGATGACCTGCTGGACCCGGTCGGCAGCGGTGGTGGCGTTCTCGTGCTCCCAGATGCGTACCACTGCCCAACCGGCGGTGAGCAGGCGCTCGTCGGTGTCACGGTCACGGGCGACGTTGCCGTCGAGCTTGTCCTTCCACCAGTCACCGTTGTTGCGCGGGGCGCTGCCGTGGATCGGGCAGCGGTGCCAGAAACAGCCGTCGACGTAGACGGCGACTCGGCGGCGGGGGAAGAGGAGGTCGGCGCGTCGGCGCAGGCCCGGTAGGGGAGCGCGGTCGACGAAGAAGCGCAGACCCTGCCGGTGCAGCTCACGGCGCAGGGCGAGTTCGGGGGCGGTGTCACGGCGGGCCTGGGCGCGCATCCTGGCTCGGGTGACCGCGTCCTTCGGCGCTGGTGCCCCGCCCGTACGGGCCTCACGCGTACGCCCGGTACTGCTCCCCGCCCCGATCGGTGCGGACGTGCCCGGTGTGAGCTCGGGCGGGTCGGGTGAGGACGGTGGCGGGGTGCTGGGTTCGGGCAGGTCAGACCTGCCCGAAGGAGGAGTCGTACAGGTGCCCGGCCCGAACGACCATGCGGTCGTAGTGGAAGTCGTCGGTGGGCGCCGGTGCGGGGGCGCCGGTGACGATGGTGACGGGGGTGCCGTCGTTGCGTAGGTCGACCACGACCACCCCGAGGGCGTCGAAGCCGTGCTGACCGGAGTGCGGGCCGGAGCGGCGGGCGATCTCGTGCATCTTCGCCACGGTGCGGACGGTGTCGTTGGGCTGGTTGTGCACGGTCACGACCGGGTCGACGGTGGTCTGCTTGCCGGGGCTGAGGAAGGTCTCGGCGAGGTTGACCATGACGAACCCGACGGCCAGGGCGTTGGCGTTGTCGCCGTGGACGGTGGCGTGGCTGGAAGTCAGCTCGTCGTACAGACGCGGCAGGGCCTTGATGTGGGCGGTCATGCAGGCCTTGGCTTCCAGCGCGACCAGGACGGTGGACCCGGACGGTCCCTGCGGGGCGGTGGGCAGGTCGGCCAGGATCGCCTGATCAGTGGCGTCCAGGTTTAAGTGGTAGCGGACCGCGAGGTCGGCCAGGTCGAAGGCCTGCAGCTGTTCGTCGTGGGCGCCGGCGGTGCGGGCCACGACCAGGTCCAGGTCCTTCTTGCGCCCGGAGGTCCAGTCGTTGATGCGGCGGTTGATGCCGAAGGCGACCTTGCCCTCGGCGACGTGGCGTTGCATGAGGGAGGAGGTCTGCAGCAGGTCGAACAGCACCGCCCAGCAGGCCACCTTGGAGTGGTGGTCGCTGCGAGAGTGGTACTGCCACCCATGCCCACGAGCGTCGGTGACGTTGGCGGCGGACAGGGTGCGGGCGATGATCGCTGGACCCCTCACGCTGCTCGACCCTTCGAGCGGCCGACGGCCGAGGCGGTGCGACCCTGCCGTTGACGACCGACGCCCGCGGCCGGCTCCTGGGACTCCGTGCCCGTGTGACGGTCGATGGACCCCGCGGGGTCAAGCTCTCGCGGGTCCTGACCGCGAAGATCCTCAGCTTGCAGGTCGACGGTGCCGCCTTCGACCAGCTCCATGGAGTCCGCCGGATCGAGGGGCGAAGCCTTCGCCGCGGCGGCAAGGGTCAGGCGCTTGGGGTCACCGCCCATGCGGTCCAGATGGGCGGCGACGATGTCCAGGAAGCCGGGCTCGAAGCGCAGCTTGGCCTGGCGGGCGCGACTGAGGAACCCGGCGGTCGCCCGGGCCGAGAGCAGCTTGGTGTCGTCGAGGAAGCCGTTCAGGTGCTCGTAGGGGGCATGCAGCGGCCAGGTCGAGACCGCAGCCTTGTGCGCGACGCGGTCCGGTCCGGACCAGGCCGCCATCGGCCACGCGTCCCCGGGCTGTAGAGGGGTGTCGCTGGCGCCGTCGTAGGGCAGGCGGTTGTCCAGGCGGTGCCCGACCCAGGTGGACATGCGGACGCTGACGGCGTTGCCGACCAGCTTCCAGCGGTGCCCGGCCCGCACCCCGGGGATCCCCACGGCCGGCAGGGTCCAGTCGGGGTCGAAGCCCTGCAGTCGTTCGGCGTCGGTGATGCCGGGGGTGACCAGCTCACCGGCCAGGGTCCGCACCGCCGGGGGGCTGGCGATCCCCAGGGAGGAGCCGCCCTTCAGCGTCGGGACGGCGTCCACGGCCCAGCCCAGCCCGCGTAAACCCTCGGTCCAGTAGAAGCCGCAGGGGTGCTCGGTCGAGGCGCCCATCTCCAGCGGCCCGGCATCGTCGGCGAAGAGGACCTCGCGGGGGTCCTCGGTGCGCGAGGCGAGCATCAGCACCCGCAGGCGGCGTTGGGGCAGGCCGAAGGAGCGGGCATCGACGACGCGGTAGGCCCAGCGGTAGCCGAGGTCCTCCAAGGCGGTGGTGACGTGCCGCATCGCCGCACCCCGGCCCAGCTGCAACATGAAGGGGACGTTCTCGAGCAGCAGCCAGCGGGGGCCCTTGCGGCGTGTGACCAGGCGGAAGACCTCGTCGACCAGGCCGGAGCGGGCGCCGGTGATCCCGGCGGTGGCGCCGGCCTGGGACAGGTCCTGGCAGGGGAAGCCCGCAGCGACCAGCTCGGTGTCGGCCGGCAGCGACCGCAGCTTGGTGACATCCGACGTCAGCGGGGTGTCGGGGAAGCGGGCGCGCAGTACGGCCTGGGCGCCGGTGTCGATCTCACACAGCAGCTCGGTCTCCCAGCCGTGCTCGTGCAGCCCCAGCTCCAGTCCGCCGATCCCAGCAAACAGCCCCGTCATACGCCTGCTCAAGTGGCCTCCCTTGTCCAGGGCTCCAACTTAGACGGACGCAGGGTGGAGCGAGGCAGCGACCGGCCGAGCCAGCTTTGCCTGGGCAAGCGCGCGGTGGATCGATCGTGCCGTTGGAGCATCGTTCCTTAGCGACCCCCGTACCAGTCTCAGTGTCGCCCTAGCACGACGGAGACAGGGTTCGCGCCAGGTCATCCCCGACCCAGAGGTGGACAGCGACCTCCTTGATTGGCTCGGCGATCACCCAAGACCTGTAAGAGGCGCCAGTGTCATTCAACTTCACGGTCCATCGACCTAAGTCCGCCGGTCACGCCGAAGCTGCGCGTCGTGCTCGCCGCCGACGACACCGGCGTCCTTCACTTGTGGACTACGTAGGCTGTAGCTCAACTTGCCGCGCGAGTGCGCTGCTGTCGCTAGTGTGAAGAGGTGACAGTCTTCGGTGGCGGCGACCCCATCTTCGACACGCAGCCTCGAGCGATCTCTTGGTTGCTGCAGGAGATCGACAACCAGCGCCTCGCTCTACCTGACTTCCAGCGGGATTTCGTGTGGGACCCTGCGGCCACGAGGGACCTACTCGTGTCCGTTATGTCGCGGTACCCATCAGGCTCTCTTCTTACTCTGCGACAGAGCCCTACGGGGAATACCTTTTTCGCGCCCCGAGCCTTCAGTGGTGCATCTCAGTTGAATGCCGCGTCTTCACCGACTCTCGTTCTTGACGGCCAGCAGCGCCTCACGTCGCTTTATCAGGCTCATCGTGGGGTAGGCGATGCTCGGTATCTTTTGAACCTGGGTGGCCTGATAGACAACACTGAGGCACTTCATGTTGAAAACCTAGATTTCGATAAGCTCGTGAGTTTTGAGGTAATTAAGCCAGGAAGGCCGGTCCAATCCGACGATCCGCAATGGCAATGGGAGACTTGGACTTTTCCAGTCCACCAGTACCTTAAGGCTCCTGCGTCTTTCGAGTCCTGGGTCGAACAGGCCGTCGCCCACCATGGCGGTGACGCAAGCACACAGCTTAAGCGGCGCGTGCGTCTGGCTGAAATACGTGGCGCACTGCTTTCCCCTTTGGGGGCCTACAATTTCCCTGTCGTTGAGCTGGACGAAACAACGTCGATCGTTGCTGTGTGCAAAATTTTCGAGACCCTCAACTTGGGAGGCGTGAGGCTTAGCGTCTTCGAACTCATCACGGCCCGCGTCTGGGCTTATGGGCAAAATTTGCGAACTCTGTGGGAGAGTGCACAGCAGGATTATCCTGTCTTTGTCGATTTCCGGGTCGATCCTTACAGCATCCTTCAGGCTGTAACGCTCCGGAGTAATGGATCGGCTCAACGCTCGGAAGTGCTCAACCTGCGTGCGGAGAACATTGAAGCGCATTGGGCGACGGTTGTCTCGGGTTACGCAGAAGCTTTGGCCTTCTTGAGAGACCAGTGCGGGGCGCAGACCGAAAAGTGGTTGCCGTACTCGATGGTCCTTGTGCCCATGTCGGCCTGCTGGGATGTGATCCAAGCATTGCCCACGAAGAAGCGTGGGGCTGCGTTGGAACGCGTCAAACAATTCTTCTGGTGCACAATTTTTACGACGAACTATGATCAAGGAGGGAATAGTCAGGCACAAGCTGACTACGCCAAGCTTCGCGACTGGCTTCCCAAGGGGTCGGGCGACGCTCCCGAGGCAGTTGCGGACTTCAGCTTTGCTGAAAGTCAGATTGCCACGGCGCGCACCAATCGTCGAGCTCTTTATCGAGGCACTATTGCAGCACTCATGCAAGAAGGATGTCTCGACTTTCACAGCAAGCAGCAAACTACTGCTACCCAAATGGCTTCGAGCGAAATTGATTCGCATCACATCTTTCCCTTGAATTGGCTCAAGGGACACTATGACGGATCGCTGAGTCCAGAACTCATCGTTAATCGAACGTTGATCGATGCCTCGACGAACAAAAGCATTAAGGACAAAGCTCCCAGCAGCTACCTGCAGGACATGGAGGTCGGAACTCTCGGTCCTCAGCGTGACCACATACTAGAAAGTCATAAGATCAATGAAGCGGCGCGTCAAGCCATGTTCGTGGATGACTATGCAGCTTTCGTCGAAGCGCGAACTGCGGCAATCGTGGACGTCATCGAAACGGTTACTGGCAAGAGCGTCACCCGTGACCTAACTGGCCTCGCTAAAACAACAGCTTCATAAATTCTGCCGACGCCGCCTTCTCGGCCGCCCCTTCGGGCCGGTAGTCGAGTATTTTCCCGCGTGATCGCCTCATGTGCACTGTCCCTCATACGCGCTGCTGGCGCGGCATGCCTTCTGCGACAGTGCTGAAGGCTGTGGCGAGTAGCGCCATCTGATGCCTTAGTGGTGCACTCGTTCGCTAGGTGGCTAATTTTTCGCTACCGAGAACGCTCATTCGTCAACGCCCCTTAGTCTTCCCTTCGCGCAGTGAATGTCACGGATATGTCGACGAGTAAGCTGTTCCTGGCGTCAACTCCACCGAACGCTCGCCCCGCCTGGCGGCGGAGTGCAATCTTCCTCCTGTCCCTTGGTATGACTGCTTTCGCTCCGACTTCATGACCGCAAAAGCGGTTGCCTACAGAGAAGGTGTGATCGCAGGAGCTGCGTCGCATTTAAAGTTGCGTTGGCTTTGGGTTACTGATGTCCTCCACCAACCACTCGTCATCCAGGCGCTGAACGTCCTCGGCCACGTCCACGACCATGTCGAAGAAGCCTTCGTGCGCGCCGTCGCTCGGGTCCTCGACGGTGCCGGCCGCGAAGAGGATGACGAAAGTGACCACGCGACCCCCGGGCTTGCGGCGGACCACCCGCCCCAGGCGTTGGATCATCTGCCGCCGGCTGCGGCTCGCCGTCGTGACGATGCCGAGGTCGACGGTGGGCAGGTCGATCCCCTCGTCGAGGAGCTTGGGGGCGGCGAGCGCGAGGAGGCGCTGGCTCTCCAGGGCGTCAAGGTTGTCCTGCCGCTCCCGCCGGTCCATGTCGGCGTGCAGCGCGGCAGCGGCAACGCCTTGCTCTCGCAGGCGGTGGGCGACGGCTTCGGCGCTGTCCTTGGTCTGGGTGAAGACGACGGTGCCCTCGGAGGCGTCGATCAGCGGGGCCATCTCGCCGACCGCGTCGACCTTTCCCACCAGTTCCGCCAGCAGTCGGCGGCGGGCGCGCATGGCGGACTCGGCGGTCTGCGCCGCACGACCCACGACACCCCCGACTCCGGCGAGTTGCCGGAGCCGCTGGTTCAGCGAGATGCCGGACGTTCCCCCGAGCGCACCCATGCTCCGCAGCTTGCGCAGGGAGTCGCTGATCCGGGAACTGAGCGTGTCGTACTCCACGCGCTCCTCGTCGGTCATCCCGACGGGGGCGAGGACCAGCCGGAACGGGGACACGACCTGGTCGTGCAGGGCGCGCTGGAATCCGTACTCGCAGACCGTCGCGCCGAAGAACGGGCGGATCAGCGAGTCCACCGCGTCGTCGCTGCGCTCCAGCGTCGCGGTGAGGCCCAGGCGGCGGGTGTGCCCGTCGCGCAGGGCGGTGGACCAGGTGCCGGCGCCGTAGCGGTGCACCTCGTCGGCGACGATCAGGTCGCCACTCTCCCCGCGCAGAAGGGAGCGCCGGGCCGCGCTGTTGACGACCGCGACGACTACGTCGGCGCGGGAGGCGTCGCCCTTCTCCTCGCCGCCGACCGCGGCGACCGACAGGTGCGGCAGGTGGGTCGTGAAGCGGTGCAGCCACTGGCGTTGCAGCTCCACCGACGGGACGAGGACGGTGGTGGCCATCCCGTCCACCGCGGCCCGGGCGGCGGCGGCAAGACCGAGGTGGGTCTTGCCGGAGCCCGTGACGGCCTCGACGATGCCGCGGCAGCCGTTGGCGTACCAACCGCGCATCGCCTCGTCCTGCCACGGGTGCAGCGACAGGCCCCAGGACGCCGGCACCGGAACGGCCGACAGGCGTTCGATGGGTGGTGGGGGCGCCACGGCCTGCCGCTCCAGCGAGGCGAGCAGCTCCTCCATCGCCGTCGACGGCGCCGGGTCGCCGGCGGCTCGGGCCTCCTGTTGGCGGGGTCGGCGACTCGCCGCAGGTATGGCCCCGCCACCGCCCGCCGACCAGCGGGGGCGGGTGGCGTCGTCCCTGACGAAGGAGGCGCCCTCGCCCGCGTACAGCACCTTGTTGATCTGCGTCTTGTCCGCCGCCCACGGGGTACCGACCAAGCCGAGGGCGATCTCTCGCACGGTGGACGCGGGTGCCCGGGTCACCTCGGCGAGCACGGCCTCGGCCAGGGACGTCGGCTCAGCTGCGGTGTCCGCATCGGCGCTCGCTGCGGCGGTGCCTGGCGCACGACTGTCCGACGGTGGTGCCGGGTCGATCCGCGCCGCGTCGGGCTCGTCCGCGCTGCTCACTCGTGGCTCCCTCGGGGTACGGCACACGCGACGACTGGGGCCGTCGTTCTTCGAGCCGGCGAGTCCAGCGCATGTTCGTTGGGGGCGCCGAAGCGTCGACGGTCGTATCGGGCCTCATCGCCGGGCTCGATCACCAGGCTGTCCTCCACGTGGTCTTCGTTGTCCTTTCGAGATCGCCAAATCACAAGCTGCCTCGATGGTCTCGCAGCAGCTTGTGCTTGGAAGTCGTGAGCCGCCTCGCAAAGACGACGCCACCCGCTGCCCCGTGTGCTGGCGTGTCGATCCATGCCTCGACGCGCCGGTCAGCACCTTCTCCTAGTGTTGCGCGCGCGGCCCGACAGGCTTCCGCCGCTCGGGCCTCGTCCGAGCACAGGACAAGCCCCCACCCGCACGAGAGCTTCGTGCTGCCTGGGGGATGTCCTGTGTCGTTGGTCCGTCGTTCTGCCGCTCAGCTCGAGGAAGAGCTGCCCACCGGCTCCATCATCGAGGCGCTCATGGAGCAGATGCTCTATAAGGCCGGCTACGGGGCCAGCTCTAGTGAGCAGAATTCGTGGCGGAAGAGCCTCCCCGTGCTCGCGACCGACCTCGTCGAGGCCGGGCTGGGGGACGTCGAGGTGCTGCTCGAGCACCAGCTGCCCTTGACGTCCAAGCGGGCTGACGTGGTGCTCGCAGGCGTGCATCCGAAGACCGGGGAGTCCTCCTAGGTGGTCGTTGAGTTGAAGCAGTGGAGTGCCGCATACCGCTTCGAGGGCAACCCCGACCTCGTCGTCGTCCCCGGCATGGCGGGGCCCCCGAAGCTGCACCCGGTCAAGCAGGTGCGCGGCTACGTCGAGTACCTCCTCGACTTCACGCGCTCGCTCGAGTTCACCCACGACGCGGTCGCCGGTGTCGCATACCTACACAACGCCCTCGACCCTGGGGCAGTCGCGGACCTGGAGGGCTACACCATGGACCGCTCCGGGCGCCTCTTCACGGGGGCGGACCGTGGAGCTCTGCGCCAGCACCTCCTCAGTCGGCTGGCGCCCGGCGTCTCCGGTGTGGACGCCGCCGACGAGCTGCTGGGCTCGAAGGTGGCGCCGTCGAAGCAGCTCCTGAGGGTGGCTGCTGCGGAGATCCGCGATCGTGAGCAGTTCCGGTTGGTCGGAGAGCAGCAGGAAGCCGTCGACCTCGTCCTGCACCAGGTCAAGCAGGCTAAGGCGGGCAACAGCAAACGGGTCGTCGTCGTCACCGGGGGCCCAGGCAGCGGCAAGAGCGTCATCGCGCTCTCACTGCTGGGGGAGTTGTCGCGCAAGGGGCAGACCGTCCTGCATGCCACCGGTTCTAGGTCGTTCACCCAGACGTTGCGCAAGGTCGCGGGACACCGAGCGCCGCGGGTGCAGTCGATGTTCAAGTACTTCAACCAGTTCATGGCCGCCGAGCCCAACGACCTCGATGTCCTGATCCTCGACGAGGCTCACCGCATCCGGGAGACGTCGGTGGACCGCTACACCCGTGCGGAGCTCCGCACCGGTCGGCTGCAGGTCGACGAGCTCATCGCGGCGGCGCGCGTCCCCGTCTTCCTCCTGGATCAGCACCAGGTCGTCCGACCGGGGGAGATGGGGTCGCTGGAGGAGATCACCCGACACGCTGAGCGCCTCGGCCTCGACGTCATGACCATCGCCCTGGACGCCCAATTCCGGTGCGGTGGGAGCGCCGAGTACGTCCGCTGGGTGCAGCAGTTGCTCGGCCTCGACGACGCAGGCGTGATCGACTGGGCCGGTGACGAGGGCTTCCAGGTCATCGTCGCCGACACCCCCGAGGAGATGGAACAGCTGCTGGCGGCGAGGCGCGAGGAGGGCTACTCCGCACGCATGTCCGCGGGCTACTGCTGGCCGTGGAGCAAGAAGCCGGCCTCCGACGGCAGCCTGGTGCGCGACGTCCACATCGGCGACTGGGCGCGACCCTGGAATGTCCCCGGCGACCGTGCCGTCGGGGACGCACCGCCGGCCGCGCTCTGGGCGACGGAGCCCGGTGGCTTCGGTCAGGTTGGGTGCATCTACACCGCTCAGGGGTTCGAGTACGACTGGAGCGGCGTGATCATCGGCCCGGACCTCGTGTGGCGGGACGGCGCCTTCCGCAGCGACCGGAGTGCCAACAAGGACCCTGACTTCCGCAACAGCACCCGGGTCAGCGACGCGGACTTCGACCGTCTGGTGCGCAACGTCTACAAGGTGCTCCTCACTCGCGGCATGGTCGGGACGGTGCTGTACGCGACGGACGATGAGACACGACAGCAACTGCGGCGGCTCATTTGTCGTGAGTGATCGTCATGCCGCGGGGCTGTCGCATGGCTCTTGGGGGGCAAAAGCCTCGCTTGCATGACGATGTACCGAGGTGAGTCATCGTCAGCCTTTTGTCCTAACCTTGATTATGCTGGGGCAATGTCCCGCCTCGTCAGCGCCGTCTGGAGCCCCGACCCCGGGGACGTCAGTGGCCTGCCGCGACGCTACCGCCGCCCCTGCCGCTACGACGCCTACGTGCCGGACCCGCTGGTGGGCCGGGAGGTGCTGCTCCCCGCGGACGTCGCCGCCGACGTCTCTGACGCCGAGCGGGCGGTCCTCCAGCTCAACGCCTCGGGGCTGCCCTACCGCGGCTGCGAGGCGATCGCGCGGCTCCTCCTGCGAGCCGAAGCGGTGGCCTCCTCGCGCATCGAAGGTTTGGAGATCGGCGGTCGAAGACTGACGCGGGCAGACGCTGCCCGGGCCGCTGACGGCTCGGTTCACGACGCTGGAGCGGCGGAGGTCCTCGGCAACATCGACGCGATGCGCGCCGCCGTCGACGACGTCGCCCGACGTCCACGCCTCGACCTCGGCGCGATCAGCGAGATCCACCGCGCCCTCCTGGCCGGAACGCGCGACGCCTCGTGGGCGGGTACCTTCCGCGACCGGCAGAACTGGATCGGGGGGTCGAGCTACAACCCGTGCGCCGCGGACTTCGTGCCGCCGCCACCTGACGAGGTCCCCGCGCTGCTGACGGACCTGGTCGAGTACCTGGAGTCCGACCTCCACCCGCCTGTGGTCCAGGCCGCCCTCGCCCACGCGCAGTTCGAGACCATCCACCCCTTCGCCGACGGCAACGGGCGTACGGGCCGCGCCCTCATCCACGTCGTGCTGACCCGCCGCGGGTTGAGCCCGCACCACGTCCCGCCGGTCAGCCTCGTGCTGGCCACCCGCAGCCAGGCTTACATCGCCGGGCTCGAGAGCTTCCGCACGGAGGGCCACGACGGGCCGGCCCGCTGGATCGCGATCTTCGCCGCCGCCACCACCGAGGCCTGCGAGCGGGTGTCGGGACTGACCGACGGGCTCGCCGCCCTGCAGGGGCGCTGGCGCGAGGCGATCGGGACGGTCCGCGGGGGATCGACGGCGGCGCAGCTGCTCGACGAGGTGCTGCCGCAGACCCCGGTGTTCACGGTCGGCCAGCTGGTGACGCTCACCGGCCGCTCGACCCAGGCCGTCAACGAGGCCGTCGACCGGCTGCAGAGCGCCGGAGTGCTGCGCCAGACGACGGCCGGACGGCGCAACCGGGCGTTCGAGGTCGACGGGCTCATCGACCTCATCACCGGGTTCGAGCGGTCGCTGGCGTCTCCTGCGGGTGACACCGCCGTCGAACCACCGGCGCGGCCGGTGCCGCGCCGCCTGGGGCGCTGACGGGTCGACCGCTGAAGCCCGGAAGACCCGAGCGCCGACCACTCGGCTCGGCTGGTGACCTTCCGATGCAAAGTTACATCACTCGTAAGTGACGAGTCGCGCAAGTTACGCTGACTGACATGACAGCCTTCGTCCACCGCACCAGCGAGCTCGACGAGCTGACGCGGTGGTGGCGCGACCCCGCTCTGGGCGCTGCGCTGGTCTGGGGTCGCCGGCGGGTGGGCAAGACGGCTCTCGTCCAACGCTTCACGGAGATGGCCGCGCCAGGGCGCACCCTCTTCCACACGGGAGCCGGGCGCCCGCGGCCCGCGGAGCTGCAGCAGCTCAGTCGCGCCGTTCCCCCGGCTCTGCTCGGCGTCCGGGACGTGGCGAGCCGGCCGTTCGCCGACGTCGACGACCTCCTGGACCACCTGGCGCGCGAAGCGCAGCAGGAGCCGGTTCTCCTCGTCCTCGACGAGTACCCGGAGCTGCTGCGCTCGTTCCCCGAGCTGTCCGGCGTCCTGCGAGCGTTCCTCGACCGGCCGGCGAGCCGCGGTGTCCGGCTCCTCCTGTGCGGGTCGGCGGTGCGGAGCATGGCGGAGCTGCAGGAGGAGCGCGCTCCGCTCTTCGGCCGGTTCGGTCTGCGCCTGCAGCTGCACCCCTTCGCACCGCACGAGGTCTCAGCCCTCTTGCCCGGGATGCCTCCCGCCCAGCGGGCGCAGGTGTACGCGCTCCTCGGCGGGATGCCGCTGTACCTGTCGTGGTGGGACGCCGAGGACGACCTCGCGGGAAACCTCCGCCGGCTCGCGACCCGCCCCGGCGGACTGCTGCTGACCGAGGGTGACCTGCTGCTGGCGACCGAGGTGGAACGCGGTGACCAGCCGGCCGCGGTACTGGCGGCCATCGCGACCGGGAAAACCAAGCACCACGAGATCAAGTCGTGGATCGGCGCCGAACCGACACGGACGCTCGAGAGGCTGATCGAGATGAGGCTGGTGGAGCGGATCGTTCCCGTGACCGACGACGTCCGCCGCAGTCGGCGACGCAGCTACCGCATCGCCGACAACTTCCTCGCCTTCCACCTCGGTCTGCTCGGTCGCTTCCGGCCCGAGATCGAGCGGGGGTTGGGGGAGAGCATCCTGCCGGTACTGATCGACGGCCTCGACGACGCCAGCGGGCTCCCGTGGGAGGTCGCTGTCCGCGATCACGTCAGGCGTCTCGCCGCACAGGGGGCTTTCGGCCCGGAGGTGGTCGCCGTCGGTCCGTGGTGGCGCGGCGACGGGGCGGACGAGATCGACGTCGTCGCGCTCGCCGGGCGTCAGCGGCGACCCGTGCTGGTGGGTGAGGTGACGTGGCGCCGTGACGTGGACGGTGATCGCCTCGTCAGATCGTTGCGGGTGAAGGCGGCTGCGTTGGACGTCGACCCGGAGGACCTGCAGTTCCTCGTGGCGGGTCGCGACAGCGTCACCTTCCGCGCCGAGGCGGGGACCGCGATCACGGCGGCCGACGTCTTCGCGTGATCGGCGGCGTGCGGAAACGAGGACGCCACGCACGCGCCGCGTCAGACTGACGGCGGCGCGCGGTGGCTCAGCCGGTGACGCGCCGGACCGTCCCGACGACCAGATCGACGGCCACGCCGAACACCAGGTGCGACCCGCCCTCCCAGACCCACCACGCCTTCGGGAGTTCCGACAGCGAGGCCTGCACGCCCGTCACCGGCAGCACGGTGGCGTGGAACGCGCCGAACAGGGCGGCGCCGCCGAGGGTGCCCGCGCCGGCCCGGGCGAGGGGGATCCGGCGCGAGATCACCGAGTAGGCGACGGGGTAGCCGTAGGCCAGGGCGCGGTGGAACCAGACGGCGCCGGCTTCCAGGTCGTCGCCCTCGAGGGCGTCGCCGTCGCCGCCCCGCCAGTCGACCAGGCGGCGGTAGAGCACCGAGGGGGGCATGCGGTCGCCATGGCCGGTCGGGTCGGCGCCGGGGAGCTCCTTCTGGCCGGGGGCGGGCGGGAAGACCTTCTCGCCCCAGCCCTGCAGCGTGGACTCGGCCTTCCCCTTCGCCTGCAAGCCGACCCAGCCCGCCAGGAGCCCCGTCGCCACGTCGAGCACGAATCGCGATGTCTTCACCTGCTGTGGCTACCTGACGGGCGTCGGGAAAGCAATCTCGGCGGGCCCGCTCGGCGCGGAGGCGGCGACATCGTCCAGGTGCAGCGGCCCCCGTCGGCAGTCAGAGCGCGGGCGAGACGGATGCCCCCCTTCGCGGCCGCCCCGGGAGTGGGCGACGCTGAGGTCCGACGCCAGGTCCGTGGCGGGACGGTCACGGCCCGGCCGGCGAGGATCCGGGCTCCTCGCTCCAGTCGAAGGTGCGGATGCGCCAGAACATCCAGGTGAGCCAGAGCCGGAGGTGCGGGGGTTCGACGGCGCAGCCGAGCGCGCGGACCGCTGTGCGGAGCTGTTCGTCCGGCAGCGCCAGCAGGTCGGCGCCTTCGGCGTCGACCCTCGTCAGGAACGGGACCGCTTCACCGAAGAGCAGGTCTCGCTGATCACGCCAGGGGAACAGCCGCGGGTCGTCGCTGAAGTACCCGCCGAGGGCGGACGTCAGGGCCGGCCACTGGGCTCGGAACCGGGCTACCGCTGTCGTCTCCGGCAGGGCCGGGTGGATGCCGGCGACCGACCATCCCCCTCCCGGCGAGCGGAGCATCCGCAGGCCCACGGTCGTGGTCTCGTGGGAGCTCACGACGACCTGGTCGTCGGACCACTCCGCCGCCGAGAGTTCGTTGACGCGCCCGACGATCTCCCCGGTGTCGTGGAGGAGGTGGCGTCGGAGGCCCTGATCCACGGGTGATGTCACCCAGGCGTCCAGGCTCGACCGGTGCGCAGAGGTCGCCGCCTCGGTGAACCGCGCTGCCGCCGACGAGGACAGTGGCGTGCCGCGGTGGCTCTGCCAGGTGTAGCGGTCGGGGAGGTCGTCGGGGTTGAGCCGGGTCTCGGGGTGCTCGATGACCTCGGTCAGGCGTTGCTCGAGCCACTGCCCCCAGCGCCGCCACGAGGTCCCCTCGATCGGGTCCCGGCGGTTGATGCCCAGCGTGTTCGCCTGGTCGCCGACCTCCTCGTCCGATCTAGCCGTCGCTATCGCTTTGCGCCAGCGGGTGAGCGTGGTCGCTGGGTCGTGTGCCGGCTGGGCGATCTGCCTCTCCAGCGACTCGCGGTCGTCGAGGCTGTCGTAGACCAGGTCCTGGTCTCCGCCGAAGGCCTCCGTGAGGATGGGGTCGTCGATCCACTCAGTCATGGTTGAGGTAGGACGTGTGCACGCGGTAGACACCTTCCCTGTCGCGTTTGATGATGATCACCGCGGTGTTGACCGCCACCTCGACGACACCGCTTCCCTGAGCCCTGAACATCGTGCCTGTCTCGGCCCCCACGGGTACCCGAAGAGTCTCCGTGCCAGGTGACCGCATTGATCTCAGCACGGATTCGTTGTCCCGTACCGCTCGGCTGATGACCTCCTCGGCGGTCGGCAGGTCGGCCCAGCGCGACGCTCGCCTCTCCCGTCGACCCAACGTCCCGGTCCTCTCGTCCACGGTGCCGCGCAGTATCCGGTCCTTGAGGTACTGGTCGTCCACGTCGACGTGCCGGCTGATCGTGTGCGCGCCGCGGACGCCTTCGCTGCGGGCGAGGTCGACGCCGGCCAGCATCTCGTCGAGGCTCTGGGGTGAGAGCCCGGGCGCGCGGCCGTGCCCATCGCGCTCGTGGCCGGGGGCGGCGTGGTCGACGGCCTTGCCGAGGCCCTTTCCGATCGCGGCACCGGCCAGGGCGCCGCCGGCGGCGCCGTAGCGGCCGTCGTCGAGGTCGTCGAGGTGCAGGGCGTCGCGGGCGGTGTCGACGGGGTGGGTGGCCTGGTCCCACAGGGTCGCCGGCACGGCGGAGACGTCGTGCCACCAGCCGTCGGGGTCGTCGAGCCAGCCGAGGCTGATCCACAAGGCGCCCTTGACGCCGTCGCCGACGGCATCGGCGGCGTCGCCGACGTGCTCGGTGAGGGTGCGGGGGCGGTGGGGGACGTGGTCGATGACCGCGGTGAGGCGTTGGGCGAGGCGGTCGGCGGCGTCGTCGTAGGCGTCGAGGACCTGCCGACGGCTGGCCTGCCAGCCGTCGATCGCGGCCCAGGTGCTCTGGAAGTCGGCGACGGTGAGGGTGGTGTCCAGGGTGCGGGCCTGGGCCTCGGCGAGCGCGGCGTCGATGGCCCGCAGGCGGGCCTGGAGGAGGCCGAGTTCGCGGGAGTAGTCCTCGATGATCCCCGCGCCGGCGGTGGCGATGTCGGCGAGCAGGGTCACACGTCCGCTGAGCGCGGCGGCGCGTTCGGCGAAGCTGATCTGCGCGGTCCCGGACCAGCCGCCGACGGTGGCGGTGGCGGTGGTGAGGGTGTCGGTGGCCTCGGTCAGGGCGCCGGCGGTGGTGCGGGCGACGGAGGCGGCGGTGTCGGCGGCTGCGGGGTGCAGCATCGACAGCTCGTCCATGCCGTGAACCTAGGCAGGCACGAGACCTCCGGGATCGCGTTGTCCACAGGGCTGGGGATGGGGAGGCCGGGCGCGGCTGACCCGGATCGAGCGGGGACCTCGGGTGCTCCCGGGTGCGTGGCGACGGGTGCGCGGCCCTGACCAGCGCAAATGTGCAGCTTCAAGCATCCGCTCGGCCGAACGGGGTGACCCGTCGCTCCGGACGCCCGCGAGGAGGTGCACCATGACGCCGTGACCGACACGACTGCCGCCCCGGCGGGGCCCCGCGCGACGCTCGAGACGCTGCCCGTCCTCGACCTCTCGCGCCTGGACGCGGGCCCCGAGGAGGCGGACGCGTTCCGTGACGAGCTGCGCACCGTCATGCACGAGGTGGGCTTCTTCTACCTGACCGGGCACGGTGTGCCCGCGGACCTGACGGACGACCTGCTCGACGTCTCGCGGCGCTTCTTCGCCCTGCCCGAGGAGCAGAAGCTCGCGATCGAGAACGTTCACAGCCCCCAGTTCCGCGGCTACACGCGCGTCGGCGGCGAGCTGACCGCCGGCGGGGTCGACTGGCGCGAGCAGATCGACGTCGGCGTGGAGCGCGAGACGGTTGCGGCCGGGGCGGGTGTCGCGGACTACTGGCGCCTCGAGGGGCCGAACCTCTGGCCGCAGCAACTGCCCGCGATGAAGGGGGTCGTCGACCGCTGGAACGACCTGCTCAGCGGGGTGGCGCTGAAGCTGCTGCGGGCCATGGCGGCCTCGCTCGGCGCACCGGCGGACAGCTTCGACGACGCCTTCGCGACCCGGCCCTTCAACCTCACGAAGATCGTGCGCTACCCCGGGGAGTCGGACCCGGACCCGGTGCAGGGCGTCGGCCAGCACCGCGACGGTGGCGTCCTCACCCTGCTGCTCGTCGAACCCGGCAAGGGCGGCCTGCAGGTCGAGCACCACGGGCAGTGGATCGACGCGCCGGCCGTGCCGAGCGCGTTCGTGGTGAACATCGGCGAGATGCTCGAACTCGCGACCCAGGGCTACCTGCGGGCGACGCTGCACCGCGTCATCTCGCCCCGAAAGGGCAGCGACCGCATGTCGATCCCGTTCTTCTTCAACCCGGCGCTGGACGCGCGGATGCCGCAGCTGGACCTCGCCGAGGACCTGCGGGGCGAGACCGGCGAGCTGTCGCTGGACCCGATGGACAACCCGATCCTCGAGACCTACGGCGACAACGCGCTGCGCTACCGGCTGCGCGCCCACCCGAACGTCGTCGCGATCCACCACGCGGACCTGGTGAGCTGAGGCGTCCGCCTCACCACCACGGCCGCCCGCGGGTGACGCGGTGGGGTGAGCGGTCCGCCCGGGCGTCGTCGAGGACCTGCTCGACCTCCTCGGGGCTGCCGAGGCCGTGGGCCTCCCAGCCGTTCTCGTGGCCGATGACCTCGCCGTGGGGAGTCGCCACGTGAACGACCTGGCCGTTGACGACGTCCACGAGGGCGGCGTCGAGCAGGTCGAGCTGCGGGCCCGACCCGTCGTCGCAGGCGTCGCACCCGCACGAGGGCAGGCTGGCCAGCAGCACGGCCGGCTGACCGGCGCTGACGGCGACGATGTTGTCGTCGCACCCGTCGAACCCGCGGTAGCTGATCAGCAGGGGCTGGGCGCCCCTGCGGTGCGGGCGCAGCCAGTGCGCCCGGGTGGGGGAGACGTCGTACGGCAGACCCTCGAGCCAGGCCGCCGGCGCGTCGGCGGGCTCCAGCGGCTCCACCGTGGCGAGACCCAGTTCGGTCAGGGCGCGCGTCCAGGCCGCGGCGCGGGCGGCAAGGATGCGGTACTTGCCCGGGTCCAGGCACCGCGAGTACTCCTCCTCGGGCGGTGACGCTGCGCCCGGGTGCGGGTCGGGCCAGCCGGGCGTGGCCGCCGCGGTCTCCGCGAAGGCGGCCTCGACCGCGGCGAGGAGGGTCTGCTCGTTCACGTCAGCGACGGTAGACAGCCTCGCGAGCCGCAGCTACCGGTTTGAGCGGCGCCGAGGGCCGTGACATGACGAAACCTCGGCGGCCAGAGGCCGAACCGAGGTTGTGCCGAGATTCTCCCAAGAAAGCGAGCTGATGTCAAGCAGCGGTACGAAGCGGCGCGGTGCCCCGACGGCCCCGGTGGTCCGAGGCCGGAGCCTCAGAACGAGCCGTACTTCTGCCGCGGGTCGATGAGGTCGTGGCCCGGGGCGACGGGGACGGCGGTGCCGTCGTCGACGATCTCCTGGCGGCGCAGCCGGCCGGCGGTCTCGTCGTGCTGCTGGAGGAGCTCGATGACGTTGCCGTCGGGGTCGGCGATGTAGACCTCCTCTTCGCACCCGAGGACCCCCAGGTAGAACTCGCGGGTGCGGGCGAGGTCCTCGACCATGATGCAGGTGTGGGTAGGACCCGTGCGGGCAGAGCGGTCGTCGGGGGTCCTCAGGCTCGGGAGCGGGAAACCCTCACCATGGCGCGCCGGCTCTCAGCCACCCGCGGCACGTGGTGCGAAGAACCGCAGGCGGCGTCAGGCGTGCTGCGCCGTCCAGGCCGCGTGCAAGCGCGAGTACGGCCCGCCCGCCTGGGCCAGCTCCACGGCCGAGCCGACCTCGACGACCCGCCCGCCGTCGACGACCACCACGGTGTCGGCGGCCTCCGCCGTCGAGAGCCGGTGGGCGATCGCGACGGACGTGCGGCCGGACAGGACGCCCTCGAGCGCGCGCTGCAGCCGCACCTCGGTGGCGGGGTCGACCGACGAGGTCGCCTCGTCGAGGACGAGCAGGTCGGGGTCGGCGAGGTGGGCGCGGGCGAGGGCGACGAGCTGGCGCTCACCCGCGGAGAGGCGTTCGCCGCGCTGGCCGACGGGGGTGTCGAGGCCCTCGGGCAGGCCGTCGAGCCAGCCCGTGAGGCCGAGCTCGGCGAACGCCCCGCGCACGTCGTCGTCGGTGGCGCCCGGGCGGCCGCGGCGGACGTTCGCCCCGACGCTCGCGTCGAAGAGGAAACCCTCCTGCGGGACGGCGACGACGCGGCGGTGCAGTTCGCGGCTCGGCAGGTCGCGCGCGTCGACGCCGTTGAGCAGCACGCGGCCGTGGGCCGGGTCGACGAGGCGGGTCACGAGCCGGGCGAGCGTCGTCTTGCCCGAACCGGTCTCGCCGACCACGGCGGTGCGGGACCCCGCGGGCAGGTGCAGGGCGACGTCGGCCAGGACGACCTTCTCGGTGCCCGGGTAGGTGTATGCGACGTCCTCGACGCGCACGTCGACCGGCCCGGCGGGCAGCGCCTGCACGCGGTCGCCCGCGGGTTCCGGCACGACCACCGGGGTGTCGATGAGCTCGACGACGCGGCGCCAGCCGGCCAGGGCGTTCTGCAGCTCGTTGAGCACCTCGGTCGTCGCCTGCACCGGACCGACCCACAGCTGGGCGAGGAACAGGAACGCCAGCAGGCGGCCCAGGGTGAGCTCGCCGCCGATCCCGAGCAGCGTCCCGACGACGATGACGAGGGCCACGACGAGGCCGGACACCACGACGCCCGCGGAGAACGTCGCCGCGGTCGCGACCTGCGCCTTCACGGCCTGCTTGCGGTGGCCCTCGACGGCCGCGTCGACCGCCCGCCACGACCGCGCCGACGCGGCGTGCGCGCGGATGACGTCGGCGCCCACGACGGTCTCGGAAATCGCCCCGAGCATCTCGCCCATCCGCACCCGCACGAGGGCGTAGGCCTTGGCGACGGGGCGCTGCAGGCGGTTGCGGATCAGGACGAGCGGGATGAAGCAGCCGAGGACCACGAGAGCCAGCTGCCACGAGTAGAAGAACATCACCGCGGTGGCCAGCACGACCTGCCCGAGGGACAGGACCAGCACGAGCATCCCGGTCTGCAGGAACGTCGAGATGGTGTCGACGTCGCTCGTGACCCGGCTGACCAGCGCCCCGCGGCGCTCGCCGGACTGCGTGAGGACCGCGAGGTCGTGGACGTGGCGGAACGCGCGCACGCGCAGGCTCGCGAGGCCGGCCTCGGTGGAGCGGAACAGCCGGACGTTGACGACCCACGCGGTCACCGTCGTCATCAGCACGACGACGGCCGCGATCGCGCACACCGTGACGACGCGGCGGACGTCCGGGCCGCCCTCGGCCAGCACGCCCGTGTCGATGGTCTGCTGCACCGCGACCGGGACGACGAGCTTGCCGACCGTCGTGGCGGCCGCGATCGCCAGCGTGACGCCCAGCCCGACCGCGAACTCGGGGGCGAGTTCCCGGGCGCGGCCCAGGACGCCGCCGCGGGGCGCGGGTGCGGAGGTCGCGGTGCTCATGCCATCCCTGCCGTGTTCGTGGTGACGCCGTCGGCGCGGTCCTTCGCGGCACGGGCGTAGGCGGTCACGAGGTCGCGGTACCCGGCGTCGCGCGCGGCGACCTCGGCGGCCGGTCCGCGGTCCACGACCCGGCCGCGTTCCAAGTGCACGACCTCGTCGGCCAGCGCGATCGTCGCGGGCCGGTAGGCGACCACGACGACCGTGGTGCCCTCGCCGGACTCCGCGAGGCCGTCCAGGACGGCGCGCTCCACGGTCGGGTCGAGCGCGCTCGTCGCGTCGTCCAGCACCAGCAGCCGCGGTCGGCGCACCAGCGCCCGGGCCAGGGCGAGGCGCTGGCGCTGACCGCCGGACAGCGTCGAACCGCGTTCCCCGACGAGTTCGTCGAGGCCGCCGGGCAGCGCGGACACGAAGTCCTCGGCGCGCGCGAGCCGCAGCGCGCGCCAGATGTCGTCGTCGCCGACCCGCCGACCGGCGGGCACGGAGGCGTCGTCGAGGCCGAGCGCGATGTTGCCGCGCACCGTGTCGTCGAACACGAACGTCGACTGCGGGACGAGGGCCGCGGCCCCGGCCACCTCCCCGTCGGCGAGGGACCGGACGTCGACGCCGTCGAGGACCACGTCCCCCGACGTCGGGTCGACCAGGCGCACCAGCAGCCCGGCCAACGTGGACTTCCCCGATCCCGTGCTGCCGACGACGGCGACCGTGCTGCCCGCGGCCACGTCGAGGGTGACGTCGGCCAGGGCGGGCGCGGGGTCGTGCTGCGGCGCAACGGCGCTCGCGCGCTGACCGGGCAGTTCCGGCCGCTCGTCCAGCGGGTCGGTCGCGGGCACGGGGTGGCGGTAGCCGAGCCCGGTGGTGGAGACCGCGACGGGCCCGCCCGTGGCGTCGAAGCTCCGCTCGCCCCACGGCGTGGTCGCGCTCTCCCGCAGGATCGCCTGGACGCGCGTGTCGCCCGCGACCGTGCGGGGCAGTTCCGACAGCACCCAGCCGAACGCGCGGACGGGGAACGCGAGCAGGCCCAGCAGGTAGGCGATCTGCACGAGGTCGCCGACGCCCACGGCGCCGCCCGCCGCGCGGGCCGTGCCGACCGACAGCACCGCGAGGGTGCCGAGCGCGGGCAGGGCCTCGATGACGGGCTCGAACGCGCCGCGCGTTCGGCCGGCGGCGACGTTGGCGTCCCGCAGCCGGTTCGCGTCGACCGTGAACCGCTCGACCTCCTCGTCGGCGAGACCCAGCGTCTTGACGACCAGCGCGCCCTCGAAGCTCTCGTGCGCGGTCGCGGACACCTCACCGCGCAGCTGCTGCACGCGCGTGACGCGCGGCGACATCCGCCGCTGGTAGACGATGTTCGCGAGCAGCAGGGCGGGGATCACGAGCAGCCCGACGGTGGCCAGCACCGGGTCGGCTGCGGCCATCGCGACGCCCGCGACGGCGATGAGGACGACGACACCCAGCGCGAACGGCAGGACGAACATCGCCTGCCACGTCGCCTCGACGTCCGAGCCGGCCGTCGCGAGCAGGCGTCCGGCGGGGTGCGCGTGGTGCCAGGCGAGCGGGAGTTCGAGGTAGCGGCGCGCGAGGCGGCGGCGGTACCCCGCCTGCAGCGTGAACGCGACCGCACCGGCCCAGACCCGGCGCACGAGGATCCCCGCGACCGTGACGAGGGTGACCGCCATGAGCGTCGACCCCGCCAGCCACACGTCCGCGGTGCTGACGTCACCCGAACCCGTGACGGCCGGGACGATCACGCGGTCCGTCACGCGCCCGACGAGGTAGCCCGAGGCCGCGGTGCCCGCGCCGTAGACGACGGAACCGGCGATGGCGATGCCGAACAGGCGTGGCTGCTCACGAGCCCCGCGCGCCATCGTCCGCATCCCGCTCAGGAAGGTGCCGCTCACTGGAGCGAGTTTCGCACGCCGGCGCCGCACCCGCCGTTCGCGGCGGCCCCGGGCGCCCGCGTCGACCTGCACACCGGCACCGCGGGCCGCGTCGAGCCGCCGCCGGGCCGGGTGCCGCGGGCGGAGCGGTTCGCCACCACGACGCTCGTCTCCTCGCCCGCGGGCCCGACGTCCCGCCCGCCGACGCGGTCCCGCGGGCGCTGGGGCTCTCGGTCGAGCACGTGGCCGCGGCCCCCCTGCCCGCGCCTGCACCCGCGCCCCGGTGGCGCACGCGGCGACGACGGGCGGCACCACCGCCGCCCGGGTGACAGGCTGGCGCCATGGCACGCGACGACGACAGGCCCCCGGTCGGCGACTCCTACGCGCAGGGCGAGTCCGCGCTGCGCGAGCTCCGCGAGCCGCTGCGGCGCTGGCTCGACCTCAACGCCGAGGTCGACGAGGAGGTCGGCGTCGACGCGATCCTCGAGGCCCTCACGGTCGCGGCCGGCGGGCTGCTGACCGTCCGCCCGCAGGCGCAGCTGACGCGGCAGTCGCCCGAGGACGTCGAGGCGCTGACCGGCCGGGTGATCCCCGCGATGGTCTCCGACGTCGGCCCGCCCGACCCCGACGAGATGCGGGAGGACCTGGCGTCGCTGTGGCTGACGTTCCTCACCTTCCTCGGCGACACGGGCCGCTGGACCGGCTCGCGCGGGGACCTCGAGACCTGCCTGTCCCTGCTGGCCGGTGAGCCGCCCGCCGTCACCGAGGTCCTCGCGCAGGCCGCCGCGGGCGTCGACGAGGGCGAGGAGGACGCGACGGTCCTCGCGTCCTTCCCGGTGCGCGCCGCGATGGCCGTGCTCGAGCAGGTCGGGGAGGGGCTCGTCGTGCCCGACGACGAGGAGCTCGCCGCCGACGACGTGACCGCCGTCCTCGCCGGGTTCGAGCACGCCCTGCCGCTGCCCGTCGACGAGGACGGCGAGCCCCTGCACCTCGAGGACGTCCCGTGGCTGCGGCAGGTCGTCGTGACGATGATCGCCCTCGACCTGCTCGACGGCGAGGACGAGACGCTCCTCGTGCCGGGGGAGGAGGCCGCGACCTGGCTGGACCCGGCGCCCGAGCCTCGGGAGCTGCGGCGCCACCTCGTGGGGCGGTTCGTGCTCGACGACCCGTCGGCCCTCGACGGCGGGTTCTCCGTCTCCGAGGCCGTCCTGCCGACCGTGCTGGCCGCGGCCGCGGCGGGCCAGCCCTTCGACGACTCCTCGCTCGACGAGCTCGTCGACGGCGCCGCGGGGCTCGGACCCGCTGCGGCCGTGGCGGTCGAGGAGCTGCGCGAGCGGCTGGCCGACCTCGCGCGGTTCGGTGTCGTCAGCGCGTCCGCGCCCTGGACCGTCGCGCGCGGCTACTGGCCGGCGATCGCCGCGGCCGCCGCGGACGAGGACGAGGACCCGCTCGGCGACCTGTTCGGCGACGGCGAGGCCCCGCACTGGTTCGACGGCGTGCTGGGTCAGCTCGGCGTCGGCGACGACCAGGCGCAGCAGATCCGGGGGATGTTCGGCGGGCGCTGACGGGTCCGGACGCGCCGCCCGGAACCACACCGCGTGGCAGTCTGAGCCGGTGGTCGCGCCCTCCCGCCTCCCCGCGGTGCGCCGCGGGTCGAACCTGCCTCGCGTCGGGGACTACAACCGCGTCGTGGTGCTGGACGCGGTGCGGCGCCACGGCGACGGGCTCAGCCGCGTGGAGCTCGCGGCCCTCACGGGCCTGTCGGCGCAGACCGTCTCGAACATCTGCCGGTGGCTGCTGGACCAGGGCCTCGTCGAGGAGACGGGCAAGCGCAGCGACGGCCCCGGCAAGCCCCGCACGATCCTGCAGCTCGCGGCCCACGGCCGCTACGCCGTCGGCGTCCACCTCGACCCCGTCCTCGTCACCACGGTGGTCCTCGACCTGCGGGGCGGGGTCGTCGCGCGCTCGAACACGCCCCTGACGCCCGAGGTGCCGCCCGAGGAGGTCCTCGCGCGCGTCGCCGCCGAGGTGGAGTCGACGATCGCCGCGTCCGGCATCGCGCGCGACCGGCTCGCGGGGCTCGGCGTGGCGGTGCCCGGGCCGCTGGACGGGCCCGCCGGTGCGGTCGTCGGCGCCCCGAACCTGCCCGGCTGGCGGCGGGTCGCGGTGCGTGAGGAGCTGGCCCGGCGCACCGGGCTGCCCGTGCTCGTCGACAAAGACGTCGTCGCCGCCGCGGTCGCCGAGATGTGGGCCGGCGGGGCGGGGCCCACCGGGTCGTTCGCGTTCTTCTACCTCGGCACGGGGCTGGGGGCCGGGCTCGTGCTGCGGGGCGAGGTCCTGCGCGGCGCCTCGGGCAACGCGGGCGAGCTCGGGCACCTCGTCGCCGACGGGGTCGGCCCGCTCTGCGCGTGCGGGCAGCGCGGGTGCCTGGGCGAGCGGAACTCCCCGCGGTCGATGGTCCTGCAGGCGCAGGCCGCGGGCCTGGGCCCGTGGCCGCTGGACGACGAGCTGCAGGTGGACCGTGCGCTCACGGAGGTGTGCCGGCTCGCGGACGACGGCGTCCCAGCGGCGCTCGCGGTCGTCGACGAGGCCGCCGCACGCCTGGCGCGCGCCGTGTCGGGCGTGCAGAACCTCCTCGACGTGGACCTCGTCGTGTTCGGCGGGCCGTCGTGGTCGCGGCTGGAGCGCCGGTTCCTCGACGTCGTCGGGCCGCTCGTGCGGGGCCACGAGGTCGCCTCCGCGCTGCACGCCGTCGAGATCCGCGGCACGCGCGTCGGGCGGGACGTCGCCGCGGTGGGCGCCGCGTGCCTCGTGCTCGACGACGCCTTCAGCCCCCGCTCGTCCGTGCTCCTGCTGAGCCCCGCCGCCCCTTGACGGCGGCAACTCCACTTGATTTAGATATCCAGGCGGGTCGACGACGATCCCGCAGGAGCGGAGGAGCAGCGTGACCCACGCCGACGGCCCGGTCGCCGGCGGCGCCGTCACGGGCTGAGCCACCCGACCTCCCGACCGCCCCACCCGAGGAGTCCCGTGCACGTCAACCCTGCCCTGGTCGAGATGCGCGTCGACCGCTTCGTGCGCGAGCGCCTCGAACCGGCGACCTACCGCCGCCGGCACCCCGTGGCGGTGACGGCGTGGGTGGCGCCGGGCGAGCCGGTGCCCTTCGCCGAGGCCGTGGCGCAGGAGTTCCGGCCGTTCGCCGTCGGCACCGCCTGGGGCAGGCCGTGGGGCACGACGTGGTTCCGGCTGACCGGTCCGCTGCCCGCGGGGTGGGGCGGGCCGGGGACGCGCGTGGAGGTCGTCGTGGACCTCGGGTACTCCGCCGTCCAGCCCGGGTTCCAGGCCGAGGCGACGGCGTACCGGCCCGACGGCACCGTCGTGAAGGGGCTGCACCCCCGCAACCGCTACCTGCCCGTGGCTGAGGTGAGCACCGCGGCCGGCGTCGACGTGCTGCTGGAGGCCTCCTCGAACCCGGACGTCTCCGGTGACGGCGTCTTCGCGACGCCGACGCCCCTGGGCGACCTCGCCACGGCCGGCGACGCCCCCCTGTACCGGTTCGCGGCGGCCGACGTCGCCGAGCTGGACGTCGCGGTCTGGGAACTGCTGCAGGACGTCTGGACGCTGCGCGGGCTGCTGCCGGAACTGCCCGAGCAGTCCTCCCGGCGCGCGGAGGTGCTGCGTGCGCTGGACGACGCCGTGGACGCCGTCGACCCCGGCGACGTCGCGGGCACGGCCGAGGCCGGCCGCCGGGCGCTCGCCGGCGTGCTGGCGCGGCCCGCCTCCGCCAGCGCCCACCGCGTCGTCGCCGTCGGGCACGCCCACATCGACTCGGCCTGGTTGTGGCCCACGCGGGAGACGGCCCGCAAGTGCGCCCGCACCTTCGCCAACGTCCTCGCCCTCATGGACGAGGACCCGGACCTCGTGTTCGCGTGCTCCTCGGCGCAGCAGTACGCGTGGGTGCGCGACACGCAGCCGGAGCTGTTCGCGCGGATCCGGCAGCGCGTCGCGGAGGGGCGCTTCGTCCCCGTCGGCGGCATGTGGGTCGAGTCGGACACCAACATGCCGGGCGGGGAGGCGCTCGCCCGCCAGTTCGTCGCGGGCAAGCGGTTCTTCGCGGAGGAGCTCGGCGTCGAGCCGCTGGACGTGTGGCTGCCGGACTCCTTCGGCTACACCGCGGCGATGCCGCAGATCGCCCGGGCCGCCGGTGCCCGGTGGTTCCTCACGCAGAAGCCGTCGTGGAACGAGGTCAACCGGATGCCGCACCACTCCTTCGCGTGGGAGGGCATCGACGGGACGCGCATCTTCACGCACTTCCCGCCCGCGGACACCTACAACTCCGACGTCGGCGGGGCCGACCTCGCGCGGGCCGAGCGGCAGTTCGCCGAGAAGGGCCGCGCGACGACGTCGCTGCTGCCCTTCGGCTACGGCGACGGCGGGGGCGGCCCGACCCGCGAGATGCTCGCCGCCGCCGCGCGCACGCGCTCGCTGGAGGGCTCGCCCGCGGTCGAGCTGGCCGGGCCGGGGGAGTTCTTCCGCCGCGCCGAGGCGGAGTACCCCGACCCGCCCGTGTGGAGCGGGGAGATGTACCTGGAGTTCCACCGCGGCACCTACACCTCGCAGGCCCGCACCAAGCGCGGCAACCGGCGCAGCGAGCACCTGCTGCGCGAGGCGGAGCTCTGGGCCACCACCGCGGCCGTGCAGCGGGGGACGGCCTACCCCTACGAGGCGCTGGAACGCGTCTGGCACACCGTGCTGCTGCAGCAGTTCCACGACATCCTGCCCGGCTCCTCGATCGCCTGGGTGCACCGCGAGGCGGAGGCCCGCTACGCCGAGGTGGCGCAGGAGCTCGAGGCGCTGGTCGACGGGAGCCTGCGCGCCCTCGCCGGGGACGGGTCGCAGGCCGTGACGTTCAACGCCTCGCCGTTCCCCCGCGACGGCGTGCCGGCGCTCGGGGCCGCGCCCGCCGAGGTCGGCCGCGACGCCCGGGTGTCCCCGGAGGCCGGCGGGTTCGTGCTCGCCAACGACCGCGTGCGCGTGGTCGTGGACGCCGACGGGCTCCTCGCCTCGGTGCGGGACCTCGACGCCGACCGGGAGGTGCTGGCGCCCGGGACGCGGGGTGGCCTGCTGCAGCTGCACCGCGACACCCCGACCCAGTGGGACGCGTGGGACGTCGACGAGCACTACCGCCGGCACACCACCGACCTCGTGGCGGCGGAGTCGGTGGAGCTCGTCAGCGACGCCCCGGAGCGCGTGGCGGTGCGGGTCGTGCGCCGCTTCGGCGACTCGCGCGTCGAGCAGGTCGTCGCGCTCGCGGCGGGCGCCGCGGCCGTCGAGCTGGAGTTCGACGTCGACTGGCACGAGCGCCAGAAGCTGCTGAAGCTCGCGTTCGGCCTCGACGTGCACGCCGACCGCGCCGCGTCCGAGATCCAGTTCGGCCACGTCATGCGGGCCACCCACACCAACACCTCGTGGGACGCGGCGCGGTTCGAGACCTGCGCCCACCGCTGGGTGCACGTCGGGGAACCCGGCTGGGGCGTCGCCGTCGCCAACGACTCGACGTACGGGCACGACACGGGGCGCAGCACCCGCGACGACGGCGGCACGACCACGACCGTCCGGTTGTCGCTGCTGCGCGCGCCCCTGTTCCCCGACCCCGACGCCGACCAGGGCGGGCACCGGCTCCGCACGTCGCTCGTCGTCGGTGCGGGGATCCCCGAGGCCGTCCGGGAGGGGTACCGGATGAACCTGCCCCTGCGCGAGGTGCGCGGCGCGGGAGGCGTCGAGGCGTTGCTGGCCGTCGAGGGGGACGGCGTGGTCGTCGAGGCCGTGAAGCTCGCCGAGGACCGCAGCGGTGACGTCGTCGTCCGGCTGTACGAGGCGCACGGCAGCCGCGCCCACGCCCGCGTGCGCCCGTCGTTCCCCGTGGCGTCGGTCGTCGAGACCGACCTGCTCGAGCGCCCCGCCGAGGCGCCGCGCGCGCTGCGCGACGTCCTCGACGGGGCGGCCCGGCTCGAGCTGCGACCGTTCCAGCTCGTGACGCTGCGCCTGCGGCGGGCCTGACCGGCCGCGGTCGCGGGGGTCGGGCGGTGCGGGTCCGGAGGCGCGGTTCCTACAGGCGCAGCACCTTCGCGATCGTCCCGGTCCGCGCACCCTCGTAGGCGGCGAGCAGGACGCCGAGGACGGCGATGCCCTCCACCTCCGTGTGGATCGGGCGGGTCCCGGTCTGCAGGCAGGTGGCGAACGCGCCGATCTCGTCGACGAAGGAGTCCGTCTCCGCGAACGTGAACGTCTCCTCCTGGCCCGAGCGCAACCGGTAGGTGACGCTCGTCGCCGTGCCGGAGAGGGAGCCGAGCTCGCCGACGACGGAGAACTTCTCGGTGCCCGGCGCGGCGTCGTACGCCCAGCTCGTCGTCATCTGCCCGACGACGCCACCGGCGAACCGGACCAGCACCTGCGCGGAGTCCTCGCCCTCCATGAACGTCAGGCGGTGCGTCGAGAGCATCGCCGTGGCCTCGAGGGGTTCCGCGTCCGCCAGGTGCAGCAGGAGGTACGTCGGGTGGTACCCCGTGTCGATGAGCTCGCCGCCGCCGCTGGTGCGGGCCGAGGCGCGCCAGCCCATGGTCGCCGGGTCGAAGTCGTTGTGGAAGCTGTCCGTGGTGCGCACCTCGTAGACCGTGCCCAGCCGCCCGGAGGTGAGGATCTCCTTGGCCTTGGCCACCGAGGGGAAGAACAGCTGGTTGTGCGCGCACATCAGGGTGACGCCGCCGGCGCGGACCGCGTCGGCCACCCGGTGCGCCTCCTCCGGCGTCAGGCACAGCGGCTTCTCGCACAGCACGTGCTTGCCGGCCTCGGCGGCCGCGACGATCGCGTCGGCGTGCAGGTGGTGGGGCAGGCAGATGTCGACCGCGTCGACGTCCCCCGTCGCGATCATCTCGCGGTAGTCGGTGAACGCCTTCGCGCCGAGCTCCGCGGCCCGCGTGGCCGCGGCGTCGGCGTCGATGTCCGCGACCGCGGTCACCGCGATCCGGTCGGCGTGGGTGAGGTAGCCCCGCACGTGGGCGCGGGTGATCCCACCGCCCCCGACGAGCCCGACCCTGACGACGTCGCTCATCGGACGCCTCCTTCCTGTGCGGCCGCGTTCGACCGCTCGACGAGACGGGTGAGTTCGACGGCGCGGTGCAGGTTGTCCTCGGCCTGCGTGCCGGCGCCGACGTGGGTGATGAACTGCGAGAACGGGTCCGGTGCGTCGGCGGGGACCGCGAGGTCCTCGACCGAGCCGTCGGGGCGGCGCAGCACGAGCCGCCGGCCGTCCTGGGTGTGGTGCACGCTGCCCTCGGTGCCGTGGACGTCGACGGTGAAGGCGTCGTTGCTCACGAACCCCGCTTCCACGACCCCGATCCGCCCGTCGGGGTAGCCGAGGGAGACGACGGCGTGGTCCTCCACGGCGCGCCCGGTGACGTGGGCGTAGACGGCGCGGACGGTGTCCGGTTCGTCGCCGAGCAGGAGCTGCGCCAGGTAGACGGGGTGGCAGCCCAGGTCGGTCAGGGCACCGCCGACGGCGGTCGCGGGGTCGAAGAACCGGTCGGGCAGCCACCCGCGCGCGTCCCCCGGCGTCCGGCCGTGGACGGCGCCGTCGTGGGACAGGCGGATGCGCGCGTAGGTGAGCCGCCCGAGCGTGCCCGCCGCCACGGTGTCCCGCAGGGCGGTGGCGTACCCGTGGGACAGGCGCGGCAGGGAGACGACCAGGGCGCGGCCCGCGGCGGCGGCCTGCGCCACGAGGGCCTCGCACTCCGCGACCGTGGGGGCGAGGAGCTTCTCGGTGAAGACGTGCTTCCCGGCCGCGAGAGCGCGGCCGATGACGTCGGTGTGCGCCGTCGTCTCGGTCGTGACGGTGACCGCGTCGACGTCCTCGCGGGCCAGGAGCGCGTCGAGGTCGTCGGTGAGCCCGACGCCGAACTCGTCCGCGAGGGGCCGGCCGAGACCGGCGTCGGGCTCCCACACCGCGGTGAGCGTGCTGCCGGGGTGGGCGAGGGCTGCGCGGGCGTAGTC
>NZ_JAAALN010000200.1 GCF_009906795.1 Kineococcus siccus
CCCCCAAGGTCATGCTCGTCCCCAACGCCTACCCACCCAGTTCGCGGGGTGGTGTCGAGACCTACGTGACCCTGCTCGCCGCCGAGCTGACGGCGCAAGGGCTGCACCCCCTGGTGCTGCACCCCTACCGCGACCTCACCGTCCCCGACTACGACCAGCAGCTCGACGTCGTCGACGGCGTCGACGTCCTGCGCGTCAACCGGCCCGAGAACCTGTGGCACCAGGAGTTCGGCGATCCCCGCTTCGAGCGGCTGTTCGCCGAGGCCATCCGTGAACACGGCGTCGACGTCGTCCACTTCCACCACCTGTGCGACGGCCTGTCCCCCTCCCTCGTGGAGGTCGCCCGCAACGCCGGGGCCCGGACCGTCGTCACCCTGCACGACGGGTACGTGTCGTGCGCCAAGGGCCATGCCGTCGACGCGGCCGGGAAGCCCTGCAGCGGAGCGGAGTCCGTGGACAAGTGCGTGTCGTGCCTGGGTGGTGGCCCGCACGCCCCCGGTCCCGTCCGCCTCCAGCTCACCCAGCGGGCGGAGGTGCGCAACCGCGTGATGGCCGACGCGCTGGGCCAGGCCGACCTGGTCACCGCACCCAGCCGGTACATCGCCGACCTGACGAGGCGGGCACCTTGGGCGGCCTCCATCCCGATCGAGGTGCGTCCTCTGGGGCTGGACCTCGAGTCGTTCCGGGGTGCCCGCACGCCCGCGCGACGCCGACGACCCGGGGACCGGCTGCGCGTGGTCGTGATGGGCAACGTCCGCGTCCACCCCTCCGGCACCGACACGAAGGGCGGACTGCTCGTCGCCACTGCGGCGCAGGCTCTCCCGGCCCTGGACGTCCACGTCCACGGGGGAGTCGACGACACCTTCCGCACCGTCTTCGCGCAGGTCCCCTCGGTCACCGTCCACGGACCGTACGAGGCGCACCGCCGCGCCGAGATCCTGGGGAGCGCCGACGTCCTGCTCATCGCCTCCCCCGTGGAGAGCTTCTGCTTCGTGGCGCGCGAGGCCCTCGCGCTCGCGGTCCCCGTGGTCACCAGCGACGGCGGTGCCCTCACCGAGGCGGTCCGCGACGGTGTGGACGGCCTGACGTTCCGCGCCGGCGACGTCGAGGACCTCGTCCGCGTCCTCGCCCGGCTCGACGGCGACGAGGACCTCCGCCTGCACCTCGCCGACGCGGCGCCCCGCATGGTCGCGATCAGCGAGGACGCCCGGGGCTGGCGGCAGACCTACGGCGAACTCGCTCCGTCGCGGGAGCCCCGGCCGGCGACGAGCTCCCGGCTGGCGGTGGTGGTCGCGTCCCTGCCCGGTGACCCCACCCTGACGGCGACGCTCGAGGCGCTCGCCCGGCAGGACTGCGACTCCGCCGCGTTCGAGGTGCTCGTCGTCGACGCCCCCCCGGGTGGGTCGCCTGCGGCGTGGGCCCGCGGACTGGCCGGGACCACGTCCGAGCTGCTCGTCGTCGTGGACGCGGGAGACCTCCCCGGCCGGGGCTTCGTGCGGTCGCACCTCGAGGGCCACGCTCGGCACCCCGCGGCCGGCGACGCCGTGGTCGGCTGGGCCGCGCTCGACGTCGAAGCCCTCAACGACGCGGCGGCCCGGGTGGCGTTGCGCACCGACCCGTCCCTCATCGACGGCGGCGAGCACGTCCTCGACGCCGCGGTCCCCGACCTCGCGGTCCCGCCGCGGCTCGGCTCGCTGCACCGCGACCTGCTCCGGCGCGCCCTCGCCGAGGGGGTCCCGGCCGACGCCCCCGAACTGGCCCTGCGGCTGCGCGGCGAGGGCCTGCGGGCCTGGTTCCACCCGGGCGCGCGGCGCACGGTCTCGCTGACCGCGACGGACCCCCGGGCCGACGGCGCCGCCGCCTGGCGCACGCTCGCCGGACGGTCCGACGAGGTCGTGGCGATCGAGCTGTCCCTGGACCACCTGTCCGCGCGGTGGGCCGGCGCCGAGGGCGGGCTGCCCACGGCTCGAGCGCACGCCGACCAGCTGCGGGAGCTGCCCCTGCCGCACCTGCGCGCCTCCTCGGCGACCCTCCCGGACGGGCGCACGGTCCCCGCCTCCGACGTCCTCCTCGACGCCTTCGAGGCCCTGGCCGAGTACGAGCGGCTCCAGGGCGCCGTCCAGGCGGCGGCCGAGGTCGACCGCGGCGAGACGGTGCGGGCGGGGTGAGCCGTTCACCCGAACGGCTCAAGGACGAACCCCGTCCGGCCGATGACTCCGCCATGCAGACCACCGGGTCCCCGCTCAGTCCGCGCGTGTCGGTCATCATGCCGGTGCGCGACGGGGCGCAGTTCCTGGCCGAGGCCATGACCAGCATCCTCACGCAGACCGAGACGGACCTGGAGCTGCTCGTCGTCGACGACGGCTCGACCGACGACAGCGCCGCCATCGCCTCGTCGACCGGCGACCCGCGGGTCCGTGTGCTGAGCGGCAACGGCAAGGGTGAGGGGGCTGCGCGCAACATCGGCCTGGACAACGCCCGGGGGCGCTGGATCGCCTGGCACGACGCGGACGACGTCGCTGTCCCTCATCGGCTCTCGTCCCTGCTGGCCGCAGTGGCCGGCGGAGCCGACTTCGCCCACTCCGACATGGTCTTCGTCGACGCGGCGGGCGCGACGACGGGCTACCTGCGCTCGAGCGCGATCCCGCGCGAGCACGTGCTGCCCTTCTTCCTGCGTGAAGGCACCCCGTTCAACAACCCGACCATGCTGATCCGCGGGGCGCTCGTCTCCGAGCTCCGGTTCGAGGAGTCACTGGTCGTCGGGGTCGACACCGACTTCGTGCGCCGCTTCGCGCCGTACTCGACGGGTGTGCACGTCCCGCAACCCCTCACGCTCTACCGTCGCCACGAGGGCAGCATCTCCCTCGGTGCCGGGCCGGACGTCCTCTACCCCCACGTCGCGCACTTCCTCGACACCGAACCCCTGACGGCCCTCGTGCCCGAGGCGTTCCGGGAGTACCCGGGAACCGACGCGGACGCCGTGGCCGCCGCCGTCGTCGGTCTGTCGCTGTTCCGCCGCGGGTTCCCCCACGCCGCCGTCCAGTGGATCGAGCTGGCTCTCACCCGCTCCACCCCGGCCTGCGAGCCGGTCGTCGGTGCGGTCGTCGCGCTCGCCTCCGGCAACGCCTCCGAGGTCGTGCGGACCCTGCGGTCGTGCCGCGAGACCGCGCTGACGACGTGCCTGGTCGGCGACGCGCTGGCGCGAGCCGGGGACCTCCCCGCCGCCTCGACCTCGTACCTGCGGGCACTGGCGATCGACCCGCTGTCCTACGACGCCGTCGCCGGGCTACGCGCCACCGGCGGACGACTCGGTCTGCGCGTCGTGGACGACCCCCGTCGCCGCCTCCTGGGGGTGGGCGAGGCCTGAGCGTCGTCGAGCGAGCCCACGTGCCTCCGCGACGCCCCGCCTGAGAGCCGGCCGCGCACCGGCGTCCTCGCCGCGCGGGACCGCTCAGCGGGCGGCGGGCGGACGTGACCGGCGCGAGGCCGCCCACCGCCCGTCGGGCGCGGCCATCACCGGAAGATCGGGGTGGTGACGCCGTCGGCGTAGGCGGCCGCGATCGCGCAGGACTCCCGGTACTGGCGTCCGTCGAGGTCGCTGGAGATGTTGCTGCCCGCGACCGTCCCCGTGTCCATGAGGTTCACCGACGCGACGTCGTCCACGTAGACGAACAGGTACCCGAGGTCGGCGATGCGCAGCAGGAACTCGTAGTCCATCGCCCAGCGGCACTCGCGGGACGGCAGGTGGGCGTCGTAGACGCGTCGGCGGTAGTAGATGTTCTGCCACCCGACCAGCGTGCCGTGAGCCAGGAGGTTGCTGCGGGTGATCTCCTGCACGGGCGGTTTGCGGAGGTCGCACCGCTTCTCCGCCACGAACCAGGTGTAGGAGTTGAACCAGACGGCGTCGGCGTCGATCATGCCGAACGTCCCGGCCACCTCCTCGAGGATCGAGGGAGCCAGCCGGTCGTCACTGCCCAGGAACCCGACGACCTGCCCCCGGCAGGCGCCGAAGCCGCGGATGAAGGCGTCCGAGATCCCCTCGTCGGCCTGGCGGACCCAGCGGACCTCCGGGTAGGCGGCACACGCAGCCGCGATGATCTCGTGGGACCCGTCGGAGGACATCCCGTCCACGACGACGAGCTCCTTGTGAGGGTGCGCCTGGGCGACGAAGCTGTCGATCGCGGCCTGCAGGTGCTTCGCTCCGTTGAGGTTCGGGAGGATCACCGAGATCGACAGGCCACCTGACGCGGCGGCGACCCGCGTGCGTCCCGGCATCAGCTCAGCGTCCGGACCGCGTCGACCACGGCGGGGAGCGCATCGGCGATGTCGTAGTGGTGGTTGCCGAAGAACAAGCCGTCGCGGTCGACCTCCTCCGCGGCGGGCAGCGAGGCGGGCCACACCGCGTCCAGGTGGGCCATCACGGGGTTCTTGGTGAAGTTGCCCGCCACGATGGGGCGGCACTCGATGCCGTTCGCCGTCAGGGCGGTCACCAGGTCGCGCCGGCGTCCCGACAGGTTCCCCTGCAGGACGAGGGAGAAGCCGAACCAGCTGCTCTCGCCGATCTCCTGCTGCAGACGCACGCCCGGCTGCGCCCCGAGCGCCTCGGTGACCCTCTCGGCGTTGCGCCGCCGGCCGGCCACGATGTCGTCGAGCTTCTTCAGCTGCTCCTGCCCGAGGGCGCCCGACAGCTCGAGCGGTCGCACGTTGTACCCCGGCAGCACGAAGCGGAAGGAGTCCTCGAACGGGTCTCCGGTCTTGTCGTGCACGTGGTTCACGTCGGGGAGGTCACGCGTCCAGCCGTGGGCGCGCAGCGAGAGGAGGTAGTGGTGCAGGACCTCGTCGTCGGTGACGACCACCCCACCCTCCATGGTGGAGATGTGGTGGGAGAAGAAGGTGCTGTACGTGCCGAGGAGGCCGAAGGTGCCGGCCGCCCGGCCCTCGAACGTCGCGCCGAGGGCCTCGCAGTTGTCCTCGAACAGCACGAGGTCGTTCTCGGTGCAGATGGCCTGCAGGTGCGCGAAGTCGTTCGGGTTGCCGAGCAGGTTGACGGCCATGACGGCCTTGGTCGCCGGCCCGCAGGCGGCGCGGACCGCGTCGAGGTCGAGGTTGAGCGTCAGGGGGTCGACGTCGACGAACCGGAGCCGGAGGCCGTACTGCTGGAGCGGGTAGTACGTGGTGGACCAGGACACGGCCGGGACGATCACCTCGTCACCGGGGGCCAGGTCGACACCCGGGGCGAGGACCGCGGCGGCGACCGCGAGGAGGTTGGCACTGCTGCCGGAGTTGACCATGACCGCGTACCGGGCACCCACGGTGTCCGCGAAGGCCCGCTCGAAGGAGCGGACCTCGGCCCCCATGGTGAAGTAGCCCGACTCGATCACCCGCTGCATGGCCGCGCGTTCGGCGTCGTCCCACGTGGTGGTCGCCAGCGGGAGCCTCGTGGTCGTGACGGTCATGGGTGCCTCTCGAGGTAGTCGGCGTAGGCGAGGGCCATGCCCTCGCGGATGGGGGTGGCCGGCGCCCACCCGAACGGCTCCGCGAGCGCGGAGCTCATGAGCTTCTGGTGCATGCCCACCGGCTTGGTGACGTCGAACTCGAGGTACCCCGTGAAACCCGTGACCTCCGCGGCGTAGCGGTGGTAGTCGGCCACGGAGTGGTCGACCCCCGCCCCGACGTTCAGCAGCGGCGGGAGGTCGGCGAGGCGGTCGAGGACACGGATCAGGAAGTCCGCGAGGTCGTCGACGTAGGTGAACTCGCGGCGGGCGGAACCGTCGCCCCACACGCCGAGGGACGTCGCCCCCGACGTCACCGCCGTGTGGGCCTTGGCCAGCGCCGCAGCGACGAGGTGGGCCCGCCCGGGCTGGAAGTCGTCGCCGGGCCCGTACAGGTTGGAGGGGACGAGCACGCGGTAGTCGACTCCCCGCTCGGCGCTCACCAGCTGGCAGAAGCTCGCACCGGCGATCTTGGCCAGGGCGTATCCGTCGTTCGTCGGCTCCAGCGGCCCGGCCAGGACGTCCGTCTCGACGAGCGGCTGGCGGTGGTCCTTGGGGTACATGCACGAGCTGCCGATGTAGAGCACTTCGCGGACGCCCTGCTCGTAGGCGGCGGAGAGCAGGTTCGTGTCGACGCGCAGGTTGTCCATGAGGAACCCCGCACGGTCCGCTGCGTTCGCGGCGATGCCCCCGACCCGCGCCGCGCAGTGCACGACGGTCGTGGGAGCCACCTCGCGCAGGAGCTCGCGGGTCCGCAGCTGGTCGGCCAGGTCGGCGTCCTTGCGGCCCACGGGGACGAGGCGGTCGCCCGGCGCGGAGAGGACCGGCCAGCGGCGCTGGACCGCCCGACCCAGCATGCCGCCGGCACCCGTCAGCAGGACGGTGCGACCCCCGGTGGCGTTCAACGGTCGATCCGCACCAGTCGGCCGGCGAGCTCGTCCTCGAGGATGCGGCGGTCGGCGTCCACCATGAGCTTGGCGAGGTCCTCCCAGTGCGTCGACGCCTTCCAGCCGAACGCTGCCTCGGCGCGGGAGGCGTCGGCGACGAGGGCGTCCACCTCGGCGGGCCGGTTGTAGCGGCGGTCGTAGCGCAGGTGCTTGTCGAGGTCCAGGCCCGCGTGGGCGAAGGCCACCTCGGCGAAGTCGCGCACCGAGCCCGCGGTGCCGGTCCCGATGACCCAGTCGCCCGGGGTGTCGTGCTGCAGCATGCGCCACATCGCCTCGACGTACTCGGCGGCGTAGCCCCAGTCGCGGACGGCGTCGACGTTGCCGAGGAACAGCTCGGTCTGCAGGCCGGCGGCGATGCGGGCCACCGCGCGGGTGATCTTGCGGGTCACGAACGTCTCGCCGCGCCGGGGGGACTCGTGGTTGAAGAGGATGCCGTTGCTCGCGAACAGCCCGTAGGACTCGCGGTAGTTCACGGTCGCCCAGTAGCCGAACAGCTTGGCGACGCCGTAGGGCGATCGCGGGTGGAAGACGGTGTCCTCGTTCTGCGGGGGCGGGCTGGACCCGAACATCTCCGACGAGCTCGCCTGGTAGAACCGGGTCTCGACGTCCGCGGCGCGGATCGCCTCGAGCAGCCGGATCGTGCCCGCTCCGGTCACGTCCGCCGTGTAGTCGGGCATGTCGAAGCTCACGCGGACGTGGCTCTGCGCGCCGAGGTTGTACACCTCGTCGGGCTGCACCTCACGGAGCAGGTTGACCAGACCGGTGCCGTCGGTGAGGTCGCCGTGGTGCAACCACAGCGTGCGGCTCACCTCGTGCGGGTCCTGGAACATGTGGTCGAGGCGCTCGGTGTTGAAGCTGGAGGAGCGCCGGACCAGCCCGTGGACCTCGTAGCCCTTGGCCAGCAGCAGTTCGGACAGGTACGAGCCGTCCTGCCCGGTGATGCCGGTGATGAGGGCCTTCTTGGTCGCACTCACTTGGTCTCCTTCGAACGGCTGACTGCGCTCACTCGCTGCTGACGACGTCACCCCATCGGCGCAACGTGTCGGCACCTGAGTGGCTTCAGCGACCGTCGAGCGTGAGCCACCCTGGCGGCAGCAGGTCCCGGGTGTCGTGGTCGGCGCTGAACCACGGACGCGGGGCGATGGTCACGCCCGGCTGCTCCCGCAGGTGGGCGCCCCACCAGCTGAACGTGCTGTTGGCGATGACGGCGTGCGTCGCCCGCGACAGCAGGAGGAGGCTCTCGGCGGGCGGTGCGCCCGCGGGCGGGCGGATCACGGTCCGCGACCGGGCGTTGGGGGTGGGCACGTTGGCGTCGGCCCAGGCGGGGTCGTCCGAGAAG
>NZ_JAAALN010000201.1 GCF_009906795.1 Kineococcus siccus
GCGGCGCCCCGTCGCCGCCGCGTCCCGCTCGCCGGCCCCGCGCTGCTCGCCATGGCCCTGGGCCTGCTGTCGATGGCCTTCGCCGTGGACCGCGCGCGCTCCACGGGCGACGACGGCGGCATGACGCAGGTCCTCTGGGAGCTCGGCCTCGCCCTCGTCGTCGCGCCCGCGGCCCTCGTGGTGGCGTGGCCCCGCGTGCCCGCCGCGACCCGCACGGGGATCGCGCTGGCCGCCGTGCTGGCGCTGCAGCTGAGCCGGACGGTGCTGTACCCGACGCGGTTCATGTTCCACGACGAGCTGCTGCACGCGAACCTGCTGCGGATCATCGGGGACTCGGGCCGGCTGTTCCAGACCAACCCCCTGCTGCCGATCACGTCGTACTACCCGGGGCTCGAGGTCGTGACCGACGGCGTCCGCGACCTGACGGGGCTGGGCGCCCACACCAGCTCCGTGCTGGTCCTGCTCGCGGCGCGCCTCGTGCTCGGCCTCGGCATCGTCCTCGTCGTGACGCGCCTGACCCGCTCGCCGCGGGCCGGCGCGATCGCGGTCGTGGTCTACGCCTGCAACCCGCAGATGCTGTTCTTCAACTCGCAGTTCTCCTACCAGACGCTGGCGCTGCCGCTCGCGGTCCTGACCGTGGCGCTGTTCCTGTCCCGCGACCGGACCCGGCGACGGGGCCTGGTGCTGCCCGTCCTGGCCCTCGCGGCCGTCGTCGTCACCCACCACGTCACGGCGGCCCTGCTCGTCCTCGCCTTCGTCGTGTGGTTCGCGCTGGAGCTCGTCGTGCGCCGGAGCCGGCCGAACGAGGCCCGCGCGCTGGGCGTCGTGACCGGGACGGGGATCGTGCTGTTCGGCGTGATGCTCACCAACCCCGGCAACACCCTCACGAGCTACCTCGGCTCGATCGTCACCAGCTCCTCCTCCGACCTGTCCTCGCTGTTCGAGGGCCGGCAGACCAAGGCGCTGTTCGCGAACACCGCCGGCGTCGGGCCGGCGCCGTGGGAGCAGGTGCTGCTCATCGGCGCGCTGGTCGTGACCGTGGCGGCGCTGCTGCCGTCGCTGCTGGCCGCGCGGGCCTGGTTCCGCGCCCGCCACACCGCCGCAGTGCTGCTCGTCCTGGTCGCCGTGCTCTACCCGGTCATCCCCGGCGGCCACGTCGCGCGGGCGACCGCCGAGGTCGGCGACCGGGCGGCCGGGTTCGTGTTCCTCGGCGTCGCCTTCGTCGTCGCGTGGTGGTTCGCCCGGCACGCGCCGACCCGCCGGCGCGCCGGGATCTTCGGCGCCGCAGCCACCTTCACCTTCCTCGGCGGGGTCGTGCTCGGGTCGGGGACCGTCGCCGCGCAGCTGCCCGGGCCGTTCCTCGTCTCCGCCGACGCCCGCAGCGTCGACGCCGACAACCTCGCGGCCGCCGACTGGCAGGCCACGGCGCTGCCGCCGGACAGCCGCATCTACGCCGACCGCGTCAGCGGCCTGCTGGCCGCGGCCGACGGCGGGCAGTTCACCGTCCGGCACATCTCCACGGAGATCGACGCCTCCCGCCTGATCCTCAGCCCCGACTTCGGCGACGAGGACGTCCGGCTGATCCGCGAGGCCGGCATCCGCTACGTGGTCGTCGACCGGCGCGACGCCTTCGGGCTGCCCAACCAGGGCGTGTACATCGAGAGCGGCGAGTTCGGCTCGGACGGGCGCACGACGCCCGTGCCCGCCGCCGCGCTGCAGAAGTTCGACGACGTGAAGGGTGTGGACCGCATCTACGACAACGGCTCGATCTCCGTCTACGACGTCTCGGAGCTCGGCCGGTGAGCGCGCCGACGATCGAGGCTCCGCCCGCCCCCGCGGGCACCGTGCGCCCGCCCGGTGCCGTCCTCGCCGCGGTGCTCGTCGTGCTGGCCGCGGCCGGCGTCCTGATCGACCTGCCCGCCACCGTGCGGGCCCCCCTGACGCTGCTGGCCGTGGCCGCCACCGCCACGCGGCTGTCCCGCCACCGCCGGCGCGGCGGGCTGGACGCCCTCCTCGTCGCGGTCGGCGGCAGCCTGGTCGTCATCGCCCTCACGGGGATGCTGCTCGGCCTGAGCCCCGCGGGGCTGCACCCCGGCAGCTGGGCGCTCGCCCTCGCCGTCCTGGCGCTCGTGGCCCTCGCGGTGTCCGCGCTGCGCCCGCCGGCGCTCGCGCCGCAGGAGGAGCCCGCGCGCGACGCCGTGCGCCCGGGCGCGGACCCGTCCGACGCCGTAGGGTCTGGCGCCGTGCGGTCCCCGGGCGACGTCGGTGACGAGCGCCGTCGCGCCCTGCTGCGCACGGCCCCCTGGGCGGCCGTCGCGGTCGCGGTCACGGTCGTCGCGCTGGTCGTCTCCGTGCGCAGCACGTCCGAGGGCGAGGTGACGCCCGTGCAGATGTCCCTGGCCGGGCTGTCGGGCACCCAGGCCGTCGTCGTCGTGTCGGCCCAGGAGGCCACGGGGCCGCTGGAGCTGCGCACGGACCCGGGTGACGGCTCCGCGGTCACCTACCCGCTGTTCAGCGTGCCCGCCGACGGCACGGTCTCGACGACGGTCGTGGTGCCCAGCACCGGCCGCGTCGTGGTGACGATCAGCAACCCCGGCCAGGTCCGGCCGCTGCGCACCCTGGTCGTGAACCGGTGACCGCCCCCGCCGACGTCACGCCCGTGACCGGCCGGGGCGGGCGCCGGCCGCGCGTCCTGCAGGTCGTGCAGCGCTTCTTCCCCGAGATGGGCGGGCTCGAGACGCACGTCGCCGAGGTCGCCTCGCGGCTCGCCGCGACGGGCGAGTTCGACCTGACGGTGCTGGCCACCGACCGCAGCGGCACGCTGCCGCGGTCGGAGACCGTCGCGGGCCTCGACGTGGTGCGGCGTCGCTCGTACCCGCGCGAGGGCGACCTGTACCTGTCGCCGGGGCTGCCCGCGGTCGTCGCCCGCGGCGACTGGGACCTCGTCCACGTGCAGGGCGTCAACACCCTGACGCCGCCGCTGGCCATGCTGGCCGCGGTCGCGTCCCGCACGCCCTTCGTCCTGACCTTCCACAGCGGCGGGCACTCCTCCTCGCGGCGCACCGCGATGCGCGACACCCAGTACCGGGTGCTCGCGCCGCTGCTGCGCCGCGCGCAGCGGCTCGTCGCCGTCAGCCGGTTCGAGCGGTCCGCCTTCGCCGCGGTCACCGGGCTGCCCGAGGACCGGTTCAGCGTGATCCCCAACGGCGGCGCGCTGCCGCCCTCGCCGAGCGGGGCGTCGCCCGTGCCCGGCCGCATCGTCTCCAGCGGCCGCCTCGAGCGCTACAAGGGCCACCACCGGGTCGTCGACGCGCTGCCGCTGGTGCGCGCCCGCGTGCCCGGGGCCACCCTCGTCGTGCTGGGCGCGGGGCCGTTCGAGGGGGAGCTGCGGGCCCGCGCCGCGAGCCTCGGCGTCGCCGACGCGGTGACGATCCGCTCGCTGCCGCCCGCGGACCGCGCCGCCATGGCGCAGGAGCTGTCCGCGGCGGGCGTCATGGCCGCGATGTCCGACTACGAGGCCCACCCCGTGGGCGTCATGGAGGCCGTCACGCTCGGCCTGCCGGTCGTCGGCGCCGACGTCGCGGGCATCGGCGACCTCGTCGAGGACGGCCTGGTGCGCGGCATCGCGCCCGACAGCTCGCCGCAGGCCCTCGCGGACGCCCTCGTGGCGGAGCTGCAGGCCGTCGCCGCCCGCGGCGGCACGCCGCACCAGCCGCGCGCCCTGGACCTGCCGACCTGGGAGACCAGCGCCGCGGCCACGGCCGAGGTCTACCGCACGGCCCTGCGCGCGGTCCGGCGGTGAGCGGCCCCGCGGTGCCGCGCACGACCACGGCGACCACGGCGGCCAGACCCCCGGCGGCCAGACCCGCGGCGGCCAGACCCCCGGCGGCGGGCCGGCCCCTGCGGGTCGTCCACGTCATCACCACCCTCACCACGGGCGGCGCGGAGCGGCAGCTGGAGCTGCTCGTGCAGCGCACCGCCGCCGCGACCGCCACGGTGTGCCTGTACGAGGCGGGGCCCGTCGGCGACGCCATGCGCGCGCGGGGGGACCGCGTGCGCGTGCTCGGGATGGCGGGCTGGCGCAAGCCCCTGGCCGTGCTCCGGCTCGCGCGCGTCCTGCGCGCCCACGCCCCCGACGTCGTCCACGTGCACCTGCTCGCCGCCCAGCTGTGGGGGATCCCCGCGGCCCGCATGGCGGGCGTGCGCGTCGTCGTCTCCAGCGAGCACTCCCTCATGGCGGACACCGTCGAGGGCCGGCCGCACGCCTGGTGGCTGCGGCTGCTCTACCGGGGCCTCGAGCGCGCCGCGACCCACACCGTGGCCGTGTCCGAGACGACGGCCGAGCGGCTCGTCGGCTGGGGCGTCCGGCGCGACCGGATCACGGTCGTGGACAACGGCATCGACGTCGACGCCCTGACCCCCGCGCCGGCGGACCGCGCCGCCGTCCGGTCCGAGCTCGGTCTCGCCGACGACGACGTGGCGCTCGTGGTGGTCGGCCGGCTCGACCCCGTCAAGCGCGTCGACGAGGTGCTGCGCGCGTGCGCCCCCCGGCTGGCCGCCGGCGGGCACGTCCTGCTCGTCGCGGGTGCGGGGTCGCTGCTGGGCGACCTGCAGGCGCTCGCCGCCGACCTCGGCGTGTCCCACGCCGTGCGCTGGCTCGGCCCGCGCGGCGACGTGCCGCGCGTGCTCGCGGCTGCGGACGTCGCGCTGAGCGCCTCGCGCGACGAGACGTTCGGGATGGCCGTCGTCGAGGCCGTGGCGAGCGGTCTGCCCGTCGTCTTCGTCCAGTGCCCCGCGCTCACCGAGCTGTCCGCCGTGCCCGAGGGGGCCGTGGAGGTCGCGGGCGGCCCGGACGGGCTGCGCGCCGGGCTCGACGAGCTGCAGCGGCGCGGTCTGCACCGCCGCGACGTGCCGGCCGAGCTGAGCCTGCGCTACGGGGCGGCCGCCGCCGCGTCCGCGGTCGACGCGCTGTACCGCCGGCTCCTGGCGCACCGGAGCTGACGGCCCGCCGGGCCCTGGGCCCGGGTCCGTCCCCGCACCCCGGCCCCCCGGGCCGGCACCGGCTCCCACCGCTTGCGCGCTCAAGGACCGGCCGGGACGGGTCGATCCAGGAGGGTGGCCTCCCGTCGTCCCCTCGCCCCCGTCCTGCGCGGCGCGCGCCTGCTCGTGGCCGCCCTCGCGGCGCTCGTCGTCGTCTCCGGTCTCGCGGTGACCGCGCCCCGCGCGGACGCCGCGGGCGCCCCCGCGAAGAGCTTCGTGCAGCGCACCGGGTCGACGCTGACCCTGGACGGCGCGCCGTTCCGGTTCTCCGGGACCAACATCTACTGGCTCGGCCTCGACGACAACGTCCGCGACGCCGCGGGGGCACCGACCTACCCGTCGAAGTTCCGCGTGGAGGACGCGTTCCGCGCCGCCCAGGCGTCGGGGGGCACGGTCGTGCGCACCTGGGGTGGCCTGGTCGGCTGCGCGCGGTGCATCCAGCCGGCCCCGGGGGTGTTCCAGGCCGGCGCGTTCGACTCCCTGGACTTCGCCGTCGCGACGGCGGCCCGCTACCGCCAGCGCCTCATCATCACGCTGGTCGACAACTGGGACTACTACCACGGCAACAAGTCGACCTTCTCGTCGTGGCGCGGGCTCCCGGAGTCGGCGTTCTTCTCCGACCCCACCGTCATCGCGGACTACCAGGCCTACATCTCCCACGTCGTGTCGCACGTGAACCCCTACACGGGCCTGCGCTACGCCGACGACCCGACGATCATGGGGTGGCAGACCGGCAACGAGATGTGGTGCCAGACCTGCGCCGGCAACTTCTGGGACGGTTCCTGGACCCGCGCGGTGGCCGACCACATCGAGCGGGTGGCGCCGCGGCAGCTCGTCGTCGACGGGCACGGCACCGACCCGGCGTGCCGCACGGACTGCCTGCACGAACCCAGCCTCGACATCGCCTCCGTCGACATCGTCGACGACCACTTCTACCCGATGCAGCTGGACCGGGTCCGCTCGTCGGCCGCGACGGCGCTCCGGCACGGCAAGGCCTACCTCGTGGGGGAGTACGCGTGGAACGGCGCGCAGGGCGGGGAACCCCTGGCCGCGTTCCTCGACGCCGTGCGCACGAGCGGCGCGGCGGGGGCGCTGACGTGGTCCGTCGTGCCGCACCACGACACCGCCGGGTTCGTCGACCACGACGACGGCTACCAGTACTTCTTCCCGGGCCGCACGGCCGACGAGCGGGCGCGCACCACGACGCTGCAGGCGTTCGCGCGCGCCATGGGCGCACCGGAACCCCCGCGGTGGGCCGTGCCCCCGACGCCGTGCGGGCTCTCCGTCAGCCGCACCGCGACCGGGCACGCGCTGAGCTGGCGGGGCGCGAGCCCCGCGGTGGCCTACGTCGTGCAGCGGCTCGACCGCTCGACGCCGGGCGCGACGTGGCAGGACGTCACCTGGCACGCCACCGACCAGCGGGTCGCCCGCGGTCCGCTGTTCACGGACACCTCCGTCACGGCGCGGCTGTCGCCCGTGCTGGCCTACCGGGTCGCGGGCCTGTCGGCCACGCGCGTCCTGGGGGCGTGGTCGGCCGGCGCCGACACCGGCACCCGCACGGCCTGCGCCGGCTGAACCCCGGCCGGGTCGCCCGGCGTCGGGTCCCCCGGCCGGGGTCAGAGGGTCGCGGCGGCCCGCCGCAGCACGGCGAAGGACGGGTCGCGGTCGGCGCGCACGAGGTCGTAGCCGTCCGTCGCGGTCGAGCTGTAGTGCCAGACGAGGTACCCCGCGGCGCCGACCTCGAGCGCCGCGGACACCTTGGCCTGCAGCAGGTCCGCGCGGCGCTGGCGCCCGGCGGCGTCGGTCGCGAGGATCCCCGCCTCACCGACGACGATCGGCTTCTCGATCTCGGCGGCGATCGCGAACGAGCAGGCGATCGGCGCGGACCTGCTCGCGCACCCGGCGGAGTCCGTGCGCGGCAGGGTGGTTCCCTGCGCCCCGGGCAGCGCCTCGGTGTCGGAGCCGTAGCGCGCCCAGTCGTGGACCTCGACGAAGTCGAGCCCCTCCTGGTTGTAGACCTCGCGGAAGTCGGGGCCGCTGCCGCCGGGCGCACCGTTGCCCTGCGTCCCCAGCGTGACGAGGTGGTTCGGGTCGGCGTCGTGCAGCACCGCGGAGACGTCACCCGCGAAGCTGACCAGGGCGGAACGGCCCTCGGCGTCGCGCTCGTCGGTCTCGGCCTCGTTGACGATCATCCAGGCGACGATGGTCGGCTCGTCGCGGTAGTGGGTGGCGATCGCGCGCGCGTAGTCCCGCAGCGAGAGCTGCGCGTCCCCGTAGGGACGCAGGTACCCGCTGGAGAAGTAGCTCCCGCCGTCGGCCTCGGCGAGCGGCGTCCCGGGTTCGCCCGTGCTGCAGTCGCCGGGTCCGTCCTCCAGGACCGGGACCAGCCGGACGCCGGCCCGGCGCGCCGCCTCGACGACGCGGTCGACCGCGCTGAAGTCGCGGCCGGAGTCGGTGTAGGTCTGGTAGGCCCAGAAGCGGACGACCGTGACCCCGGCCTGCTCCCGCAGCCAGCGGAAGTGGTCCTCGAGGTCGTCGGTGGGGATGCGCGACGCCGGCCGGCAGGAGTACCGGTCGCTGGCCGCGGCGTCGTAGAGGTTCGCGCCGACGAAGCGGAACGGCTCCCCGTCGAGCTGGAGCTGGCGACCGTCGCGCGTGACGAAGCCGTCGCTGCGGGAACCGCACGCCGTGAGGGCGGCGAGCACGAGCAGCAGGGCGAGGAGGGGGGCC
>NZ_JAAALN010000202.1 GCF_009906795.1 Kineococcus siccus
GGGAGGGGTGGTGGGGCGCCGGGACGGGCGGCGGGCTCAGCCCTTGAGGGCGCCGCCGAAGGTGAAGGCGCCACCGAGGCGGCGGGACAGCAGCAGGTAGAGCACGACCACCGGCAGCGTGTACAGCACGGAGTAGGCGGCGAGCTGGCCCCACTGCACGGAGCCGTACTGGCCGAAGAAGGTGAAGATGCTCACCGAGGCGGGCAGCCGGTCGGGGGAGAGCAGCAGGACGAAGGGGATGAAGAAGTTCCCCCACAGCCCGATGAACGTGAAGATGATGACGACGGACAGGCCCGGCCACATGAGCGGCAGCACGATGTGCCGCAGCGTCTGCATGGCGCTGGCCCCGTCGGTCCAGGCCGCCTCCTCCAGCGAGATCGGCACGCCGTCCATGAAGTTCTTCATGAGGAAGATCGAGATGGGCAGCGAGGTCGTGGCCATGAAGGCGATGGTGCCGCCGAGGGTGTCGATGAGGTTGAGCTGCACGAACAGCCCGTACACCGGCACCATGATCGCCGTGATCGGCAGCCCCGTGGAGAAGAGGATCGACAGCAGGAACGGCCGCTTGTAGCGCGTCTCGAACCGCGACAGCGGGTAGGCCGCGAGGGTCGCGACGACCACGGCGATGGCCGCGGCGGACACGCACAGGACGAGTCCGTTCCACATGGGCCGGTAGGTCGTCTCGGGCGTCATGACGGCCCGGAAGTTCTCCAGGCTGAAGTTCGATCCGGGCCACTCCACCTTCAGCCCGGCGGTCGCGTTGAAGGCCGCGAACACGACCCACAGCATGGGCAGCAGGAACATGAGGCCCAGCAGGGCGGTGACGACGTTGACGACGGCCGGGGCGACCCACGACCGCGGCCCGCGCGGGCGGGTGGTCGTCCCGGTGACCCGGGTGGTCGTCACGACGGTGGCGGGGGTGGTCGCGGTCACGGGGGTCACGCCTCCTCGCGCAGCAGGCGCATGTAGACGACGGAGAAGACGGCGCCGACGGCCAGCAGCACGAGGGCGATGGCGGTGCCGTAGCCGAGCTGGCTGAAGGAGAACGCCTGCTCGTACATGTACAGCGGCAGGGTCTGGCTCTTGGTGCCCGGGCCGCCCTTCGTCATGGTGTAGATGAGGCCGAACACCGACAGGGTCTGCAGCGTGATGAGCATGAGGTTGGTCGTGACGGTGCGCCGGATCATCGGGATCGTCACGTAGCGCAGCCGGGAGAGGCCCGTCGCGCCGTCCATCTCGGCGGCCTCCTCGATCTCCTGGGGGATCTCCGACAGCGCCGCGTTGTAGACCAGCATCGAGAAGGCGGTGCCGCGCCACACGTTCGCGAGCGACACCGCCAGGATGGGCAGCGTGTAGAGCCAGTTCTGGCTCAGGCCGAGCCCCGCGATGAGCTCGTTGAACGTGCCGTCCTTGGACAGGAACGCGTACCAGACGTAGCCCGCGACGACCTCGGGGATGACCCAGGCGCCGATGACGGCGGTCCCCACCAGGGTGCGGACCACCTTCGCGGACCGCTTCTGCAGCAGGGCCAGCGCCAGGCCGAGGAGGTTCTGGCCCACGACCGCGGACAGCACGGTGAAGACCAGGGTCAGGACGACGGAGTTGCGGAACGCCTCGCTGCCGAAGGCCTGGCGGAAGTTGTCCAGGCCGACGAACTGGGTGGCGCCCGACCCGGCGCCCGTGAGGGCGGTGTTGGTGAAGGCGGCGTAGCAGCACCACACGATCGGGCCGGCCAGGAAGACCAGCAGCAGCACGACGGCCGGGGTGAGCGGCAGGGCGCGGGCGATGTCGACCCGCAGCGGGTGGGTCCGCCGGTGCGGGTCGACCCCGGGCGGGCTGCTCGGGGGAGTGGGTCGGGTCAGCGTGGCCACGGGACCTCCTGGGACCGTCGGCGGGGTGGTCGGGGGGTCAGAGGGTGGCCGTCTTCTCCTCGCCGACGATGCCCTTGACCGCCTCGTCGTAGGCGTCCGCCGCCTCCGTGGGGCTGGCCTGCCCGGTGACGACGGCCTCCATCGCCACCTGGATCTCGTTGGAGACGCGGGGGTAGTCCGTGTTCTGCGGGCGGTACTGCGTGACGGGCACGAGGCTGGAGAAGAACTCGAGCGTCTGGTTCGAGCCCGTGTACTCCGGGTCCTGCGCGACGTCCTTGCGGACCGCCACCGACGCGTTGGCGATGTTGTACTTCAGGTTGTTCTCGAACGCCGTGAGCGTCGAGATGACCTTCCAGGCCTCGTCGGCGTTGGCCGCGTTCTTGGTCATCGCCCACGTCCAGCCGCCCGACATGCTGATCTTGCCCGGTGCGGAGCCGTCCTTCGTGGGCATCGGCGTCGTCGCCATGAGCTGCGACCACTCGGGCCACGGCGCCCCGCCGGTCTCCAGCCAGTTGTTCGACATCCACGACCCGTCGAGGGCGATGGCCAGGGTCGACCCCGGCAGGAACTCCTCCCCCACGCGGTTGGAGATCTGCGCGTCGAGGGCGATCTCCGGGTCCGGGCACAGCTTCTCGTCGTAGAAGGTCTTGAGCACGGTCAGGGCGTCGCGGAACTCGGGGCTCGCGACGTTCCACTTGTCCGAGGCGACGTCGTAGAGGGTGCTGCCGGTGCCGTAGAACAGCATCTCGAAGCCCTGCATGGACGCGGCCTCACCCGCCGCCTTGCCCGCGTAGATGTTGATGGGCGTCACGCCGGGGACCTTGCCCTTGATCTCGCGGCAGGCCGTGAGGATGTCGTCCCAGCTGGTGGGGGCCCAGGCCTCGGGCAGACCGGCCTGGGTCAGCAGCTGCTTGTTGAACCACAGGGCGCGGGTGTCGGTGCCGTCGGGGACGCCGTAGGTCTTGCCGTCGGCGGCCTTCGCGGCGCCCTTGGCGGTGTCCTGGAACTGGTCCCACTGGTCCCAGCTGCCCAGGAAGGAGTCCAGCGGCTGCAGGTAGCCGGCCGTGATGTCGGAGTTGATGAGGAAGGTGTCCTCGTACACGACGTCGGGCGACGTGCGCGGCGAGCGCATCATCAGCTGCAGCTTCGTGTAGTAGTCGTTCTCGGACGCGACGATCGGCACCAGTTCGATGCTCTTGCCCGGGTTGGCGCCCTCGTAGGACGTCTTCAGCCCCGAGAGGTAGTCCTTCATGATGGTGCCGGAACCCCACTGCTGGTACGCGACCTTGACCGCCGTGGAGTCCGAGGAGCCGGACGACTCCCCTCCGCAGGCGGCGGTGGCGAACAGGGTTCCGGCGCCGAGTCCGGCGGCGGTCAGGAAGCTGCGACGACGCACGACCCACTCCTTCGTGGTGTGGTTGAGCTCGAGGACCCGGACCTCCCGGGTGCCGGACGGCCGCGTCGCCGTCCCGTCCGCAAAAAGTAAATCCAGTGGATTGACCGTGTCAACGGGTGACGGACATGCTTCTGCCGACGACCCCGACGGGTACGCGCCCACGGCGGCGCGCCGCCCGTCCGGGGTCCGCGAGCGCGAGGAGGCGCGGTGCGACGAGGCACGAACCTGCCCTGGGTGGGTGACTACAACCAGGCGGTCGTCCTGGACGGGATCCGGCGTTCGCCCGGGACCTCCCGGACCGAGATCGCCCGTTCGAGCGGCCTGACCCTGCAGACGGTGTCGAACATCGTCCGCCGGCTGCTCGAGCGCGACCTCGTCCGGGAGGGGGGCGGGCGCTCGTCCCTCCCGCGCGCCGTGGGCAAACCGCGCGCGGCGCTGTCGGTGCGGCCCGGCGTGGCGGTCGCCGCCGGCCTGCAGTTCGACCGCGACCACGTCGTGGCCGTCCTGCTCGACCTGACGGGCGACGTGCTCGGCACCGCCCGCGCGGACCGTCCGGGGGACGGGGCGTCCGGGTCGCTCCGCGTCGGCGCCGGCCTGGTGCACGACCTCGTCGCCGCGGGGGTCGCCCGCGGTGACCTCGACGCGAGCGCGGTGCGCGGGGTGGGGGTGGCCGTGCCCGGGCCGCTCGACTTCCACGGCCCCGTGCGGTCGTCGGCCATCAACCTGCCCGGCTGGCACGGGGTCGCGGTCGCCGACCTGCTCGGACGGTTCCTCGACCTGCCCGTGCTGGTGGAGAACGACGCGACGGCGTGTGCCGTGGGCGAGCTGTGGCGCTCCCCGCGGGGACCGCGCTCCTTCCTCCACGTGCACGTCGGCGTGGGCATCGGGGGCGGGATCGTCCTGCGCGACGAGGTGCTCCGGGGCGAGTCCGGGAACGCGGGGGAGATCGGCCACGTCGTCGTCGACCCGTCCGGCCCCGCCTGCACGTGCGGGTCGGTCGGGTGCCTCGAGGCGTGCGCCGCGCCGGCCGCCGTCGTGCGCGGGTACGTCCGCCTCGTGGGCGCAGGCGCCGCGCGCTCGGCCGGCCTGCGCCTCGCCGAGGCCAGCGTGCTCGCCGACCACGACCGCCTGGAGGCGCTCGCCGCCGGCGGGGACGCGGCCGCGGCCGCGGTGCTGCGCCGCGCCGCCGACGACCTGGCGGGCGTCGTGCTCGGTGTCGTCAACGTCGTGGACGTCGGCGAGGTGGTGCTCGGCGGTCCGGGTCTGCGGTGCGGCGGCGAACGGGTCCGCGCGGTGCTGCAGGACCGGGTCCGCGCCGCGATGGCCCGCGACCTGCACGGCGTGACCGTGCGCCTCAGCGGATCGGGCGAGCACGCCGGTGCGGTGGGGGCGGCGAGCGCCGTGCTGCACGAGGCGCTGACCTCGACGTGGTCGACGGCGCGCAGCCCGCTGCGCGCCGCCGTCATCTCCCCCGTGGCGCCGGTGCACTGAGCGGTCGCGGGCGCCGGTGTCGGTCCGCGGCGCGGGCCCCGAGGCCGGTGCCGCGGTCAGCGGGGCGGGTGGGCGAGGTCCGCCAGCGGTCCGGTCGGCAGGGCGATCCACCCCTCGCGGGCCGCGGCCGCGCGCTGCCCCTGCGCCGGTCGTGTGGCCGCGCCCACCGCGGCGGCCCGGGCCGTCAGCGCGGCGACGACGGCGTCGAAGGCGTCGTCCGACGCGGCGCACGCCTCGGCGGCCACGCTCGTCGGCGTCAGCCCGGTCCCCGCGCGCACGGCCCGGTCGGTCTCCCGGTTGGCCAGCCGCCGCCGCCAGTCGCGGCCGGCGACGTCGGCCGGGGCGACATGGTCCCCCGCCTGGTGCGCCAGCAGGAACGCGAGGAACTCGTCGGGCCAGCCGAGCGGGCAGTCGAGCCCGAGCTTCGCGGCCGTGCCGGCGGCGTCGAGGACCTGCGCGTCGGTCGTGCCCAGCGCGAGCGACTCCACGTGCGCGCCCGCACCGTCCCAGCGCAGCACGGCCTTCGCCGTTCGCGCCGGCTCGGTCGCGAGGTCGACGCCGACGGTGATCACCGCGCCAGCCTACGAGCGGCGCGCGGCGGGTCTCAGCTGTTCGGCGGCACGTGCGGGAGGTCCTCGCCGGCCCGCCACACCTCGTGGATCACGACGGTGGCGAAGCGCCAGCCCTGCTCGGTGCGGCGCAGCGTGCAGTCGTACCAGCCGGCCCCGTCGGCGTGCCGCGTCAGGTCCGCGGTGAACCGGTGCACGCCGATCAGGTACGACCGCGTGGTCGCGGTGTCGCCGTCGACGTGGATGGCGTGGTTGGACGACAGGTGCCACGTGGCGTCGTAGCGCGCGAGCCCGCGCGGGGAACCCGTCGTCGCCAGCTGCTCGTGGCCGACGAGCCTGAACGGCGCTCCGTCGACCTCGAACGTGCCGTCCGGCAGGTACAGGGCCGTGTTGGCGTCGAAGTCCCTGACGTCCAGCGTGCGGGCGAACTCCACGAGCAGGTCGCTGATGGCGGCGCGGTCGACGAGCCACTGCAGCTGGGCGGCGGGATCGCTCGGCGGGGCGGCCGGGCCGGCGGGCGTGGTGGTGGTCACGGTGGGGAACCTTCCGACGAGGGAGCGGAGCGGCGGGCCCGCCGCTCCGGCGAGGTCCGCTCCACCGTCGGAGCCGCCTCCCGGTCGCCGCCGACCCGCTGAGCCGAGTGTCCGCACTCACCCGGCTCCCGGGAAGGCCAGCCGGGTGATGGTGCGCATCACGCGCGTGGATGGGGCCGGCGGCGGGTCCCGCCGCCGGCCCACCGGCTCAGAGGCGCAGGCCCAGCGGCGTGGTGATCCGCTCCAGGGGGACGAGCGTGAACCCCGTCGACACGCGGGCCTCGCCGTCGGCGCCCGCGACCGTCGGGGTCTCCTCGCCGTCGTGGCTGACGAAGACGCCGTGCGGGAAGTCCGGGCCCAGCGGCGACGTGCTGAGGGTCGCGCCGTCGCTGTGCTGCACACCGTCGATCCCGGGCCCGTCGGCGACGGAGAACCCGCCGACGTAGCGCGCCTTGCGGGACACGTCGTAGACGGCGAACGTGCTGTCCCCCTGGCTGGAGGCGAACAGGTACGTCCCCCCGCCGGCCTTCGGGGCGACGGTCAGGCCCTCGGCGTCCGCCGTGAGGTGGGTCCCGCCCACCCCCGGGTCCGGGCCCGAGACCTCGCACGACTCCGTGCCGGCGTCGTACGTCGCGGGGACGCCGAAACCGCGCACGGTGTCGAGGAGGCGGCGCGAGGTCGTCGCCCCGCCCTCGACCGTGAGCCGCCAGATCCCGACGTCCTCCTGCGCGACGAACCAGGCGCCCGACGCGGGGTCGCGCACGGTGCCCTCCATCTGCGGGCCCTCACCGGGTTCCTCGCAGGGGCTCCACGTCCCGCCGGTGGACAGGGTGAACTCCGCGGGCAGCGAACTGCGGCTCACCTCGCGGTACCCGACCGTCCCGCCGGGGCCGGCCACGAGGTCGAGCACGGCGTAGTCGGTCGTGTGCCGGCGGGTGGTGAGCACCTGGACGCCGCCGCGCGCGTCGAGCCCGGCGGCGAGCCCGTAGGCGGTCTCCTGCTCGTCGACGGCGGCCTCACTGGCGCTGAACACGGGCGCCGCACCGGGAGCGGTGACGTCGCGCAGCACGGCGGCCCCGGCGGCCGCGCCGCGCGGGTCGATGGCGAAGACGCGGACGCGGTCCCGGCCGCGGTCGCTGACCACCGCCAGGTCGAGCGTGCGCCCGCCGATCCGCGCCCCCTGGACGACGTCGACGTTGTTGTAGCGGCTGGCCTCCTCGGCCCCGGCCGGCGTCGCGGGGACCGCGAGGCGCTGCAGCAACGACCCGTCGAGGGCGTACGCCGCGAGGCCGCCGTTCTTCAGGGTGGCGACGACGACGGAGTCGCCGGGCGCGGTGCGGGAGGTCCAGAGCGCCGGGTCGTCCGCGTCGGCGTTCCCGTCGGCCTCGTCGTCGAAGACGGCCGGGGTCTCCGCGGTCGCGGTGACGGTCGCCCAGCGCGGTTCGCGCGACGGCGCCGCGGCGGCCGGGGAGAGGGGGAGCAGGGCCAGCGACAGCAGGCCGGCGCTGACACCGGCGCTGCGGCGGAGGAGGGACGACGGCACGGGAGCTCCAGGGTTTCGACGGGACCGACGCCGCCGATCATGGTGCTGCGGAGCAACCGCCGGGCGTCGCCCGGTCGACCATCCTGCGCTCGTCGGGTGACGAGCAGGTGTCGACCGGGCGACGCGCCGCCCTCAGCAGCTGCTGACGAGGTTCCAGGTGCCGGGCGCGGACTGACGCAGCGAGACGATGTTGAAGCGGCTCTCGCGGCCCAGGGAGTCGCGGCTGCCCAGCGCGTACGCGCGGTCGAAGACCTCGGTCGCGCGCCCCTCGGCCACGTGGTCCGTCGTGCTGTCGCGCACGCACTGCGCCGTGGTGGGCGGGGTGGTCGGG
>NZ_JAAALN010000203.1 GCF_009906795.1 Kineococcus siccus
GGTGGGGCCGTCCTGCGGTTCACCGGCGCCGGGGTGGTCGCGCTGGCCGGGGCCCGGATCGAGGCCGGGCTGCACGCGGCCGACGGGACTCGCCTGCCCGTCGCCCCCGGGCCCTTCGCCGTCGAGGACGGCGACGAGCTCCGGTTCGGCGGGCAGCGCGACGGGTTGCGGACGGTCGTGGCCGTCCGCGGTGGCATCGACGCGCCGCCCGCGCTGGGGTCGCAGGCCACGGACACGCTGTCCGGCGTGGGGCCCGCGCCGCTGCGGGCCGGGGACCGGCTGGCGCTGCGCGGGCCCGCCGCGGCCCCGCACGCCGCGGACCCCGGCGCGGTCGAGGACCGGGACCTGCCGCGCGCCGGGCGGACCGTCGACCTCGACGTCGTCCTCGGCCCCCGCACCGACTGGTTCACCCCCGCCGCGCTCGACGCGCTCACCGCCCAGGAGTGGGAGGTCACGCCCCGCTCGGACCGGGTGGGGATCCGGCTGGCCGGAACTGCGCTGGAACGCTCCCGCGACGGTGAGCTGCCCAGCGAGGGCGCGGTGACCGGCGCGATCCAGGTCCCGCCGGACGGGCAGCCCGTGCTGTTCGGGCCGGACCACCCGCTCACCGGTGGGTACCCCGTGGTCGGGGCCGTCGTGCAGGAGCACCTCGACCTCCTCGGGCAGCTCCCCCCCGGCAGCCGCGTCCGGTTCCACGCGCGCGCCCCGTTCGCCGACCTGTGAACCTCGAGGAGTGAGGAACGCCATGAGGACCGTGCTGATCGCCAACCGCGGCGAGATCGCCGTGCGCGTCGTCCGCGCCGCCGCCGAGGCGGGCCTGCGGTCGGTCGCGGTCTACGCCGACCAGGACGCCGACGCCCTGCACGTCCGGCTGGCCGACACCGCCGTCGCGCTGCCGGGCGAGACCGCGGCGGCGACGTACCTCGACGTCGAGGCGCTGCTCGCCGCGGCCGCGAGTTCCGGCGCCGACGCGGTGCACCCCGGGTACGGGTTCCTGTCCGAGAACGCGGAGTTCGCGCGGGCGGTCGAGGCCGCCGGGCTGATCTGGATCGGGCCGACGCCGGAGACGATCGAAGCGCTGGGCGACAAGGTGACCGCGCGCGCCATCGCCCGCGACGCCGGTGCCCCGCTGGCGCCCGGGAGTCCCGCCCCGCTGACCGGGGCGGCGCAGGCGGAGGAGTTCGCCGACGAGGTCGGGCTCCCCGTGATGATCAAGGCCGCGCACGGGGGCGGCGGCCGCGGGATGCGGGTGGCCCGCACCCGCGAGGAGGTCGCCGGCGCCTTCGAGTCCGCGACCCGCGAGGCCGTCGCGGCGTTCGGCCGCGGCGAGTGCTTCGTGGAGAAGTTCCTGGAGGCGCCCCGGCACCTGGAGGTGCAGGTCCTCGGCGACGGCCGCGGCGGGGTGACGGTCGTGGGCGACCGCGACTGCTCGCTGCAGCGCCGCAACCAGAAGCTCGTCGAGGAGGCGCCCGCGCCGGGCCTCACCGACGACCAGCGTCGGGCCGTCCACGCCGCGGCCCGGGACATCTGCGCCGCCGTGGACTACCGCGGCGCGGGGACCGTGGAGTTCCTGCTCGGCGCCGACGGCACGCTGTCCTTCTGCGAGGTGAACACCCGGCTGCAGGTGGAGCACCCCGTCACCGAACTGGTGACGGGGGTCGACCTGGTGCGCGAGCAGTTCCGCATCGCGGCCGGCGACGGCCCCTCGTTCACGCGCACGCCCGAGGTCCGCGGTCACGCGTTCGAGTTCCGCATCAACGCCGAGGACCCGGGGCGGGGTTTCCTGCCCAGCCCCGGCCGGGTCGAGCGGCTCCGCGTGCCCTCCGGCCCGGGTGTGCGGTGGGACGGTGGCGTCGAGGCGGGCGACGCCGTCGTGGCCGCGTTCGACTCCCTCGTCGGCAAGCTCCTCGTCCACGCCGGCGACCGCGACACCGCTCTCGCCCGCGCCCGGCGCGCCCTGGCCGAGTTCGAGGTGACGGGGATCGCCACGGTCCTGCCGTTCGCGCGGGCCGTGGTCGACGAACCCGACTTCTCGACCGAGGGCTTCGCCGTCGGGACGCAGTGGATCGAGTCCGAGCTGATGCCGCGCCTGGAACCCCAGCTGCGGCCGGCCGCGGACGACCGGCCGGCGTTGCTGCGCCTGCCGATCGAGATCGACGGCCGGCGGGCGACCATCGGCCTGCCCGCGGCGTTCCTGGCCGCGCTGGGGTCGGCGCCGGGACCCGCGGCGCCCCCCGAGGTCCGCGACGAGCACGAGCTGACCGCCCGCACCCCGGGCACCCTCACCGCGTGGCTCGTCGAGGACGGCGCGGACGTGGTGGCGGGGCAGGACGTGGCCGTCGTGGAGGCGATGAAGATGGAGGCCCGAGTCCCCGCCCACCGGGCCGGGGCCCTGCACCACGTCGCCGCCGAGGGGGCCCCGCTCGCGGCCGGCGCGGTCCTCGCCCGGATCGACTGAGCCGGCGACGGGCTCGTGGACGTACCCCGGCGGAGCTCGTCACGGTCACCGCTTGCCATGTGGTGTGTCTCCTGCGCGCGAGCGCGCTCGCAAGGTGTCGAAGGGACCCTCAACTCATCCAAGGCCACCGACACACGTCCGAAGACGCGGCCCCTCAGCCATATCAGGTCATGCGCACCCCGGCCGCGTCCACGAGGGTCCGGGCTCGGCCGAGCGCGGCCGTGCAGTTGGCCGCCGTCACGTTGCTGAGCCCGTAGTCACCGGCTGGAGCCAGCGCCCAGCGCTGGACCTTGAGGTCGGGCACCTCGCGCAGCGCCCGCGCCAGCGTCGTGTCGCCGGTGACCTCCTGGAGCAGGGCGATGGCCTGACGGTGGTCCTGACCCCGGGACCGGACGCCTGCCGTGAAGCAGCAGATCGCGTCCGCGGACGCGATGGCCGCCAGGACCGCGTTGCCAGTGGCGACCGTGGCTGCCTCGGCCAGGTCCTCGGCCTGGATGAGCTCGGCGGCTTCGAGGTAGAGCCGGGCCTGCCGCAGGCGAGTCCGCGCGTCCGCCGGGGTGCACGCCCCGGTGCGTGGCGTCCGGGCGCTCACGCCGGACCTCCTGCGGCCAGGAGCGCGCGCAGGCTGGGCCCGACGAGGACCCGGCCGTCCTGCCTGAGCCCCGTGATGAGCGGCTGGGCCTCGCGGACCGCGGTCGCCAGCTGAGCGGTGGTCACCTGCACGAACTGCACGGGATTGCCGGTCAGTGCCTCCAGCTCCTCGCCCGTCGCGTGCAGCTGCTCGCCCCAGGGACCGTCGGCGTCGACGTCGTCGGCGCGCACGACCAGGAGGTCCAGGTCGCTGTCCGGGGCAGCGGCTCCCCGCGCCCACGAGCCGAAGAGGACGACGGCGACGGGGGGCGGTGACCAGCGGCCGAGGCGGTCGCCCAGCCAGGCCTCGACGGTCCCCGTGGCCGCCACGACGGCCAGCACGGGACCGGAGAGGACGTGCGAGCGGTTGAGGCGGTAGAGGACCGCCGACCCCGCGTCCTGAGTCGTCACCAGACCGTGGGACACCAGCCGGTGGAGGCTGGTCCGCACCTGGGCGTACGAGCGACCGCTGAGCCTGGCGACCATCGAGCCGTTCAGGCCGCGTTGCGTGCGGGCGAGCACCTGCAGCACGTCGGCGTCCACGGTCGGTGCGATCGTGCGCAACGGGTTGACGGGGTCCACGGCCGGCTCCTGACGGGATGCCGATAGAGCTATCGGTATCCCGTCAGCCTAACGGTCACAGGGGATCAGCTGTAGACGTGCGGGGCGAGCGTCGCGACGCAGTCGAGGTTGCGGTAGCGGTCGGCGTAGTCGAGGCCGTAGCCGACGACGAACTCGTTGGGGATGTCGAAGCCCACGTAGGCGACGTCGACCTCGACCTTCGCGGCCTCGGGCTTGCGCAACAGCGCGCACACCCGCACCGAGGCGGGGCCGCGGGAGCTGAGGTTCGACAGCAGCCAGGACAGGGTCAGCCCCGAGTCGATGATGTCCTCGACCACGAGGACGTGGCGGCCGGAGATGTCGGCGTCGAGGTCCTTGAGGATGCGCACGACACCGGAGCTGCGGGTGCCCGAGCCGTAGGAGCTGACGGCCATGAAGTCCATCGACAGCGGGATCGACATCGCGCGGGAGAGGTCGGCCATGACCATCACCGCACCCTTGAGGACGCCGACCAGCAGGACGTCCTGGCCCGCGTAGTCGCGGTCCAGCTCGGCCGCGAGCTCCGCGACGCGCGCCGACACCTGCTCCCGGGTGAGGAGGATGTGCTCGAGGTCCGACCCGGCGTCCGCGGCGTCCACGCAGTCCACTCCTCAGCTGATCGTCACGGCGTCCTGACCCGGAGCGCCGGCCCGTGTGAGCACGAGCCTGCCACACGAGCGCCGGGCCTCCGCACCCCCCGGCAGGTGTACCGCGCCCTGCCCGCGCCAGCGCAGCAGGAGCGCGTCGAGCGCGTCGACGTGCGCGGCGGACAGCGCCCCCGCGGGGCTGCCGACGGCCAGCGCGGCCCGGCGCAGCAGGCGGCGGCGCAGCGCGGCCGGGAGGGCGAGCAGGTCCTCGACGGCTGCGCTGCAGCCGCCGCCGGGGCCGTCGGTGACGACCCCGGCCGCCTGCTCGGCCAGCGCGTCGAGGGCGTCGGCGTCGTCGCGCAGCGCCCGCGCCGTGCGGGCCAGCGCGGCCGCGACCCCGGGCCCCAGCGCCTCCTCCAGCAGCGGCAGGACGTCGTGGCGGACGCGGGCGCGCGCGAGGCCGCGGTCGGCGTTGGCCGGGTCCTCCCACGCGACGAGGCCCTCCTGCGCGCACGCGGCCCGGACGGTCGCGCGCGGCACGTCCAGGAGCGGGCGCCGCAGCACGCCCCGCAGCGCGGGCATCCCCGCGAGGCTGCGGGTGCCCGACCCGCGCGCCAGCCCCAGCAGCACCGTCTCGGCCTGGTCGTCGAGCGTGTGGGCCAGCAGCACCGCCGCAGCCCCCGCCTCGCGCGCCCGGGCGTCGAGCGCGGCCAGCCGGGCCGTGCGGGCGGCGGCCTCGGGGCCCCCCGCGCGGCCGACCGCCACCCGGGTGACGACCACGGGGTCCAGCCCGAGCGCGCGGCACGCCGCGGCCGCGGCCTCGGCGACCGCACCCGAGCCCTCCTGCAGGCCGTGGTCGACCGTCACGGCGCCGGCCCGCAGGCCCGCGGCCGGCGCCTCGAACGCCGTCGCGGCGGCCAGCGCGAGCGAGTCCGCGCCGCCGCTGCAGGCCACGAGGACGAGGCCGCCCGGGGTCTCGGCCGCGACGCGGGCCAGGTCGGCGCGCACCGCGACCCGGACCGCCGCCACCGCGGGCGGCGGGCCGCTCACCCCGCCACGCGCGCGACCCACGCGGGCGGATCGGCGATCTCGGCCGGGCTGGGCAGCGTGGCCGGGCCCTGCCAGACGGCGTTGAACCCGTCCCAGCCCACGCGCGCGACGACCGCGCGGACGAACCGCGCCCCGTCGGCGTACTGCCGGGTCTTGGCGTCCAGGCCCATGAGCCGGCGCACGACGCCGTCCAGCGACCCGCGCCCGCGGCGGCGCTCGGTGAACCGCGCCCGGATCGTCGCGACCGTCGGCACGACCTGCGGGCCCACGTCGTCCATGACGACGTCGGCGTGGCCCTCGAGCAGCGACATCACCGCGACGAGGCGCGCGACGCGCTCGCGCTGCGCGGGGCTCTGCAGCAGGTCGGCGAGGCCCGCGCCGGAACTGCCGTCGCGCAGCGCCTCCGGCAGGCCGCGGAGCAGGGTGCCCATCCGCTCGGACAGGTCCCGCGGCTGCTCGAGGAGGTCGCCGGACAGCCCGCGGGCCTCGTCGGCGACCCACCGGCGCAGCCACGGGTTCGCGCCGAACTGCAGCCGGTGCGTCTCCTCGTGCAGGCAGACCCAGCGGCGGAAGTCCAGCGGCACGACGTCGAGGTCGCGCTCGACCTGCACGACGTTGGGGGCCACGAGGAGCAGGCGCCCGGGCCGGCCCTCGTCGATGCCGGAGAAGACGTCGTACTGACCCAGCACCTTGGTGCCGAGGAAGGCCAGCAGGCTCCCGAGCTCGGCGCCGGTCGTCCGGCGGCCCACCGCGGTGGCGGCGCGGTCCAGCCCGCCGGTGCCGCCGCGGGCGCGGTGCGCGTGCCGGCCCTGCGGGTGCACGCGCACCGGGGACAGCAGGCTGCGGAACGCCTCGACGTTCGCGCGCGCCCACGACGCCCGGTCCACCACGAGGGCGGGCGGTTCCGCCCCGGCCGCGGGGTCGCGCCGCAACCCCGCGGTCGCGGCCACGGGCTCGACGGCCTCGGCGGCCGCGGCCCGCAGCTCGTGCACGGCGTCGGCGACCTGGGCGGCGGAGGCCTGCGGGCCGGGGCGCACCAGGCGGGCGGCGATGCGGGCGGCCAGGTCGAAGTCCACGAAGGCGCCCAGCGGCCGGCCCTCGTCGTCGTGCTGCGGTGCCCCGGCTGCGCTCATGCGCCGAACGCTACGCGTCCCGCCGCGACCACCGCCGTGGCCGGCTGCGGCTACCGGCAGCCGCAGCCCGCGAGCACCGTCGCCACCCGGTCCTGCGCCTGGCGCGCGCGGTAGGAGCCGCCGGGCGCCACCGCGTCGGACAGGACGGCGAAGGCGAGCAGCCGGCCGTCGGCGTCCACGACGTAGCCCGCGAGCGAGCTCACGCCCGTGAGCGTGCCCGTCTTGGCGCGCACGAGGCCCGCGGCGGGGACGAGGTCGGCGCTGAGGTAGCGGTCGAACAGCGTGCCGGTCGCCCCCGCGACGGGCAGACCGCTCGCGGTGGCCCGCAGCTCGGGGTGGTCCGGGCCCGCCACCACGGCGAGCAGCTGCGTGAGCGTGCGGGCGCTGATCGCGGTGTCGCGGCCCAGCCCGCTGCCGCCCTGCAGGCGCACGCCCGCGACGTCGACGCCGAGCGCCGCGACCTGCTCGACGACGGCCGCCGAGGCGTCGTCGAAGGTGCCGGGCCGGCCCGCGGCCACCGCGACGCGGCGCGCGAGCACCTCGGCGAGGGTGTTGTCGCTCGTGGTGAGCATCAGCTCCACGACCTCGGCCGTCGTGGCCGACGACGCCTCGGCGAGGACCGCGGCGCCCTGCGGGGCCCGGGCGCGGGTGGGGGCCGGGGCCACCTGGACCCCGTCGCGCGCGAGCGCCGCGGCGAAGGCGGTCGCGGCGGCCAGGGCCGGGTCGGCCGCGCGGGGGGCGTTCGGGACGGGCGCCAGCCGGGCCTCGTCGACCGCGAGGGGGGCGATGGGCATGACGAACCCGGCGGCGACGTCGCCCGCACCCCAGCCGGGCGAGCGCGCCGGGCCGCTGAACAGGCCGTCGTCCAGCGCGACCGAGACGCTCGTGCGGCCCTGCGCGAGCAGCGCGCGGGCCGTGGCGGCCGCGAGGTCGGCCAGGCCCGCGCGCCCCGCCACGGCGTCGGGCTGCCCCGCGCCGGGGGCGAGCAGCACGTCGCCGCCCGCGACGAGCACGACCTGGCCGGGGTCCGCCCCCGCCACGACGCGCGTGCCGGCGCGGGAGTCGGGGCCGAGCGCCCGCAGCGCCGCGGCCGCGGTCAGCAGCTTCGTGACGGACGCCGGGACGCGGGCCGTCGCGGGGTCCCGCTCGTACAGGAC
>NZ_JAAALN010000204.1 GCF_009906795.1 Kineococcus siccus
GGGCTGGACCGGTGGGCGCGACGGCCGGGGTGCTCGCCGACGGGGTGCAGGCCCTCGTGGCCGACGTCGCGCGGGCCTCGTGGCGGGCGCGCGGGGCGATGAGCCGGCTGGGGGCCCTCGCCGACCTCGGGTGGCGCTCGCCGGCGGCGACGCGCTTCACGGCCCAGCTCGGCGGCGAGGTGCGCGCCGCGGCCGAGGTGGTCGCGCGCTGCGACGCCGCGCAGGCCGCGCTGCAGGCGCACGCCGGGGCGGTGCGGTCCGGGTGAGCGGTGACGGGATCGTCGTCAGCACGGGCCCGACCACGGTCGACCCCGCCGCGCTGGAACGGGCCGCCGGCGTGCTCGCCGGCTGCGCCGCGGCGCTGGCCGAGGTCGGGCTCGTGGCCGCGCGGACCGCGTCGGACCCGCGGCTGCTCGTCACCCTGCCCGTGGCGCCCGCGACCGGGTTCCGCGCGGAGACCGCGGTCGGCTCCGTCGCGGCGGGTGCCGGTGGAGCCGTGGCCGCGGCCGCGCGCGTCAGCGCCCTCGCGGTCGCCCTGCGGACGGTGGCCCTGCGCTACCGGCTGGGCGAGGAGGCCGCGGCCGCCGTCGTCGCGATCGCGCGGCGGGCCGCGGCGGAGGTCGTCGTCGCGGCGGCCCCGGCCGTGCTCGCGGGTACCGCCGGCGTCGTCGCGGCCGACGTCGTCTACCGCGCGCACCAGGCGCAGGAGGAGCTCCTCGTCGGTGCCGTCGGCCTCGCCCTGTCCGGACGGCTGGACGCGAGCAGTCTCGGGACGGAGTTCTCGGCGGCCACCCGGCGGGCGGGTGACCGTCTGGCGGGGGACGCCGGGGCCGTCCTGCAGCCCCTCGCCCGGGAGCTCGCCGCGCACCCCGAGGTGGTGCGCGAGCTGGCGGCCACGACCCCGGCCGTGCTCGACGCCGCGCTCGCGCAGACCCCGGCGCTCGCGGTCGCGGTCGCGGCCGTGGCCCCGGACGCCGTGCCCCTGGACGACGTGGCCGCTGCGGGCACGGTGCTGGCGGGCCTCGGGACCGTCACGCCCCTGTTCCGCGAGACGCCGGTGCGCGTGCGGCCGGCGGCCGTCGCGCGGGCCGTCCCGAACGGCCCGCCCCGCGGGGTCGCCGACGTCCTGGACGGTGTCGCGCGGCAGTCCACCGGGTGGACCGGTACGTCGATGCCGCTGCCCGGCAGCCGGATGCCGCCCTCGGGCCCGCCTCCGCCCGGGACGGTGCGGCTCGAACGCGTGACGTCGGCCGCCGGACGGGTCGCCTGGGTCGTGGAGGTCCCGGGGACGCAGACGTGGAACCCGCTGCCGGGCGCGGGTGCGGTCGGGCGCACGCCCATGGACCTGACCACCAACGTCCGCGCCGTGGCCGGGCAGCCGACCGCCACCGCCGACGCGGTCGTGCAGGCCATGCGGCAGGCGGGGGTGCGGGCCGGTGAGCCGGTGATGGTCGCGGGGCACAGCCAGGGCGGGCTGACGGCCGCGGCGCTCGCGGCCGACCCCGCGGTGCGTGCCGAGTTCACGATCACCCACGTCGTCACCGCGGGCTCCCCCGTCGACGGCATCCCCGTCCCGGCCGGGGTCCGCGTGCTCTCGCTCGAGCACACCGGGGACCTCGTGCCCGCGCTCGACGGCACGGACGCGGAGGGGTCGCCGCGCCGCACGGTCGTGACGCGGGACCTGTCGGCCGCCCCGGCGTGGGCGGAGCAGGTGGCGCGCGACCCCGTGCAGGCGCACGGGTGGGTGCAGTACGTCGACACGGCCCGGCTCGTCGACGCCAGCGACGACCCGGCGCTGCGCGCGTTCACGGCCTCGGCGGCCCCGTTCCTCGACGCCCCCGGAGCCGGTGTGCAGGTGTTCGACTACCGCGCCGAGAGGCTGCCGTGAGCGCGGGGCAGCGACGCCGTCGCCTGCAGGGCCGGCCGCCAGCGCTCGGCGTAGGCCGCCAGCGCCGGGGAGTCGGCGCCCTCGGAGTCGAGCAGGTACAGCCCGGGTGCGGGGCACGTCGCGCCCAGCTCGACGAGCACCGGCTTCAGCAGCAGCTCCGCGGCCAGGGCGTGGGCCGGGCCGGCGCCCAGCATGAGCGGCACGACGGTCACGTCGCGCAACCCCTCGCCGCCCGCGAAGCGGTCGAGGAAGAGCTTGAGCAGGCCCGTGTAGGTCGCCTTGTAGGTGGGGCTGGCCACGACCACGAGGTCCGCGGCCGCGACGTCGGCGACCGCGGCCGTCACCGCGTCGTCGCCGGCGGCCAGCAACCCGGGACCGAGCGTCGTCACGTCCACCACGAGGTCGGGCGCCGCCCCGGTGAGCAGTTCGACCGCGCGCACGGCCGCCGCGAGGGTCCGCGAGGCGGGCTTGGGGTTGCCGACGACGACGGCCGTCCTCACGCGCCGACCTGGGGGGTCAGCGCCCGGAACGACGACGCGTGCCACACGAGCGGCTCGGTCCCCGCCTCGTGGCCCATGGCGTGCACGCGGAGCAGGACCACGTCGTGGTCACCCGCGGGCACCTCCGAGTGGATCGAGCACTCCAGCCACACGGGCGCACCCTCCAGGAAGTGGGCTCCCGTGGCGGTCGTGACCGTCTCGATGCCCGCGAAGCGGTCGGCGGCCTTCGAGGCCATCTGCCGGGCGGCGCTGTCGTGGGCCTCGCCGAGGACCGAGACGCCGATGCGCTCGGCCTCGCGCAGCTTCGGCCAGCTCGTCGAGGTGTGCTGCACGGCGAAGAGCACCAGCGGCGGGTCGGCCGAGATGCCGACCTGGAAGGAGGAGGCCACGAGCACCACGGGGGCACCCTCGACGACGGCCGACAGGGCGGCGACCCCCGACGGGAAGAGGGCGAACGTCGACCGCAGGGCGAGGGGGTCGTCGTCGAAGGCGATGAGGTCGGGCATGGCGGGGACCGTCCGTAGTGTCGAAGGAACCGTGCTCCAGCTGCCCGTGGCTGCGGGGGCACGACCGCAGCCAGGGTTCCCGGGGCATCGTACGAGCCGCGCGTGCGCGGGCCGGGATGACCTGCGCCACACCTCGGCCGGGCCGGCGCTCCGTAAGCTGGCGGCCATGTCCGCCGCCTCCACCGCCTCGACCGTCGAGTCCACCGTCGTCCCGCGGCTGCGGGCGAGCCTGGCGGCCGTGCCGTCCTACGTCGCGGGCCGCCCGGCCGTGGCCCGGCCGGGGCTGGAGGTCTTCAAGGTCTCCTCCAACGAGAACCCGTACCCGCCCCTGCCGAGCGTGCTCGCCGCGATCAGCGAGGCGGCCACGACCCTGAACCGGTACCCCGACATGGCGGCGACCGCCATGGTCGCGGCGGTCGCGGAGCGCTTCGGCGTGGCGCCCTCGACCATCGCCACCGCGACGGGCAGCGTGCGGCTGCTGGCCCAGCTCGTCGAGATCACCTGCGAACCGGGCGACGAGGTCGTCCACGCGTGGCGGTCGTTCGAGTCCTACCCGATCGTCACGGGGGTGGCGGGGGCCCGCTCGGTGCTCGTCCCCCTCACCGCCGACGCCCGGCACGACCTGCCGGCGATGGCCGCGGCCGTCACCGACGCCACCCGGCTCGTGGTGCTGTGCTCGCCGAACAACCCGACGGGGCCCGCGCTGCGCGCGGCCGAGCTGGAGGAGTTCCTCGCCGCCGTCCCGGCGGACGTGCTGGTCGTCCTCGACGAGGCCTACCGCGAGTTCGTCACCGACCCGGACACCCCCGACGGCGTCGACGTGTTCCGCGCCCACCCCAACGTCGTGGTCCTGCGGACGTTCTCGAAGGCGTACGGGCTCGCGGGCCTGCGCGTGGGGTTCGCGGTCGCGCACCCCGCGGTCGCGGAGGCGCTCGCGAAGTCGGCGACGCCCTTCGGGGTCTCCGGCATCGCCCAGGCCGCGGTGCTCGCCTCGCTCGAACCGGCCGCGGAAGCCGAGCTCCTGCAGCGCGTCTCGGCCCTCGTGGCCGAACGCGACCACGTCGTCGCCGCGCTGCGGGCCCAGGGCTGGCCGGTCCCCGACGCGCAGGGCAACTTCTGCTGGCTCCCCACGGGGGACCGGACCGCCGACGTGGCCGCGGCCTTCGGCGCCGAGGGGCTCGTCGTCCGGCCCTTCGCGGGGGAGGGCCTCCGCCTCACGGTCGCGGAGACCGCGGCCAACGAGCGGCTGGTCTCGGTGGCGGCCCGGCTGGTCGGCTGACGCGACCCCGCGGTCAGGTCGCGGCGATCGCCGCGGCGTCCTTCTCCAGGGCGGCCAGGTCGACCAGCAGGCTCGCGGCGCCGTAGAGGCGGTCGCTCAGCGCGTCCATGCCGGGCGACAGCACGGTGAGGTCCCCGCGGTCGGCGAGGTCCGCGAAGATCCCGTCGTTGCTGATGACGAGCACCTCCACGGGATCGGGCACCCCGGCCGCGGCGGCGAGCAGCACCAGGTCGGCCACGTCCGCGCCGTCCGCGACGGGCTGCGCGCGCGCGGCGAACTCCGCGAGCCACGGCCGCGACCGCTCCACGGCTCCCGCCTGCCCGGCGAGGCAGACGACGTCGGCCTGCCGGGCGAGTTCCACGACCACGCCGAGGCGGGCCCGCAGCCGGCCGCGGGAGGCCCGGAGGTTGTCGAGGTCCACCAGCAGGACGCGCGTCGCGCCCGCGCCGGCCCACACCGGGTAGTCGCGGACCAGTCCGCGCAGCGCGTCACCCAGCGGGTCGGGACCGTCGTCGACGACCTCGTCCTCGACGGTCTCGGAGCGAGACCGGCGTCGCTGAGCCGGGCGGACGTCCGGCAGGTCGGCGAGGCGGAACCACTCGTACTCGTCCCACTCGCTCGGCCCGCCACCCAGTCCCATGGCCCCGATGCTCCCAGGTCGCCGGGCCGGGGTACGCCGGACACCCGCACCTCGCCGTGCAGACGCCCGGCGCCGCGCGGGGGCCGCGCCGGTCGGTCGCCGGTGAGCCTCCTCAGCCGGAGCCACGCGCTCGCACTGGCGCATCCGGTTCCGCGGGCGCTGACCGCTCCCCGTCCTCGTGCGGCCGTCCTCGTGCGGCTGTCCTCGTGCGGGCGGGGCTCGTCCGGTGGTCCTGGCGGACGTGTCGGGCACGACCCGACGGCACAGCCGTCGTGCGACGTCCGGCACCGAGTGCCCGCACCGCCTCTAGGGTCGGGCGCGTGACGGGGCACCTGCGAGGCACCGAGTTCGTCATCGCCGTCGACTCCGGCGGCACGTCCACCCGGGTCGGTTGCTTCGGCCTCGACGGGACCCTGCTCTCGAGGGCCGCCGGCCGCGGAGGGGCGGCCCACCACGACGACCAGGCCGCGGTCAACCTCCGGGAGGCGATCTCCACCGCCCTGGCCGCGGGTGACCTCGCGCCCGACGGCGCGTGCGGCCTGGCGGTGGGCGTCGCCGGGATCGGACGGGCGGGTTCCAACCAGGGCGGCGGGACCGCCGAGTGGGCTGACGCCTTCTACCCGCTGCCCTTCCTGCGCTGTCCCAGGGTCTTCGTCAACGACGCCGTCATCGCGCACCGCGGCGCGCTGCTCGGCCATCCAGGGGTGGTCGTCGTCGCAGGAACCGGTTCGATGATCCTCGCCATCGACGAGCACGGCGCGGAGGTCGAGAGCGGCCAGTTCGAGCACTACGCCGGCGGTGCCCGGCACCTCGTCTTCGACGTGGTGCACGACGTCCTGCGGGGCCGGGCGACTCGGGCGGATGGCGAACTGCTGGAGCGGATCCTGCGGCACTGGGGCGCCGCGGACCTCGCCGGCCTGCGGTCCGCCCTGCTGGCGCACGCCTCCCTCGACCGCAACGTGGTCAAGCGCCGCTACGGCGACCTCGCCCCCACGGTCACCGCGCTCGCCGACTCCTCGCCGTCGGCCGACCGGGCGCTGCGGGCGCTCACGGATCGAACCGCGTGCGGGGTGCACCTGTTGGCCCCCTTCGCCGGCGCCGCCCCGGTCAGCGTCGGGCTCACCGGGTCGCTGGCCTGCGACCCCGCCTTCTCCGCCCGGCTGGGGGACTCGTTGGACCTGCCCGGGACCACTCCCGCTCGCGTGGTCACCTCGGCGCTGAGCCCTCTGGGCGGTGCGGCGCTGCTGGCGTACGAGGAGTCGGGCATCACGGCGGGCCCCGACGTCGTCGAGCGTCTCCGGACCGCGACGTGAGGGTCCCGGTCGGGGAACGCGCGGCCGTCCGGTGACCACCGGCGGGCAGCCTGGGCGCAGCCGACCTCGCCCGCACCGGAGGGCGCGGACGGTTCCGCTGCCGCGAACGCCCTGACGGCGGCTGCTCGCGGCCGCCGCGCGGTCTGCGGGCGGCGGAACCGTCCGCGGGGTGCGGCGGAACCGGGTGAGGCCGCGTCAGGCGGCGACCGGGACCGGCCGGCCGTAGACGAGGCGCCGCAGCAGCACCTCGGCGGGCCCCGCCCGGCCGGCGCGGTCGAGCAGGACCGCGAACACCGCGGTCGCGGCGTAGGTCAGCACACCGACGAGCGCGACGAAGGCGGTGCCGGCGCCCTCGCCCAGGCCGAGACCCCACGGGGCGAGCAGCGGGACCATCACGACCGACTGCAGCAGGTAGCAGGTGAGCGAGCGCTGCCCCACGGCGGTCGCGACGCCCCACGCGCCGCTCGGCACCCAGCGGCCGCCGCCACGTGCGGCGCGCTGCTCCCGGACCCCGACCACCCACGCCACGAGCGCGGCGAAGCCGACACCGCCGGCCAGACCCGTGGCGGCGTGCAGGGTCCCCGCCGCGTAGCCGCCGCCGACGGTCGTGGGCACGGCCTGGACCGACGCCAGCACCAGCGGCACGGCCCCCGGCAGGCTGAGCGCGAACCCGCCGATGGTGAGCCGCCGCAGCAGCGGCAGGTGCTCGGCGGGTCGTTCGAGGACCCGGCGGCGGGCGAGCAGGACGCCGAGCACCGCGGGGGTCAGGAAGACCAGCACCACCAGCGGCGAGGTGAGCAGGTAGAACACCGCGACGACCGCGCGCGCGGCGAGCGCCCCGGTGAACGTGTCCGGGTCCACGGGCAGCGGCACCGGCGGGCCGGTCGTGGCCCCGGGCATGCCGTCGACACCCTGGAACGCCACGTACGGCACGAGGGCCAGCGCACCCACGACGACCAGCGTGCGGTCCCGGGCGCGCAGGAGCAGCAGGACGCCCAGCCCGAGCACCCCGTAGACGAGCAGGATGTCGCCCTCGAACAGCAGCACGGCGTGCGCGAGCCCGAAGACGCTCAGCCACAGCGTGCGGCGCAGGAGGAGTGAACGGGTCTGCGGCCAGGACGCGCCCCGCTCGGCCTGGCGTCGCACGAGGACGGCGAGCCCGTAGGCGACGAGCAGCGTGAACACCGGGAAGGCCCGGTTGTCGACGAGCAGGCCCACCACGACGTCGACCAGGCGGTCCGGCGTCGTCCCGTCGACCGGCCGGTAGGAGGGGCCGAGCTCGCGACCGCTGACGTGGAAGACGCTGTTGGCGAGGGCGATCCCGAGCAGCGCGATCCCCCGGGCGGCGTCGGGGGCGGGGGAGCGCGCTGCTCGGGATCGCCCTCGCC
>NZ_JAAALN010000205.1 GCF_009906795.1 Kineococcus siccus
CCCGTCAGACGGTCACCCGGATCGGGCCGGGTCACAACTCGGGGTGCCGGGCCGGCGGTGGACTCGGGCGGTGGCCTCGCGCGGTGGGCTCAGGCGGTGGGCTCAGGCGGTGGGGTCGGAGCGCCGCCGGGTCCGGGACGCAGCGAGGCCCTCGAGCACCCGGCGCGGCCACGCGGGGCCCTCGTAGACGAAGGCCGTGTAGGCCTGCACGAGCGAGGCGCCCGCCTCGAGCCGGGCGGCGACGTCGGCGGAGGTCTCGATGCCGCCGACGCTGACGAGGACGAGGCGGTCGGTCGTGCGCGTGGACAGCCGGCGCAGCACCTCCAGCGAGCGGTCCTTCAGCGGGGCCCCGGACAGCCCGCCGCCCCCGGCCGCCTCGACCTCGGCGGGCGGCGTGCGCAGGCCCTCGCGCGCGATCGTCGTGTTCGTCGCGACGATGCCGTCCAGGCCGGTCTCCAGGGCGAGGTCCGCGACCGCATCGACGTCCTCGTCGGAGAGGTCCGGCGCGATCTTCACCAGCAGCGGCACGTGGCGGTGGGCGGCGGCGTCGGCGGCCTCCCGCACGGCCTCCAGCACGGGCCGCAGCTTGTCCACCGCCTGCAGGTCGCGCAGGCCCGGGGTGTTCGGCGAGCTGACGTTGACGACGAGGTAGTCGGCGTAGGGCGCGAGGAGGCGGGCCGAGGTGGCGTAGTCGGCGGCGGCGTCTGCCTCGTCGACGACCTTGCTCTTGCCGATGTTGACGCCGATCGCGACCGGGTAGCGGGGCGGGACGGCCCGCAGCTGCCGCAGCCGGCGGGCGACGGCCTCGGCACCGGAGTTGTTGAAGCCCATCCGGTTGACGATCGCCCGGTCGGCGGTCAGCCGGGCCAGCCGCGGGCGCGCGTTGCCCGGCTGCGGGAGCGCGGTGACGGTGCCGACCTCCACGAAGCAGAAGCCGAGGTTGCCGAGCGCCTCGATGCCCAGGCCGTCCTTGTCGAAGCCGGCCGCGAGCCCCAGCGGCCCCGGCAGGTCCATCCCCAGGACGCGGGTGCGCAGCCGGGGGTCGCCGGCGACGAAGAGGCGGCGGGTCAGGGCGGCGACGGGCGGGACGCGGGCGGCGGTGCGCATGGCCGCGAACGCCCAGTGGTGCGCCTGCTCCGGGTCGATCCTCGTGAAGACGGTCCGGTAGAGCGCCCGGTAGACCATGTCCTGCTCAGCTCCTCCAGATCGCGGCCCGACCGGCCGCAGCCGACCCTAATCGACGCCGCGTCGACCCGGACAGCAGACCGCCCACGGACCACGGGGGTCCGAGGGCGGCGCCGTTCCGCGCTCAGGAGGTGAGCGACTCCTCGCGCGTCTCGCGCAGCAGCGCGAGGGCGACGAGGCTCACGACCGCGGTGCCGGCGAGGTAGAAGCCGACCCAGCTCAGGCCGCCGGCCTGGGCGAGGCGGACCGCCGTGTACGGCGCCAGCGAGGCGCCCAGGATGCTGCCGCAGTTGAAGGCCAGCGAGGCGCCCGTGTAGCGGACGTTGGTCGGGAACAGCTCGGGCAGGTACGCGCCGATCGGGCCGAACACCAGGCCCATGAAGAACAGCCCGGCGCACAGCCAGACCAGGACCAGGCCGCGCTCGCCCGAGCCCAGCAGCGGTTCGGTCAGGAGCCCGACGACCGCGGCGCCGACCATCGCGAACGCCAGCACGGGGCGGCGGCCGAAGCGGTCGGAGGCCAGCCCCGAGAGCGGCGTGCCGGCGGCCATGAAGAGGACCGCGAAGCACAGCATCAGGAGGAACTCCTGGCGCGGGTAGGCGAGGCCCGTCGCCGAGGTGCCGTAGCTGAGCGACCAGGCCGTCGTCAGGTAGAAGAGCGTGTAGGTGACGATGACCGAGACGGCGCCGAGCAGGACGAGGCGCCAGCTCGTGCGGAACAGCTGCGCGACCGGCACGCGCACGGGCCGCCGCTCCTCGAGCGCCCGGGCGAACACGGGGGTCTCGGTGAGGCTCAGCCGGATCCACAGCCCCAGCACGACGAGCACGGCGCTGAGCAGGAACGGGACCCGCCAGCCCCACGAGAGGAAGGCCTCCTCGCTCATGCCGAGCGACAGGGCGATGTAGAGGGTGTTGGCGATGACGAAGCCGAGCGGCGCGCCGAGCTGCGGCAGCATGCCGTAGAACGCGCGGCGGTTCGCGGGTGCGTTCTCGGTCGCGAGCAGGGCGGCCCCGCCCCACTCGCCACCCAGCCCGAAGCCCTGGCCGAAGCGCAGCACGCACAGCAGGAACGGCGCGAGGTTGCCGGCCGTGGCGTGGGTGGGCAGGACGCCGATCAGCACGGTGCAGATGCCCATCACCAGCAGCGAGGCGATGAGCGTCGTCTTCCGGCCGATCCGGTCGCCGAAGTGCCCGAACACGACGGAGCCGAAGGGCCTCGCGACGAAGGCGACGCCGAAGGTGGCCAGCGACGCCAGCGTCTCGGCCGTCTCGTTGTCCGAGGGGAAGAACAGGGGGCCGAAGACGAGCACGGCGGCCGTGGCGTAGACGTAGAAGTCGTAGAACTCGATGGTGGTGCCGACGAGGCTCGCGGCGGCGACCCGGCGCATCGGGTTCGCCGGGACCTCGCCCGCAGCGGTGCGGGTGCCGGCGGGGGTCAGGTCGGGGGCAGGCATGGGCGGAGACCTCTGCTGGACGGGGAGGCCGCGCGGGAGCGCAGGGATCGTCCTGCTCGGCGGCCGGGAGGGGCGGACAGCCCCGCGCCCACCAGGGTCTCCGGCCGCGCGCGAGGTGCGGCGAGGAGCCTAGGGCATCCGGGCACCACCGGGCGGTTCGCCGCCCGCGCGTCAGCCCAGCTCGACGGTGCGGCCCTCGGCCGCGCTGCGCCTCGCCGCGTCCAGCACGGTGGCGGTCGCGACGGCGTCGGCGGGGTCGACGGGCACGGGGCCCGTGCCGCGCACGGCGGCCGCGAACCGCTCGTAGAACTCCGGCCAGCGGCCGTCCTCGCTGGGCACGCGCACGACCGGTCCGCCCGCGACGTGCAGCCGCCCCCAGCGGTGCGGCGGCTCCGCCCCCCAGCCGGCCCCCTCGCCCGCGGGCGTGCGCCCGGCCAGCAGGTGCGCCTCCTGGCCCTCCACCGGGGTGTCGAGCACGAAGGTGCCCGCGGTTCCCGTCACGCGGAACCGCGGTGCGGGCGCCGCCTGCTTCCAGGCGCCGGACACCTCGGTGCGCACGCCCCCGGCGTGGTGCAGCTGCAGCCGGACGTCGTGCTCGGCCCCGTCCGGGCCGCGGGTCTGCGCCGCCACGGCGCTCACGGGGCCGAACAGCAGCAGCGCCTGGTCGACGAGGTGGCTGCCGAAGTCGCGCAGCAGCCCGGCACCCGCCGCCGGCGGGTCGTCCGGGGCCCAGCGCTCGAAGGCCGACTCGAAGCGGTGGACCTCCCCGAGCGCCCCCTCGGCCAGCAGGCGCCGCACGGTGAGCAGGTCCGCGTCGAAGCGGCGGTTCTGGTAGACGCTGAGCACGACGCCCAGCTCGGCGGCCAGCGCCACCGTGCCCCGCGCCGCCGCCGCGTCGAGGGCGAAGGGCTTGTCGCACACCGTGGCCAGGCCCAGGCGCAGCGCCTGCTCCGTCAGGGCGGTGTGCGTCGCGGCGGGCGTCGAGACCGCCACGGCCTCCACGCCCAGGCCCGGCAGGTCGTCGAGCGTCGCGACGACCTCGACGCCGTGCTCCGCGCGCGCGAGCGCGGCCCGCTCGGGCGAGCCCGTGACCACGGCGACGAGCTCGCAGCCGCGCGCCCCCGCGACGACGGGCGCGTGGAACAACCGTCCCCCGGCGCCGTAGCCGACGACGGCCGTGCGGACGGGGGCGCTGGCCGGGGTGGTCACGGGCGCGAAGGTACCGCTCCGCTCACCCCGGCGGCAGCTCGCAGCTCACCGGCCCCGACAGCTCGCCGGGCTCCCCCGCGGCCGTGAGCAGCCGCGAGCGGATGAGGAACCGGACGCCGTCGGGCGCCTCGAGGGAGAACCCCGCCCCGCGCCCCTTCACCAGGTCGATCGTCAGGTGGGTGTGCGACCACAGCTGGAACTGCTCGCGCGACATCCACACGGGCACCGTGAACGCCTCGTCGTCCCCCTCGCCCGCCACCGCGAGGTCGCCCAGCAGGACGTCGGCGTCGGAGGTGATGAAGTCGCCGTCCGGGAAGCACATCGGGGAGCTGCCGTCGCAGCAGCCGCCGGACTGGTGGAACATCAGCGGCCCGTTGCGCCGCCGCAGCCGCCGCAGCTGCGCCGCGGCCGCCTCGGTCACGGCCACGCGCTCGCCCGTCCGGCTCGTCTCCTGCGTCACGCGGACCTCCTCGTCGGTGCCGGTCGTGGACCCTCCCCGCCGCGGTCGCCCGGCGGCTGCCGGCACGACCGCGGTGGGGAGGGCGTCGGGTCGGGCGGGTCGGCTCAGAAGAACCCGAGCTTCGACGTCGAGTAGCTCACGAGGAGGTTCTTCGTCTGCTGGTAGTGGTCGAGCATCATCTTGTGGTTCTCGCGCCCGATGCCCGAGCTCTTGTAGCCGCCGAACGCCGCGTGCGCCGGGTAGGCGTGGTAGTTGTTCGTCCACACCCGGCCCGCCTGGATGCCGCGGCCCATGCGGTAGGCGGTGTGGATGTTGCGCGACCAGACCCCGGCCCCGAGCCCGTAGAGGGTGTCGTTGGCGATCTTCAGCGCGTCGTCCACGCCGTCGAAGCGCGTCACCGCGAGGACCGGCCCGAAGATCTCCTCCTGGAAGATCCGCATGCTGTTGTCGCCCTCGAAGATCGTGGGGGTGACGTAGTAGCCGCCCGCCAGCTCGCCGCCGAGGTCGGCGCGCTCGCCGCCCGTGACCAGGCGGGCCCCCTCCTGCTTGCCGATGTCGATGTAGGACAGGATCTTCTCGAGCTGGTCGTTGCTCGCCTGCGCCCCGATCATGGTCGCCGTGTCGAGCGGGTTCCCCTGCACGATCGCCTTCGTCCGCTCGACGGCGTCGCCGAGGAACGCGTCGTAGATGGAGCTCTGGATCAGCGCCCGCGACGGGCAGGTGCACACCTCCCCCGAGTTCAGCGCGAACATCGTGAACCCCTCGAGGGCCTTGTCGTAGAAGTCGTCACGGGCGCTCGCGACGTCCTCGAAGAACACGTTGGGGCTCTTGCCGCCCAGCTCCAGCGTCACGGGGATGAGGTTCTGGCTGGCGTACTGCATGATCAGCCGGCCGGTCGTCGTCTCGCCCGTGAACGCGATCTTGCGGATGCGCGGGTTCGACGCGAGGGGCTTGCCGGCCTCCACCCCGAACCCGTTGACGATGTTCACGACGCCGGGCGGCAGCAGGTCGCCGATCAGCCCGACGAGGAACATGATCGACGCGGGCGTCTGCTCGGCCGGCTTCAGCACGACGCAGTTCCCGGCCGCGAGCGCCGGGGCCAGCTTCCAGATCGCCATGAGGATCGGGAAGTTCCAGGGGATGATCTGCCCGACGACGCCCAGGGGTTCGTGGAAGTGGTAGGCGACGGTGTCGTCGTCGATCTGGGAGATGCCGCCCTCCTGCGCGCGCACGACCCCGGCGAAGTAGCGCAGGTGGTCCACGACGAGGGGGATGTCGGCCGCCAGGCACTCGCGGACGGGCTTGCCGTTGTCCCACGTCTCCGCGACCGCGATGGCCTCGAGGTTCTGCTCGATGCGGTCGGCGATCTTGTTGAGGATCACCGAGCGGGCCGCGACCGACGTCCGGCCCCACGCCGGGGCGGCGGCGTGCGCGGCGTCGAGCGCGCGCTCGATGTCGGCCGCCGTCCCCCGGGCGACCTCGGTGAAGGTCTGCCCGGTCACGGGTGAGGGGTTCTCGAAGTACTCCCCCGACGCCGGCGGGACCCACTCGCCCCCGATCCAGTGGTCGTAGCGCTCGGCGTACGTCATGGCGCTGCCGTCGCTGCCCGGAACTGCGTACACGGTCATGGAAGAACCTCCGCGGTGCTCTGCGCGACTCCCTCGTCGCGCGCAGGCCGACACCGTAGGCCCCGCGGCGTTGCAGGCCCGTTGCAGCGGGCGCCCCGTCAGCTCACGTGCAGGCGTCTCGCGCGGGCGAGCGCCTCGCCGCGGGCGGGATCGCCGGGTGAGAGGCGGCGCAGCAGCTGCGCCGCGACCTCGGGGTCGTCGCGGCCCTGCGCGGTGCGCGCCCAGCGCAGGAGGGCGTCGTCGTCGTGGCCCTCGAGCACCGCGGTGCGGACGCCGATCTCCAGCTCCGCCCGCAGCTCCCGCACCGCGGGGGCGTCGGAGGCGGGCAGCAGGGGCCCGCCCCACGCGGCCACGGCGTCGGCCACGCGCCCCTCGCGCAGCGCCGCCCGCACGTCGAGCGCGTCGCAGCGCAGGTCGCCGACCACGCGGTGCGGGGACGCGCTGACGCCGACGGCGCCGCCCGTGCGCTCGCCCAGGACCGCCCGCAGCCGGTGCACCTCGGCCCGCACGGACCCCGGCGCCAGGTCGCGCTCGTCCAGGGCCGCCGCCAGCTGGGCGGCGCTCGCCCCCCGCCGCTCCTCGTCGGCCAGGAGCAGCAGGAGGAGCTCGCTGTGCCGCAGCGACAGCGGGCGCTGGACCCCGTCCGCGACGAGCGTGTGCTCGCCCGGCCCGAGCACCCGCAGCATCGCGACGGGCGCGGGCGCCGGGGCCGCGGACCCCGCGACGAGCCGGCGCAGGTCGGCGACGCGCAGCTCGGCCTCGACGGCCCCGGCCGCGGCGCGCACGAGCTGCAGGGCGCGCTCGCGGCCCAGCTCGTCGCCGCCCGTGAGGTCCAGCACCCCCAGCACGTCCCCCGTCGCGGGGTCGCGCACGGGCGCCGCCGAGCAGCTCCAGCGGGCCACCGCGGTGGCGTAGTGCTCCGCCGAGCGGACCCGGACGGGCCGCTGCAGCGCCAGCGCGGTGCCGGGCGCGTTGGTGCCGGCGGCGTCCTCGCTCCACCGGGTGCCCTCGGCGAAGGACATCCGCTCCGCGGCGCGGCGCAGCCCTGGGTCGCCCTCCACCCACAGCAGCGTGCCGTCCGCGTCGCTGACCGCCATGAGCACGGGCACGCCGAGCGGCTCCTCCAGCAGGAGCCGGCGTGCCGTCGCCAGGACGGGGGTCAGCCGGTGCGCGGCGCGGCGCTCGTGCAGGCCCGAGGCGTCCAGCAGGACCGGCGCGAGCACGCGGTCGGGGTCCAGCCCGGTGCCGCGGCTGCGCCACCAGGAGGAGGACACGAGGTCGCGCGCGCCGGGCAGCGGCCGGGGCGTCGCGCCGGCGGCGGTGGCGGCGAGCCAGTCCTCGCGCGCGGCGAGCAGGTCGTCGCCCTCGACGGTGCCCGCGCGGCGTGGCCTGCCCACCCGTCCCCCTCGTCTGGCGCGGGCCGACCCCGCGTGCGGCCGACGGTAGGTCGCGCGGCGGACCCCGACAAGGTGCCGACGGCGGGTCGGGGGCGCC
>NZ_JAAALN010000206.1 GCF_009906795.1 Kineococcus siccus
GCCCGCCCCGGCGCCGCGCGCGTCGCTGCGCCGCCCCGCCCCGCGCCGGGCCGGTGCGTGCCCGGCGCGGCGGCCCCTGCGGCTCACGCGCCGCGGGCGGCTCCTCGTCACGACCACCGCCGTGGCCGTCCTCACCTCGGCCGTGGTCGCCGTGACCAGCGCGGTCGGCGGGGGGCCGGCCGCGGCCGGCACCGGCGCCGCTCCGCTCGTGGTGGTCACGGTCGCCCCGGGGCAGACGCTGTCGGAGATCGCCGCGCAGTGGGCTCCGGGCGAGGACTGGCGCGACGTCGCGGTCGGCATCGTCGAGGCGAACCACCTCCCGTCCCAGGCCGTGCGCGCCGGCCAGGAGCTCGTGCTCCCGGCGCGGCGCTGACCGGCCGGGTGAGCGCGGTGCCGCGGGCGAGGCAGGTTGCCGCCGTGTGCGACATCGACGTACCGTCACCCCAGCATCTGGGGGCAGTACCGCACGGGCACCCCACCGGCGAGGGTGCGGTGGACTGCAGACCTCTCCAGGTGCGGGAGGGAGCAGCTGTGCACTGCCCGTTCTGCCGGTTCGCAGACTCGCGGGTCGTCGACTCGCGCACGGCCGAGGACGGCAGCAGCATCCGCCGGCGTCGTCAGTGCCCGAACTGCTCCAAGCGCTTCAGCACCGTGGAGACCGCGAGCCTCGCCGTCGTGAAGCGCTCGGGTGCCTCGGAGCCGTTCTCCCGCTCCAAGATCGCCTCCGGCGTGCGCAAGGCGTGCCAGGGCCGTCCCGTCAGCGAGGACGACATCGCCCTGCTCGCCCACCGCGTCGAGGAGGCGGTGCGGGCCCAGGGGTCCGCCGAGGTGGACGCCCACCAGGTGGGGCTGGCGACGCTGCCCTTCCTCCGGGAGCTGGACGAGGTGGCCTACCTCCGCTTCGCCTCCGTCTACCAGGCGTTCGACTCCCTCGCCGACTTCGAGGTCGCCATCGCGACCCTGCGCAGCGAGCGCGACGACGCGTTCGCCACGGGGGGAACGGGCGCGACGACCGGGGTCTGACGTCCGCGGCCCCGCGGGGCCGGGGGATGATGGGCCCATGCTCGATCCCACGTCGCTCTACCACCTCGAGGACGACCTGCCGCGTCTCGTCGAGCCGCCCCTGGTCGTCGCCCTGTCCGGGTTCCTCGACGCCGGTGGTGCGGTCCGCCTCGCGGTGGAGCACCTCCTGTCGACCCGCGAGCACGACGTCGTGGCCACCTTCGACGTCGACCAGCTGCACGACTACCGCTCCCGGCGGCCCACCATGACGTTCGGCGGGTCCGACTGGGTGAGCTACGACGCGCCGTCCCTGCAGCTGCACCGGGTGCGCGACGAGGACGGCTCCTCGCTGCTGCTGCTCACGGGCCCGGAGCCGGACGTGCAGTGGGAGCGCTTCACCGCCGCCGTCTGGCAGCTGGCCGACGTGCTGGGGGTCGGGCTGACGATCGTCCTGCAGGCCGCGCCGACGGCGGTGCCGCACACCCGGCCGGGCGGCGTGACGGCCAGCGCCAGCCGGGCCGAGCTCCTCGAGGGCTACCGCACGTGGGACGTCGAGGCGCAGGTCCCCGGGCACGCGAGCGCGCTGCTGCACCACCGCGGCTCCGAGGCCGGCCGTGACGTGCTGTCGGTGCTCGCCCACGTCCCGCACTACCTCGCCGGCAACGACTACCCCGACGCGGCCGCCGTCCTCGTGCGCTCGCTGTCGGGCGCCACGGGCGTGGCGCTGCCCGTGGACACCCTGCTCGAGGCGGCGTCCGCCACGCGGGTCGAGGTCGACGCCCAGGTGGCGGACTCCCCGGAGGCGGGGGCCGTCGTGCGGGCGCTGGAGGAGCAGTACGACGCCATGGGCGACGAGGGCCGGGGGACCAGCGCGGCCAGCGCGTTCCTGCCCACCGCCGACGAGCTGGGCGCGGAGTTCGAGCGGTTCCTGGCCGGTCGCGACGACGAGCCGACGCCCGGCGCGGGGGACTGAGCGCCGGGACGCCGAGCGGGCCGCGCGCCGGCCGCTGTCAGCGGTCCGCGGTGTCCCCTGCCGTGTCCCCGGCGATGTCCCCGGCGGGTCCGACAGTGGCGGCGGGGTCCGTCCCCGCGGTGCCGCCGGGGGCGCCCGAGAGGTGGTGCAGCAGCGCCAGCGCGTAGGCGCACGCGGCGTCCGGGTGCTCGAAGGCGTCGGCGCCCTGCTCGTCGAGGAGCAGGACGCGGTGCACGGTCCCGTCGGTCACGTCCCGCCGCTCCAGCCGGGTGAAGCGGTCGCCGAGCAGCTCGCGCAGCTGGTGCTCGGCCGGCAGCCAGCAGGCCTCGGGCTGGTCGACGGAGTCCAGCGCCCACTCGGTCGTGCCGTTGAACCCGATGATGCGCCCGCTGGGGTGGTCGTGGACCTCGACCGTCATGTCGCTGAGCGTGAAGACGTCGTCGTCCATGTCGCGGTTCGGGATGACGAAGCGGTCCCCCGAGACGGGGTGCCACTCCAGACCCGCGGACTTCAGCTGCAGGGAGAGGTCGACGGTGATCACCCGCCCAGTCTGGACCCGCCCGCGCCGGGCCGCGAGGCGCGCCCTCGTCGTGCTGGCTCGCCGGGCCCGCGGTAGGACTGTGGGCGCACCGCCACCGGAGGCGGTGCGTCCGGACGCACCGCACGACTCGCACCGAGGAGACCCGCATGGACACCCAGGCCGCTCGCCAGCGCCTGCTCGAGATGCAGCAGCAGCTGCAGCAGGACGCCGCGAGCCTGGAGGCGCGCATCGAGCCCGGCGGTGGCGGCGACGCCGAGGAGGGCGTCGACGACTTCGGTGACCGCGGCGCCCACGAGCAGATCGCCGAGGAGAACGCGGCGCTGCTGCAGCAGGTGAAGGACCGCCTCGCCAGCGTGGAGGCCGCCCTCGCCCGCGTCGAGGACGGCACCTACGGCGTGTCCACGGTCTCCGGCAAGCCGATCCCGGACGAACGACTCGAGGCGCGGCCCGACGCGGCCACGCTGGTCGAGGAAGCCGACGACGAGAGCGGGGTCACCCGCCCGTGAGGAGCACCACCGTGCCGCTGCCCACCCGACAGCTCGGAACCAGCACCGTCTCCGCGATCGGCCTCGGCGCCATGCCGCTGTCGATCGAGGGGCGCCCCGACACCGACCGCGCCGTGCGCACCCTCCACGCGGCCCTGGACGCGGGGGTCACGCTCATCGACACCGCGGACGCCTACTGCCGCGACCCCGGCGAGACCGGCCACAACGAGCGCCTCATCGCTTCGGCGCTGGCGTCGTGGTCCGGCGACGCCTCCAGCGTCCTGGTCGCCACCAAGGGCGGGCACCTGCGCCCCGGCGACGGGTCATGGACGATCGACTCCTCCCCGGCCCACCTGAAGTCCGCGTGCGAGGCGTCGCTGAAGGCCCTCGGCGTGGAGGCCATCGGCCTCTACCAGCTGCACCGCCCGGACGACGCGGTCGACTACGCCGCGTCCGTGGGCGCGCTGAAGGAGCTCAAGGACGCCGGCAAGGTGCTGCAGGTCGGCATCTCCAACGCGAACCTCGAGCAGATCGACATCGCGCGCGAGGTGCTCGGGGCCGATGGCCTGGCGAGCGTGCAGAACCAGTTCTCGCCCGCCTACCGCTCCAGCGAGGTCGAGCTGCAGCGCTGCCACGAGCTGGGGATCGCGTTCCTGCCCTGGAGCCCGCTGGGCGGCATCTCCAAGGCCGCCGACCTCGGCTCCCACCACGCGGCGTTCGCGGAGATCGCGTCCGGGCGCGGGGTGTCGCCGCAGGTCGTGGCGCTGGCGTGGGAGCTCGCGAAGTCTCCGGTCGTCATCCCGATCCCGGGGTCCAGCCGCCCCGAGTCGAGGATCGACTCGGTCTCGGCGCTGGAGTTCTTCCTGAGCGAGGACGAGCTGGCGCGCCTCGAGCAGGCCTGACGCGCCCCGGTGCCCGGCCGCCCTCAGGGCAGCGGCACGCCCGGGGCCAGGCCGTCCACGGGCAGGTCCCCGGCGACGACGGCCAGCACCTCCATCGACGTCAGCGTCACCGGTCCGGCGGTCGTGAGGAACGCCGTGTCCGCCGCGTCGCGGCCCGTCGCGATCCGCACGAGGGCCTGCCGCGGTGCGAGCCGGGTCGCGTCGACGACCTCCCACGCGTCCTCGGGGGCGGCCTCGACCACGGCGTGGAAGTCCATGGGCGACAGGCCCGGTGCGTAGACCGCGCACAGCCGGGCGGGCACGTCCAGCGCCCGCAGGAACGTGGTCGTCAGGTGGGCGAAGTCGCGGCACACGCCCTGCCGGGCGAGGAGCGTCTCGACGGCCGTGTCGGTGGGGGCGCTGGAACCGCTGACGTAGGCGAGGTGCTCGTGCACCCAGCTCGCGACCGCCCTGGGCAGCCCGGCCCGGTCCACCCCGCCGAACTCCGCGGCCGCGACGGCGCTCAGCCGGTCGGAGGGCGCGTAGCGGCTCGGCCGGGTCAGCGCCCACCGCTCGAGGTCGGTGAGCCCGGGGGCCTCGCCGCGCGCCGAGCGGACCTCCGCGGCGTAGCGGACCGTGGTCGCCCCGCGGGGCAGCAGCACCTCGTGCAGCCGCGTCCCGTCCCCCGCGTCGACCTCGGTCACCGCGACCGGGCCGTCCGGGCCCGTCACCGTCAGCGACTCCGTCAGGACGTCCACGCCGTCGCGACGCGCGACCGCGAGCAGCAGCGACGCCGGCGTCGCGGCGTCGGCGGTCAGGTCCAGGGCGGCCGAGACGGTGGTCGTCGGCGGGGCAGCGGCATCCGGCACGGCGCGAGCATGGCGCACCGCCGCCGTCCCCGGCGACCGCCGTCCTCGTCCCGCCGGCCCGCTCACCCGGCCGGCACCACCCGGCGCGGCACCGCGCGACCCCCTACCGTCGCCGCATGCGCATCGTCGTCGCGGGAGCCCACGGTCAGATCGCCCAGCACCTCGGCCGGCGGCTCGCCGCCCGGGGCGACGAGGTCGTGGGTCTCGTCCGCGACCCGGCGCACGTCGGCGACCTGGATCGCCTCGGGGTGCGCGCGTCGGTGCGCGACCTCGAGACCTCCGGGGTCGCCGCGGTGGCCGGGGACCTCGCGGGCGCCGACGCCGTGGTCTTCGCGGCGGGGGCGGGGCCGGGCAGCGGCACCGACCGCAAGGACAGCGTCGACCGCGCCGCGGCCGTGCTGCTGGCCGACGCCGCGCAGGCGGCCGGGGTGCGGCGCTACGTCCTGGTGTCCTCGATGGGCGTGGACCTCGTGCGCGACGGTGCGACGCCCGCGGGCGTCGACGAGGTCTTCGTCGCCTACCTGCGCGCCAAGCTGGCCGCCGAGGACGACGTGCTCGCCCGCGACGCGCTCGACGTCAGCGTCCTGCGCCCGGGGGCGCTGACCGACGAGGAGCCCACGGGCCGGGTGGAGCTCGCGCGCTCGGTCGGGCGGGGCTCGGTCCCGCGGGCCGACGTCGCGGACGTCCTGGTGGCGCTGCTGGACCGCCCGGGCGACGGCGAGGTCCTCGAGCTCGTGGCCGGCCCGCAGCCCGTCGCCGACGCGGTGGCCGCCGCCCGCCGCTGACCGGGTCGGCGCCCCGCGCGCCGTGCGGGAGACTGGACGCCCGAACGTCGTCCGCTGCTGGAGGAACCCGTGCACGCCCCCGACACCGCCGTGCCCGTCGCGCCCCGGCGCGCGCTGCTGCTGGAGAACATCCACGCGGACGCGCGCACGCTGCTCACCGAGGCCGGGTGGGAGGTCGAGACGGCGTCCGACGCCCTCGAGGAGCTGGAGCTCGTCGAGCGGCTGCGGGGCGTGTCGCTGCTGGGGATCCGCTCCACGACCCAGGTGACGGCGAAGGTCCTCGAGCAGGCGCCCGACCTGCGCGCCGTCGGCGCGTTCTGCATCGGCACCAACCAGATCGACCTCTTCGCCGCGGCCGGGCAGGGCGTCGCGGTGTTCAACGCGCCGTACAGCAACACCCGCAGCGTCGTCGAGCTCGCGCTCGCCGAGATCATCGCCCTCACCCGCCGGCTGACTGTGAAGGACCGGCTCATGCACGCGGGGGTGTGGGACAAGTCCGCCGCCGGCGCGCACGAGGTCCGCGGGCGCCGCCTGGGCATCATCGGCTACGGCAACGTGGGCTCGCAGCTGTCCGTCGTGGCCGAGGCGCTCGGCATGAGCGTGTTCTTCTACGACACCGCGGACAAGCTGGCGCTGGGCAACGCGCGCCGCTGCGGGTCCCTGCACGAGGTCCTCGACATCGCCGACGTCGTGACCATCCACGTCGACGGCCGGCGCGGGAACACGGGGCTGTTCGGCGAGGCCGAGTTCGCGCGCATGCGCCGGGGGTCGGTGTTCCTGAACCTGTCGCGCGGGTTCGTCGTCGACGAGCGCTCGCTGCGCCGCCACATCGAGTCCGGGCACCTCGCGGGGGCCGCCGTGGACGTGTTCGCCGAGGAGCCCAAGGGCCGGGGTCAGAGCTTCGAGTCCGAGCTGCGGGGCCTCGAGAACGTCATCCTCACCCCGCACGTCGGGGGGTCCACCGAGGAGGCGCAGGAGGACATCGGCCGGTTCGTCGCGGCCAAGCTGCGCGACTACGTCCTGCACGGGTCGACGACCCTGAGCGTGAACCTGCCGCCGCTGGCGACCGAGGAGGTCCCCGGCACCGTCCGGCTGGCGCACCTGCACCACAACGTCCCCGGCGTCCTGGCCGCGATCAACCGGGTCCTCGCGGACGCGGGCGTCAACATCGAGGGGCAGCAGCTCGCGACGCGCGGGGACCTCGGCTACGTCGTCACCGACATCGCCGCGGCCGCCTCCGACGAGGTCGGGCGCCGGCTGCGCGAGCTGCCCGAGACCGTCCGGGTCCGCCAGCTGTCCTGACGCCCGGTCCCGACGCCGTGGTCGCCCTGCTGCTCCTCGCCGACACCCACCTGCCGAAGCGTGCCCGCGAGCTGCCCGCGCCCGTGTGGGACGCCGTGGCGGCGGCGGACGTCGTGGTGCACGCGGGGGACTGGGTCGACGCGGCCACGGTCGAGGCGCTGACCCGGCGCGCGCGGCGCCTGGTCGGCGTCGCGGGCAACAACGACGGCCCCGACGTGCGCCAGCACCTCGACGAGGTCGCCGACTTCTCGGCCGGCGGAGTGCGCTTCACCGTCGTCCACGAGACCGGCGCGGCGACGGGCCGCGAGCGCCGCTGCGACGAGCGGTTCGCGGGCCGCTGCGACGTCCTGGTGTTCGGGCACAGCCACGTCCCCTGGGACACGACGACCCCGGCGGGGCTGCGGCTGCTGAACCCGGGCTCCCCGACGGACCGCCGCCGGATGCCGACGTGCACCTACCTCACGGCCACGGCCGAGGACGGGCGGCTGCGCGACGTCGAGCTGCACCACCTGCCGCCCGTCCTCGGC
>NZ_JAAALN010000207.1 GCF_009906795.1 Kineococcus siccus
ACCCCGCAGCGTCGAACCCCGCAGCGTCGCGCACCGCTCGGCGCTCGTGCTCACGGCGTTCGCGTCGGCGCTCGTCCTGCTCGTGCTGCAGGGCTTCTCCGCGCAGCCCGCCGCGGCCGTCACGACCGGCAACGGCGCTCTGGTCTACTCCCCGGCCGCGGGCAGCTCGTTCAACCCCGAGGGCGGCCGCGCCGCGGGCACGACGTACGCCAAGATGATCGTGCTGAAGAACTCCGGCTCCGCCAACGGCACCCAGCTCGTCACGTTCGACCAGCTCGTGCTGGAGAACGGCGTGCAGGTCTACCCGATCCACCGCAGCACCGACAACGGCACGACCTGGTCGCGCATCGCGGCCGTCCGTCCCAGCGCGCAGTTCCCGGGGCTCACGCGCACCGCCCAGCCGTCGCTCTACGAGACGCCGGTGCAGCTGGGGAGCATGCCGGCGGGGACGATCCTGCTGTCCGGGATGATCATGCCGCAGGACCGGTCCAGCAGTCGACTGGTCATGTACAAGAGCCTGGACAAGGGGCTGACCTGGAGCCTGGTCAGCACCGTCGACACGGGCGGCGCCGCGATCTACGACCCCAGCCCCTCCTCGACCACCACGACCGTGTGGGAACCCTCGATGGCCGTGGACGGCCTCGGCGGGCTGGTCGTGTACTACTCCGACGAGCGGCAGAAGTCCCGCGGTGTGCTGCAGGCGATCTCCTACCGCCGCTCCACCGACGGCGGGCTCACCTGGGGTGGGCTCGTGAACGTCTCCGCCCCGACCAACCGCAGCGACCGACCCGGGATGATCACCGTCACCCGGATGTCGGACGGCCGCTACATCGCCACCTTCGAGGTGGTGAACCGGCCCAGCCAGTCGCTGAACACCGCGCCCGTCTACTTCAAGATCTCCCCCGACGGGCTGAACTGGTCCCCGGCGGAGAGCATCGGCACCCCGATCCGCCTCGCGGACGGACTCGGCATCGGGTCCTCGCCCGAGGTGCGCTACGTCCCGACCGGTGGCCCGAACGGCATGGTGATCGTGTCCTCCAAGTGGTCCCTGACCGCCGGCGGCGCCATCGACCGAGGCCAGAACTTCTTCGTCAACTACAACCTTGGGTCCGGCCCCTGGCAGCGGCTTCCCTACGCGGTCACCTACGACTCGACCGACACCGAGGGCGGCACCTTCAGCGGGTTCGCCCAGGGTTTCGACACCAGCGTGGACGGCCGGACGCTGTACCAGTCCACCAACGTGGAGAACCGGTCCACCACCTACAACGACGTCCGCGTCGGGTCGGTGCCGATCGGTGCCCGCCAGTACGAGGCCGAGAGCGCCGCGCGCACCGGCGACACCCGGGTGGTCGTCGACCCGGCGGCCGCAGGCGGGGCCAAGGTCGGCGACATCAACAACGCCACCAGCGCCGTCACCTTCACGGTCAACGTCGCCACCGCGGGCACGTACACGGTGAACGTGCGCTACGACAACGGGTCCGGGGCGACGAGCACGCACGCGCTGCGGGTCAACGGGGGCGCGGCCGCCACGGTGACCTACCCGGCCACCGCGAACTGGGGCCGGTTCGGCTGGGCGCAGGCCCGGGTGAACCTCGCCGCGGGGAACAACACCCTCTCGTTCACGAAGGCCACCGGGTTCGCCGAGCTCGACCAGGTCCAGGTGTTCTGAGGTCGGCACGCGCGTGCCGCAGGCGCCCACCCCCGCCGGGGTGGGCGCCTGCGGTGCGTCCGGGCCCGGCGCCGTCAGTGCCGGGGGAGGACCTCGTCCACGCGGGGCCGGGCCGCCGGCGCGGGCGCGCCGCCGGGTCCCTGCTTGCGCTCGAGCATGCGGGACGCGGCGAGCGTGAGCAGCCGCCGGAGGTCGCCGTCGTCGCCGGGGCGGCTGCTGACCCCGATGCTCACGGAGACGCGGACGGCCCGCCCGCCGATGCGGTACGGGGCGGACAGGGCGGCGCCGAGGTCGTCCGCGACGCGCAGCGCTTCCCCCCGCGCACCGGCGCGGTCGAGGTCGACGAGGGCGACGAGGAACTCGTCGCCGCCCAGCCGCGCGGCCAGGTCGCTGCGCCGCAACCGGGACAGCAACCGCCGCGAGGCCGAGACCAGGAGCAGGTCGCCCGCCGCGTGGCCGAGCTCGTCGTCCACCGCGCGGAACCCGTCGATCCCGAGCGACAGCAGGGCCGTGCCGCTCCCCGTGGCGGCGGCCAGCTCCCGCTCGGCGAGCTCGCTGAAGCGGTGGTGGTTCAGCAGCCCCGTCAGGGGATCGGTGCGCGAGAGCTCCTCGATGCGCGTCAGCGCGGCGCGGTGGGGAACCCGTTCCCGCGGCCCCGACGGCGCGGTCCCGCGCTCCGCCTCGGTGTACACCGCGACGCACTGCACCACGCGGCCGTCGTCGTCGACGACGGGGGAGGCCCGCACCTCGCACCAGAACGGCTCCCGCTGCGGTCCGCGGTGCTGCAGCAGGATCTCGTGGCCCGGGCGGCCGTCGGCGACCGCCGCGCGCAGGCGCTCGACGGCCGCGCGGTCCGTGCCCTCGCCGTCCAGGTGCCGCGCGCTGCGGCCGAGGAGCTGCTCGACGGGGGTGCCCGCGAGCTCGGCGAACGCCTGGTTGGCGAAGACGATCGGGTGGCCCTCGCGACGCACGTCGCTGATGGTGATCCCGCTGGCCGCGGCCCGCACGGCGCGGTGCAGCAGGGGGTCGCCCGTGGTCGGGGCCGGTCCGAGCCGGGCGGGGCCGGCCGTCGCCGGTGCGGCCCCGGCCGCCTCGTCGAGGCTCGACGGCTCGTCCGGGACGACGCGCAGCACGAGGCACTGCGCCGCGGCGAGGACCGTCTCGCGCCGGTAGGTGAGGGCGTACTCGAACGTGCGGTCCATCTCCGGACCGTCGTCGCCGAGGTCGCGGGCCAGCAGCGCGGCGCCGAAGTGCGGGCTGACCACGACGACGTCCCACTCCGCGCGGATCGGGTCGTCCTCGTCCAGCACGGCCCCGCGGACCCCCGGCAGGGGCTGCAGGGCCATGTCGTTGCCCAGCGCGCACACGAAGCCGGTGGCCTCGGCGAGCTCGCGGTACCGCTCGATCGTGCCGGGCGTGAAGTGCTTGGACTCCTGGAAGGTCGCGGCGACGACGCACGTCCGGCCCAGCTGCACGGCCTGCCGCTCCAGCTGCCGGCTGAGCTGCACGAGCAGCCGCTTGGGGGCCCGCCGCAGCTCGGTGCCGGGGGGCAGGCAGGCGAACGGCGAGGGCGGGGCCGCGTCGTCCAGCTGCGGCGCCGGGGGCGGGAAGTGCAGCTCGCCCGTCGGTCCCGCGGGGACGGCGCCCGCCGCCGGCCGGCCGAACAGCCAGCCCTGCCCGAGCGTGGCGCCGAGCCCGCGGGCCGTCGTGAGGTGCCGCTGCGTCTCGATGCCCTCGGCGAGCAGGAGCGCGCCGGTGCGCTCGGCGTAGTCGTTGACCGCGTTCATGATCTCGGCGACGACGGGGGACGGGCGGTCCTGCACGAGACGGAGGTCCAGCTTGACGACCTCGGGGCGCAGCAGCGGCATGAACGCCAGGGACGTCGCGTCGGCGCCCACGTCGTCCAGGGCGATGCCCCAGCCGAGGGCCCGGACGCGCTGCACGGTGCGCAGCAGCTCCGCGGGGCGGGCGGACAGGGCCCGCTCGGTGATCTCCAGGACGATCCGCAACGACCCCGCCGCGCTGTCCACGAGGGCGAGCAGCTCGTCCACCGGCGCGGTGTCCAGCACCTCCGGCTCGACGTTGACGAAGACGGTCAGCGGGGCGAGGAGGTCCTCGGCCAGGGCGCCGCGGAACGCCGCCGCCCGGCAGAGCTGGTCCAGCTCGCCCAGCAGCCCCGCCCCCCGGGCCGCCGCGAACAGCGCGTCCGGGCTCTGCAGCGGGCCCTCGGGGCCGCGGGCCAGCGCTTCGTACGCGACCACCGCACCGCTCGCCAGGTCGACGATCGGCTGGAAGACGCTGCGCACGCCGTCGGAGGCGAGGACGTCCTCGATGCGGGTCACGGCGTCCTCCGGGCGGCTGATCGGGTCACGGCTCGGGTGAGCCGCGCGCTGGCCGCGCTCCGGTGTGAACGCCTCGTGGAGTCACACCCCATCACAGGGTGGCGGAGCGTGCTCGTCCGAGCGAGGAGTCGGCGCAACCGGCACGACCTCGAGGCGGTCGGCGGACAGGTGCACGATCTGCAGGCTCCGCTCGCCGGCCGCGCCGCGGACGAGCACGCGGTCCGCCGCCGCCTCCACGCTGCCCGCCGCCGGCTCCCAGCGCCCCGCCGCCGGCCGTGCGGCGTCCCCCGGCCCGGCGTCGACGGCGAGGAACGTCCCGTCGGGCCGGAACTCCAGACCGCCGCGGCCCCGGGCCCGCGGGAAGGCCCAGCCGGTGGGCCGGTAGACGGTGACGTCGTCGTGGTCCTCCTCGAAGGAGTGCCCCCAGGACCGGTGAAGCAGGTCGCCGGGGCCGCTGCCCCCGCCGTCCGTCACGACCTGCTCCCGGCCGCGGCGAGCGGTGCGCGCACGCCCGCCAGCGCGGCCCGCATGCGGGTCACCTGCCCGGCCGTGAACATCACCATCGCGGCGTCGTCGACGTAGTCCATGTAGTCCATGAACAGGTCCCCCGCCGGGCCGTTGTCGCAGCTGACCTGGGGGAACTCCGGCCGCCCGCGGTGGGGGCCGCGCTGGTTCGGGGTGTCGTCGACCTCGTCGGTGTCCTCGCAGCTGGCCTGGAGCTCGCCCCAGAGGTGGAACAGGTCGAGGTAGTGACCGACCTCGTGGGTCGCGGTGCGGCCCAGATCGAACGGCGCGCTCGCGGTGCCGGTGGTGCCGAACGCCGTGAGGTTCACGACGACGCCGTCCGTGGCCGCCGGCCCGCCGGGGAACTGGGCGTACCCGAGCAGGCCGCCCCCCAGCGGGCACACCCACAGGTTCAGGTGCTCCGCGGGCGGCCAGGGGTCCGCGCCACCCGTCGCGGCGGACTTCACGGCGTCGTCGGTGGAGAACGCGGCGACGTCGGTCGTCGTGCGGGTGGTGCCCGAGGAGGGCGTGCCGTCCGGGGCGGTGGACGCCAGGACGAACTCGACGCGCGCGTCGGCCACGAGGGGCGCGAAGACGTCCGGGACGCTCGAGACGTCCGCGTTGGCGGCGCGGAAGTCGGCGTTCAGCACGGCGAGCTGGCTCGCGACCTGCTCGTCCGTGACGTCCTCGGGCGAGGCCGAGACGACGTGCACCACGACGGGGATCCGCACGACCTCCTCCGCGGCCCGGGCCGTCACCGCGCTGCGCGCCTGCGCGAGGGCCGCCCGGGCCCCTCGGTACCCCGGGTCCTGCTCGAGCAGCCGCACGTGCACGTCGGTCGTCCCGCACCGGCGCGGCGGCTCGTCCGCCGCGGTCGCGTCCCCACCCGTCGTCGCCACGCTCACGGTCCGTCCCCCTCGTCGCGGGTCCCCACCTCCGGCTCCCGCCGAGCCTGCCCGCTGCGGGCCGGCGGCACCAGCCCCGTCAGCGCGCCGACGGCGCCGCCACGCCGGCGGCCTCGGCCGCGGCGGCAGCGTGCTCGTCGGGCGTGTGCCGCGACGTGCACAGGAACCGGTGCAGGACGACGGCGGTGAGGGCGCCCGCGGAGATCCCCGAGTCGAAGATCGTCCGGAACCAGCCGGGCGTCTGGGCGTACAGGTCCGGGCTGACGGTCGGGAGCAGCCCGACGCCGATCGCGGTGGCCACGACCAGCAGGGCGCGCGAGTCGAGCCGGCACGACGCGAGCGTGCGGATGCCGCTCGCGGCGACCATGCCGAACAGGGCCACGCCGGCGCCGCCGAGCACGGCCACGGGGACGGCCGCGACGACGGCGCCCAGCTTCGGCAGCAGGCCCAGGACGATGAGGACGCCGCCCGCGAACGTGGCGACGTAGCGCGACCGGACCCCGGACATGCTGACCAGGCCGACGTTCTGCGCGAAGGCCGTGTAGGGGAACGTGTTGAACACCCCGCCGAGGACCGTGGACAGCCCGTCGGCGCGCATCCCGTCGGCGATCGCCCGGCGGGTCACGGGCCGGTCGACGATCTGCCCGACGGCGAGGATGTCGCCCGTCGTCTCCGTCATGATGACCAGCCCGACGACGCACATGGCCACCACGGACCCGACCTCGAACGTGGGGGCGCCGAACGCGAACGGCGTCGAGACGCCGAACCAGTCCTGCGCCGCGACGCCCGAGAGGTCGACCTTCCCCGCGACCGCCGCGGCGGCGGTGCCCGCGGCGATGCCGAGCAGGATCGAGACGCGCGAGACCGCGGGTGGCGCGAGGCGTTCGAGCACGAGGATCGCGACGAGGGTGAACAGCGCGAGCAGCAGGTTCGAGGGCGCCCCGAACTCCGGGCTCGCGGCGCCCCCGCCGGCCCAGCCCGCGGCCACGCTCATGAGCGACAGGCCGATGAGCAGGATGACCGTGCCCGTGACCAGCGGCGGGAAGAACCGCAGCAGCGTGGAGAACACCGGGGCCAGCAGCATGATGAAGACGCCGCAGGCGATGACCGACCCGTAGATCGCCGTGATCCCGTGGTTCGTCCCGATGGTGATCATCGGGCCGACCGCCGCGAACGTGCAGCCCTGCATGAGGGGCAGCCGCACGCCGAAGCGCCAGAACCCGACCGACTGCAGGATCGTCGCGATGCCTGCGACGAAGAGGTCGGCGACGACGAGGTGGGCCAGGTCGTCCGGGGCCATCTCGCCCGCGGAGATCATGGCGCCGCCGACGATGAGCGGGACCGCCACCGCCCCGGCGTACATGGCCAGCACGTGCTGCAGGCCCAGCGGCGCCAGGCGGTGCAGCGGGGGCACCTGGTCCACGGGGTGCCGCCCGCGGACCTCGAGCGCGGGAGCGGACATCGCGGCCTCCTCGGGGTGGGTCCCCCCACGCTCGCACCTCGTCCCCGCTCCCGGCAGGGTCGCGGGGCCCCCGCCGTGTGAAGACTGCGTTACGCGGGCGGGCGCGTCCCGGCCGGGAGCTGGCCGGGGGAGTCGGCGTCGGCCGTGGCTCCCGCGCGCGGCACCGCGCGGACCTCGAGGCCCGCGAGGAACTCCCGCAGGCCCGTGTCGCCCCGGACCGCCGCGTGCGCCGCCGTCCAGTGCCCCCGTCCGAGCAGGACCGGGTGGCCGCCCCGCCCGCGGTCGGTGGCCCGCACGGCTGCGGCGGCCGGGTCGTCCACCGCGGCCGCCAGCACCGCGGCGACGTCGGCGGGCGTGAGGCCCGGGAGGTCGACCGGCACGAGCACGAGCACGTCCGCGCCGCTCGCCGCGGCGTGCGCGAGCGCCGCCC
>NZ_JAAALN010000208.1 GCF_009906795.1 Kineococcus siccus
GTCGGACCGACCGAGGAGACCCCGTGCCCGCCGCCCCCGCGCACCGCGACGAACCGCGGCGCCTCGCGTCCCTGCACGAGCTCGACGTCGACGCGACCAGCGCGGACGTCGAGCTGCGGGCGCTGGCCACGGACGCGGCGCGGGCGCTGGGCATGCCGGCCGCCCTCATCAGCATGGTCGACGGCGACCGGCAGTGGTTCGCCGCGCGGCGCGGCCTCGGCGGGGTCATCGGCTACGACGTCGCCCAGACCCCCCGCGAGGTGTCCTTCTGCGCCCACGTCGTGGCCGCCGAGCACGCGATCGCGGTGCCGGACGCGACGCACGACCAGCGGTTCGCGGACAACGCCCTCGTCACCGGCCCCGAGCACCTGCGCGCCTACGCCGGGGCGCCGATCCTCGACGGGGACGGCCTGCCCCTGGGGGCGCTGTGCGTCCTGGACCGCGAGCCGCGCGACCTCGACGAGACCGCGCTCGCCGTGCTCGGCGAGCTGGCCGCGTCCGTGTCGGAGGTGCTGCGGCGGCACCGGTCCCCGCGGGGTGGCGCGACCGGGGGTCCGGACCGCCGCGCCTGACCCGGCCGGAGCAGGTCAGCGGGGACGGCGGACGGGACCGCGCGACTCGCCCGGCAGGCGCGGCATCCGCTTGCCGGTGTCGATGAGCTCGACGAGCCCCGGCGTGTACGTCAGGCCGTGGGACTCGGTCACCCGCCGCAGCAGCGCCACGGCCTCCTGCGTCGCCCGGCGGCCGAAGACGGGCAGGTGCGCGACCTGCGCGGGCGCGTTCGGACCGGGCACGTCGAACGGCCCGCCGCGCAGCCTCAGCACCGGCCCACTGCCGCCGAAGGACCGGGACGGGGTCGACCAGGAGACCTCGAGGACGTCGGCCCACGCGTAGGCGCGCTCCCCGGCCCGCGTGAGGACGACGATCGACTCCCGCTCCAGCCGGACGGTGTCCAGGCGGTGGCGGACGACGGTGTGCACGATGCAGACCGCCGCGGCGCCCACGTAGGCGACGAGGACGGGGGCCACGCGCTCCCCGCGCCACCAGACGTCCAGGGCGAGGAGCCCGAGCAGGAGACCCGCGAGCGCCAGGCCGCGCCGCGTCCCCCGCGCGCCCAGCGTGGGCGCCTCCTCCTGCACGCGCCTCATGCTCGCCCACGCGGTCCGCCGACGCCGCCACGTCACCCGACCGGCGCAGCTCTCACCACGACGTGCAGCGGGAGGACCCACCGCCGTCACCGCGCGCCGCCCGCACACCGCAGCGTTCCCCGACCCGCCGCAGGACGTGCCCCGGACGCACCGGAGGCCGGTCACGCTGCTGCGTGACCGGCCTCCGGCACCCCTCGCGGGGTGAGTCGACTCCCTCAGGCGGACGCCTCGGTGACGTCGACCGTCACCTTGGCGGACACCTCGGGGTGCAGCCGGACGAGCACGGTGTGCGAACCCGTGATCTTGATCGGCTGCGGCAGTTCGACCTTGCGCTTGTCGACCGCCGGGCCGCCACCGGCCGTGACGGCCTGGGCGATGTCGGCGGGCGTGATGGCCCCGAACAGGCGGCCGCCCTGGCCGGCCCGGGCGCTGAGCACCACGGGGCGCGACTCGAGCGACTGCTTGATCGACTGCGCCTCGTCGAGCGTCGCGATCTCGCGGGCCTGACGGGCCTTGCGGATCACCTCGACCTGCTTCTCGCCGCCGCGCGTCCACGGGGTCGCGAGGTTGCGGGGCAGCAGGAAGTTGCGGCCGTAGCCGTCCTTGACCTCGACGACGTCGCCGGGGGTCCCGAGGCCGGAGACCTCGTGCGTGAGGATGAGCTTCATCTCGTCTCCCCTCCTCAGCGGGCGGAGCTGCTGTAGGGCAGCAGCGCCATCTCGCGGGCGTTCTTGATCGCGGTCGCGATCTGCCGCTGCTCCTGCACGGACACGCCCGTCACCCGGCGCGCGCGGATCTTGCCGCGGTCGGAGATGAACTTGCGCAGCAGCGTCGTGTCCTTGTAGTCGACCGCCTCGATCTTGGCGGCCTTGAGCGGGTTCTGCTTCTTCTTGGGCTTGCGCACGGGCACCTTGGCCATCGTGGTGCTCCCCTCTCGTGAGAGCCCGGGGGACTGCCCCGGGATGGTGGTGTTCTAGAGGTGGACGAGGAGTCAGAAGGGCGGGTCGTCGTTGGAGGAACCGCCCCAGCCCCCGCCGGATCCGCCCTGGCTCCCGCCGGACGGGCCGGTGGCCCAGGGGTCCTCCTGCTGCTGGCCGCCACCCTGACCGCCGCCGGAGCTCGCGCCCCAGCCGCCGCCCTGGCCGCCGCCGCCGCCGGAGTTGCCGCCGCCGCCGAAGCCACCGCCGCCACCGCCACCGCGCGAGGTCTTGTTGACCTTCGCGGTCGCGTAGCGCAGCGAGGGGCCGACCTCGTCGACCTGCATCTCGATCACCGTCCGCTTCTCGCCCTCCTTCGTGTCGAAGGTGCGCGACTGCAGACGACCGGTGACGACCACGCGGGTGCCCCGGGTCAGCGACTCGGCGATGTTCTCCGCGGCCTCGCGCCACACGGCGCACCGCATGAACAGCGTCTCGCCGTCCTTCCACTCGTTCGACTGACGGTCGAACGTGCGGGGGGTCGAGGCGACCGTGAAGTTCGCGACCGCCGCCCCCGAGGGGGTGAAGCGGAGCTCCGGGTCGTTCGTCAGGTTCCCGACGAGGGTGATGACCGTCTCGCCGGCCATCAGGCGGCCTGCGCGCGGAGCAGCTTCGTCCGCAGCACCGCCTCGTTGAGGTTGAGCTGGCGGTCCAGCTCCTGGGCGATCTCGGGCGTCGCCTGGAGGTCGACGACCGCGTAGATGCCCTCGGACTTCTTCTTGATGTCGTAGGCCAGCCGGCGACGACCCCAGATGTCGACCTTGGCGACCTCGCCACCGCCCTGACGGACGACGTTGAGGAACCTGTCCAGCGACGGGCCGACGGTCCGCTCCTCGAGCTCAGCGTCGAGGATGACCATGAGCTCGTAGTTGCGCGTGCTCATTCCCCACCTCCTTCGGTCTCATGCGGCCACGGTCTCTCCGTGGCAGGAGGGTGAGCGGCTGAGTCTACCGGCCCTCCGTCGCCCACCCTGCCGCGAGCGGGCCGCCCCGGCGGCCGCCGTCCACAGCGGGGGCCCGACCGGGGCCGGAGCGGGGCCTGGGGACCCCGCGGCGGAGCGCCCCGCTCAGGCGACGCGGACGACCAGCCGGTCGGGGGCCCCGTCGAGGACCCCGCCCGCGGGGTCGTCGTCGCCGTCGGCCCGCACGAGGTCGCGACCCGGGGAGCGCGCGTCGCGCACCACGGCCACCACGAGCCACGCGATGCCGGCGGCCCGCAGCAGCAGGAGGGCGGCGTACAGCTCGGGCGGCAGCCCGCGGTCCGGCGTCGACTGCCCCGCGATGAAGAGCCACACGGCGCCGAAGTAGAGGGCCTCCGTGGTCCACCACACGACGTGGTCGCGCCAGCGGGGCACCGCCAGCGCGGCCAGCGGCAGCAGCCACAGCGCCGCCTGCACCGGGAACGAGGAGCCCAGCACGCAGAAGCCCGCGACCAGCAGGAACGCCACCTGCGGCACCCGGGGACGGCGGGGCGCCCACAGCACGAACACGGTGACGAGCAGCGACCACACCACCCACGCCGAGAGCGTCAGCGCGGTCACGGCCCCCGCCGGCAGGCCGTCCTGCGTCGCCGCGCGCGTCGCCTGCTGCACGAGTTGCGGGAGCAACCACAGGGAGCCGTACCCGGCGCGCTGGGGGAAGAAGCCGTCGAGGTAGGCCGACCAGGCCGCGAAGGAGGTCAGCGCGAGGGGCAGGTCCACCACCAGCCAGGTGAGCGCGGCCACCGCGGCGGTCCTCGCGACGGCGCGCAGGCGGCCGGCGCGCAGCCCCAGCAGGACCAGGGCCAGCAGCAGCAGCACCGGGTACGTCCGGGCGGCGACGGCGAGACCGAGGAGGACGCCCGCGGCGACCGGCCGGCGCCGCGCCCAGCAGGCCAGGCCGGCGGTGGCGAGGGCGACACCCGCCAGGTCGAGGGACACGAGGCCCGTGATCGCCAGCAGCGGGCTGACCGCGACGAGGAGGACGTCGAAGCTCCGCCGGCGCCCGGCCGCGACCACCGCGGCGGCGACGACCACGAGGGCGGCGAGGAGCAGGGCCACCGCGGTGGCGTCGAAGTAGGCGCGCTGGGCGGCGACCGTGACCTCGTCGGGGGCGAAGAGCCCGAGCAGCCAGGCCAGGCCCGCGGTGAGCGGCGGCTGCGACAGGGTGACCCCGTCGGCGTACGGTCCGAGGCCGCGCGCGAGCCCCGAGGACGTGTAGACGACGGGGGCGTCGGAGTAGCAGAGGTGGAAGAACTGGTCCGGGCTGTTCCAGCCCACCGTGCGGCAGTGGTGCTTCGCGACCGCGCCGACCGCGACGAGCACCGCCGTCAGCGCCAGGCTGACGGGCAGCGCCGCCGCCCACCAGGGACCGTCGCCGCCGAGGCGGCGCCCCGCCGGGCCCCCGACGACCTCGCTCGCGGCGCGGACGAGACCGTCACTGCGGGTGGGCGACTGCGGTCGCGGCGGGGGCGTGCTCACCGCAGCAGCTTCCCTCACCCGGCGGGGGCGGCGCTCGCAGACCCGGCCGTGGCCTCCTGCAGGTCCTCCTCCGGCGCCGCCGGCGCCGACGGGCCCGACGCCTCGCCCGAGGGCGAGGTGCCGCTCGGGCCGCTGCTCGTGGGCGCCGACGTCGGGGAGTCCGAGGGCGTCGCCGACGGCGAGTCGGTGGGCCCGGCCGTCGGGGTGTCCGTGGGCGAGGCCGTCGCCGTCTCGCTCGGCGAGGACGTCTCGCCGGCCGTCGGCGTCGAGCTCGGGCGCGAGGGGCTGCTGGTCGCCGCCGAGCCGCCGCGGCTGCTGCCCACGTAGTCGGGTGCGGGGAAGGACTGGCGCGGCTGGCCCTCCAGGGCGCCCTCCATGAAGGCCGTCCAGATCCGGACGGGGTAGGACGCGCCCGTGACCTCGCCCGAGCCGAGCCGCAGCGACTCCTGGCTGCCGTCCTCGCCGATCTGGTACATCGCGACGGTGGCCGCCAGCTGGGGGGTGAAGCCCGCGAACCACGCGGACCTGTTGTCGGTCGACGTCCCGGTCTTGCCCGCCGCGGGGCGGCCGAGGTTGCGGGCGTAGCTGCCGCTGCCCTGCGTCACGACCTGCTGCATGGCGTAGGTGGCGTCGGCCATCACGTCCGGGGCGAACACGCGCTGGTTGGTCGGCGAGGCCGTGAAGGTGCGCGCGCCCGTGGCGTCGTCGACGCTCGCGACCGTGTGCCACTGGTTGCGCACGCCCTGGGCCGCGAACGTCGCGTAGGCCTGCGTGACGTCGATCGGGTGCGGCGCCGAGGCCCCCAGCACGTTGGACGGGAAGTCGTTCAGGTCCTGCGTGTTCTCCGGGTAGCCCGCCCGCACGGCGACCTGCTCGGTCGTCGCCGGGCCCACGTCCTCGTTGAGCTGCGCGTAGACGGTGTTGACGGACTTCGCCGTCGCGGTGAGCAGGTTGATGCGCCCCAGCGACGACCCGCCGAAGTTGTTGACGGGCTTGTCCCAGCCCTGCACCCGCAGCGGGCTCGTGCCGTTGTAGGTGCTGCGCAGGGAGATGCCCTCCTCCAGGCCCGCGACGAGCGCGAAGGGCTTGAACGTCGACCCCGCCTGCGCACGGTCCTGCGTGACGGCGTTCTGGCTCCGGGTCAGGTAGTCGGCTCCGCCGTACATGGCGCGCACCCCACCCGTCGCGGGGTCGATCGCCGAGACGGCCACCTGCAGGCCCGCGGGCCGCCGCTCGGGCAGCTCCTCCTGCACCGCCTCGACGGCGGAGCGCTGCGCGCTGACGTCGAACGTGGTGACGATCCTGTACCCGCCGCGGTCCAGCTCGTCCTCGGTGAGCCCGACCGTGCGGGACAGCAGCTCGCTGCGCACGGTCGAGAGGAGGTACCCGTTGGTGCCCGCGTAGTCGTTCTGCGGCTGCGGTTCCACCGTCGGCGGCAGGCCGGCGGCGGCCCGGTCGGCGGGCGACAGCCAGCCCTCGGAGACCATGCCGTCGAGCACGTAGTCGACGCGCTCGGTGGCGGCCTGCGGGTCGTTGCGCGGGTCGAGGCCGCTCGGAGCCTTCAGCACGGCGGCCAGCAGCGCCCCCTCGGACACGTTCAGCTGCGACACGTCCTTGCCGAAGTACGCCTGCGCGGCGGTCTGGATGCCGTACGCGCCGCGGCCGAAGTAGACGGTGTTCAGGTAGTCCTGCAACGTCTCGGCCTTCGACTGCGCCTGGTCGATCTTCAGCGACAGGAAGAACTCGTCGAACTTCCGCTTGTACGTGCGGTCGGCCGTGAGGAAGTAGTTCTTCACGTACTGCTGCGTGATGGTCGAGCCGCCCTGCTGCGAGCCGCCGCTGACGTTGTTCCACAGCGCCCGGACGATGCCGGTGGGCGAGACTCCGCGGTTCTCGTAGAAGCTGCGGTCCTCCGCGGCCAGGACGGCGTGCTGGACGGGCACCGGGATCTGCTCGATCGAGACGTTCTCGCGGTTGCGGGCCGCGAAGTCCCCGATCTCCGTCGTCCCGTCGGAGTAGTAGACGGTGCTGACCTGCGCGTCGGCGAGGGCGTTCGCGTCCGGGATGTCCGTGAGCGTGTACGCGGCCGCGAAGCCGCCGACGCCGAGCACGGCACCGACCACCGCGAGCCCGCCGAGCCACGCGGCGATCCGGCGGCCGCGCCGCTTCGGGCGTCGCGTCGGGGTCGGGGCGGGGGTGGGTCGGCGTGCTGCCACTGCGGTCAGGTCCTCCGGCGTCGGGGAGCGCACGGCACCGCCGGTGCGCCTGCTTCACGTGCTGCGGTGCTGGTGCTCGGGTCACGGGCTGAGCCGGCCGCGCCGGCGTGGGACCGGCCCGCCGTCCTGGGGGCCGTCCCGGTCCAGTATGCGGTCCCCCCGCGGGGGGGCACGGCCGTCGGGCGGGGACCGGCCGAGGTGTGCACAGCACCTCCACGACGCGCAGCGGGCCCGGCGCGGCCCGGCGCAGGCGGCGTCAGGGCCCGGTGGGCGGTGCGGTCGTGACGAAGGGCGGGAGCAGCGTGGCCGTGTCCGACGCGGTCGGCGACTCCGTGGGCGACTCCGTGGGCGACTCCGTCGGCGGGGTCGTCGGCGGCGTCGTCGGGCTCGACGACGCCGCCGACGAC
>NZ_JAAALN010000209.1 GCF_009906795.1 Kineococcus siccus
GGCCACGCCGCCCCTCGTGACTCACGGTAAGCGTTCCCGACGGCTTCCGCCATCCGACGGGTGGTGCGGCCGTCCGGTTCCCCGGGGGCGCGAAGTGCCTGCCGCGCAGCGGGAGAGGGTCCTGGGTGCCGTCGGCTCACGCCGCCTCGAGGACGAGGTCCAGCACGTGCGAGAAGGCGTCGGCCAGGGCCTGCGGCGACGCGCCGCGCAGCGTGTGCAGGGGCACGCCCGCCCCCTGCGCCTGGGGGACCGCGACGCGGTCGGGCAGCGGGGGGAGGACGAGGTCCCCGAACAGCGTCCGCAGCTCCTCCAGGCGGAAGCGCTGCTCCTGCGAGCGGACCTGGTAGCGGTTGACCAGGACCCCCAGCGGCCGGGGCCCGCCGCGCAGGGCGCGCACCTCCCGCAGCGTCCGGTCGACCGCGGCCACCGAGAAGCGGCTGGCGTCGGAGACGACGAGCACCAGGTCGCTCGCCGCCCACGCCGAGCGGGTCAGGCCGCCCAGCGACGGCGGGCAGTCCAGCAGCGCCACGTCGTGGTCGTCGAGCTTGCGCAGCGCCCGGCGCAGCCGGGTCAGGTCCTCGGCGTCGGGCTGCGGCACGTCCAGGCGCGCGGACTCCGCGGAGCCCGTCACGACGTCGAGCAGCCCGGGCTGGTCCTGCACCCAGCCGCTCGGCGCGAGCGCGCTCTCCGCGACCCGGCGCTTGGGCAGGGCGAGCACGTCGGCGACCGAGTGGGGGCGCTGCGCGCTGACGTCCAGACCGCTGGTCGCGTCGGCCTGCGGGTCGAGGTCGACGACGAGGGTGCTGGTGCCGCGGCGCAGCGCGGCCGACGCGAGTCCGAGGACGACCGAGGTCTTGCCGACGCCGCCCTTGGCGCTGCAGACGGCCACGGTGATCACGCGGGACAACCTACGCGGCGCACCGCGTCGCGGACGACGGGCCACGCGGGGTGGCCTACCCTGGACACGGCCGTCCATCCCGCGCGGGAGAGACCCCGGCTCGACCGGGGCGCCGAAGGGGCAACATCCCCGGAACCTCTCAGGCCTCAGGACCGCGCGGAGCAGGCCGCTCTGGAGACCCTCCGACGGGTCGACAGTCGGGGAGGTCCGTCGCTCGTTCGCCGACCTCCGGAGACGTCCATGACCACCGCCCCCACCGCTCCCGCGACCGCGTCCGCGCTCGGCAGCGACGCCGCGCCGCTGCCGTTCAGCGCCCGCCACACCGGCCCCGACCCGGCCGCGGTCGCCCGCATGCTCGAGGTCGTCGGCCTCTCCTCCACCGAGGAGCTCGTGGCCCGCGCCGTGCCCGCCTCGATCCGCGACGAGGCCCTCGACCTGCCGGCCGCGCTCGACGAGTCCTCGGTCACCGCGGCGCTGCGCGTCCTGGCGGGGCGCAACCGCGTGGTGCCCTCGATGATCGGCCTCGGCTACCACGGCACCCGGACCCCGGCCGTCGTGCGCCGCAACGTGCTCGAGGACCCGGCCTGGTACACGGCGTACACGCCGTACCAGCCGGAGATCTCGCAGGGCCGCCTCGAGGCGCTGCTGAACTTCCAGACCGCGGTGGCCGACCTCACGGGCCTCGACGTCGCCAACGCCTCGCTCCTGGACGAGGCCACCGCGGCCGCCGAGGCGATGACCCTGACCCGCCGGCTGTCCAAGGCGCCCGCGGGGGCCGTGTTCGCCGTCGACGCCGACGTCCTGCCGCAGACGCTGGCCGTCCTGCGCACCCGCGCCGTGCCGCTCGGCCTCGAGCTCGTGACCGTCGACCTCGACGCCGCCGACCCGCTGGCCGCCGCGGGTGAGCGCGGCGTCTTCGGGCTGCTCCTGCAGTACCCCGGCACCTCGGGCCGCGTGCGCGACCTGGCGGCCGTGGCCGCCGACGCCCGCGCCCGCGGCGCCCTGACCGTGGCCGCGGCCGACCTGCTGGCCCTGGCCCTGCTGCGCGCGCCGGGCGAGCTCGGGATCGACGTGGCGGTCGGCTCGAGCCAGCGCTTCGGCGTCCCGATGGGCGGCGGCGGTCCGCACGCGGGGTACATGGCGGTGCGCAAGGGCCTCGAGCGCTCGCTGCCCGGGCGCCTCGTCGGGGTCTCGGTCGACGCCGACGGCGCCCCGGCCTACCGCCTGGCGCTGCAGACCCGCGAGCAGCACATCCGCCGCGACAAGGCGACCAGCAACATCTGCACCGCGCAGGTCCTGCTCGCCGTCATGGCCGGCTGCTACGCCGTCTGGCACGGCCCGGACGGGATCCGCGCCATCGCCGCGCGCACGGCCCGCACCGCGGCCGGTCTGGCCCGCACGCTGCGCGAGGCCGGGGTGGAGGTCGTGCACGACGAGTTCTTCGACACCGTCCTGACCCGCGTGCCGGGCCGGGCGGGCGAGGTCGTGGCCGCGGCGCTGGCCGCGGGCGTGAACCTGCGCCACGTCGACGGCGACCACGTCGCGCTCACGGTCGACGAGACGACGTCGCGCGAGCACCTCGCCGCGGCGCTGGAGGGGTTCGGCGTTCGGCTGGACGCCGGCCACGCGCTCGACCCCGACGCCGAGGCGGCCGGCGTCGACGCGCTGCCGGACGCGCTGCGCCGCAGCAGCGACTACCTGACCCACCCCGTGTTCTCGGCGCACCGCTCCGAGACCGCGATGCTGCGCTACCTGCGCCGGCTCTCCGACGCCGACTACGCCCTCGACCGCGGCGCGATCCCGCTGGGCTCCTGCACCATGAAGCTCAACGCGACGACGGAGCTCGAGCCGGTCTCCTGGCCGGAGTTCGCCGACCTGCACCCCTACGCGCCGGCCGACCAGCTGGCCGGGACCGCGGAGCTCGTGGCCGACCTCGAGCGCTGGCTCGCGGAGATCACGGGCTACGACGCGGTCTCCCTGCAGCCCAACGCCGGTTCGCAGGGCGAGTTCGCGGGGCTGCTCGCGATCCGCGCCTACCACCGCGCGCGCGGCGCCGAGGCCCGCACGGTGTGCCTCATCCCGAGCTCCGCGCACGGCACGAACGCCGCCAGCGCCGTCATGGCGGGCCTGCGGGTCGTCGTCGTCGCGTGCGACGAGGCCGGCAACGTCGACCTGGAGGACCTGCGCCGCAAGGTGTCCGAGCACGCCGACGACCTCGCGGCCCTCATGGTGACCTACCCCTCGACGCACGGCGTGTACGAGGAGGCCATCAGCGAGGTCTGCGCGCTCGTGCACGAGGCCGGCGGTCAGGTCTACGTCGACGGCGCGAACCTCAACGCCCTCGTCGGGCTCGCCCGGCCCGGCACGTTCGGCGCCGACGTCTCGCACCTGAACCTGCACAAGACGTTCTGCATCCCCCACGGCGGGGGCGGCCCCGGCGTCGGCCCGGTCGCGGTCCGCGCCCACCTCGCGGAGTTCCTGCCCGCGACCACGCTCGAGGCGACGGCGGGCGTGGGCCCGGTCGCCGCGGCCCCGAACGGGTCCGCGGGCATCCTGCCGATCTCCTGGGCGTACCTGCGGCTCATGGGTCCCGACGGGTTGCGCGCGGCCACCGTGCAGGCCGTCCTGTCGGCGAACTACGTCGCGACCCGGCTCGACGCGGCGTTCCCGGTCCTCTACCGCGGGCCGAACGGGCTCGTCGCCCACGAGTGCATCCTCGACCTGCGCCCCATGACCAAGGCCACGGGCGTCACGGTCGACGACGTCGCCAAGCGCCTCGTGGACTACGGGTTCCACGCGCCGACGATGTCGTTCCCGGTGCCCGGGACGCTCATGGTGGAACCCACCGAGAGCGAGGACCTCGCGGAGCTGGACCGGTTCTGCGACGCGATGCTCGCCATCGCCCGCGAGGTGGCCGACGTCGCCGACGGCCGCTGGGCCGTCGCGGACTCCCCGCTGCGCCACGCCCCCCACACGGCGCTGTCGATCGCGGGGGAGTGGGACCACCCGTACACGCGCGCTGAGGCCGTCTACCCCGCGGGCGTGGACCCGCGCGCGAAGTACTGGCCGCCCGTGCGCCGCATCGACGGGGCCGCGGGCGACCGGAACCTCGTGTGCTCCTGCCCGCCGCTGGAGGAGCTCGCCGAGGGCTGACGCCCTCACCGGACGACCTCACCGCACGACCGACCGGGCCCGGCCGGGGCTGGACCCCGGCCGGGGCCGGGCGCATCCTGGCGGCGTGCGCCCCGGCCGTCCGGGCCCGGCGCGGGAGCAGCGGAGGCAGCGGTGAGCGGAACGACGGAGGGACCCGCGCAGCGGGCGACGGCGCCGGTGGACTGGAACGCGTCCGTCATCGCGGAGTTCCGCGCGCACGCGGGGCGCGTCGGCGGGCCGTTCGAGGGGGCGCCGATGATCCTCGTGCACCACACCGGACGGCGCAGCGGCGCCGAGCGCGTCGCGCCCATGGTCTACCAGGACGTCGACGGCGGGTACGCCGTCTTCGCGTCCAAGGCCGGGGCCCCCACGCACCCCGACTGGTACCACAACCTCCTCGCGCACCCCGAGACGACGGCCGAGGTCGGGACGCAGACCGTCCCGGTGCGGGTGCGCGAGCTCACCGGCGAGGAGCGCGCGGCCGTCTGGGAGGAGCAGAAGAAGCGCATGCCGGGCTTCGCCGACTACGAGGCGCAGGCCGCGCCCCGCGTGATCCCCGTGCTGCTGCTCTCCCCGACCGGCTGACCCGCGAGGCGACCGCCCGCCGGACGCACCGGGAGGCGGGTCCGCGCGGGCCTGTCGTCCCGCCCCGGGGCGTGGGACGATCTCCCACCGCCTCGGGACGTCCGACCGCAGACGCCGGGACGCCGCCGGGACGACGGTGGTGCCCTCGCCGCCGAACGGTGCCGGGACCCGTCGTCCGTGGAGGTCCGCCATGTCGCTCACCAGCCCCACCCCCGTCCGCGCGGGGGCACCGCCGCGGGCGCACCTGCTCGCGGCCGCCCTGCTCGCGGTGCTCTCGGTGTGGGACGGGGTCGCCGCCGTCCTGCTCCTGCCGCAGGGTTCCGCCGACCTCGCCGCCGCGGGCGACCAGCCGCCCTGGGCGGTCGTGGTCGGCAAGCTCGTGCTGAGCGTCCTCGGCCTGGTCGCCGCCGTGGTCGTCGCCCGCGCCCAGCGCTGGGGCGTCGTCCTGGCGCTCGGGGTCGCCGTCGGCAACGCGCTGCTCGCCCTGCCGGGCGTCGCGTTCGGCCCGACGACGTCGTCGCGCACCGCCTCGGCGGTCGCGGCGGTGGGGATGGGCCTGGTCGTGTTCCTCCTGCTGCGCCGCAGCGGGTCGCGCGCCGCGGCCCGGGACCCGCGCGGGTGAGTGCGCGCGGGCGGGCACCGGGTGCGGGGTTCTCCGCCCCGGTGCTCGTCCACGCGATCCTGCTCGCCTACGTCCTGGCGGTGTACGTGGCGGTCCTCGTCGCCGACGGGCTGTCCGCGACGAACGTCCGCACCCACTGGTGGGCCCACGTCGTCGCCGTCGCGGTGATCGCCGCGACCGTCGAACCGCTGCGCCGGTGGCTGCGCCCGGCCGTCGAGGACCTGCTGCACGACGCCCCGGGCGAGGCCTCCGACCTGCTCGCCGTGCTCGGCGCCGAGCGCGGCAGCGCCGCGGAGACCATCGCCCGCGCGCTGCGCACGCGCTACGTCGAGATCGTCGAGGACGGCGTGTCCACCAGCGTCGCGGGCCGGCGCCCCGCGGAGGGCGACGTCGTGCAGGTGCCGCTGCGCTTCGCCGACGACGAGCTGGGCAGCCTGCACGTCGCGACGCGGCGCCCCGGGGTGCCCCTGACGGCGGGTGACGTCCGGCTCCTGGGCGACCTCGCCCACCAGCTCGGCACCCACCGCTACGCCCTCGCGGCCTGGGCGCGCGCGCAGGAGTCCCGGGCCCTCGTCGTCACGGCCCGGGAGGAGGAGCGCCGCCGGATCCGTCGCGACCTGCACGACGGCCTGGGACCGGCGCTCGCGTCGGTGAAGCTCCAGCTGGCCGCGGCGCAGCGGCTCCTGGCCGACGACCCCGCGCAGGCCGGGGCGCTGCTGGCGGACGTGCGGGCCGACCTCGCCGCGACGACGGGGGACGTGCGCCGGCTCGTCTACGGCCTGCGGCCCCCGCTGCTGGACGAGCTGGGCCTGGCCGCGGCCGTGCGCCACCACCCCGCCGCCCAGGCCGGCCTGGCGGTGGACGTGCGCGAGGAGGACCTGGGCGAGCTGCCCGCGGCCGTCGAGGTCGCGCTGTTCCGGATCGCGACCGAGGCCCTGCACAACGCGGCCCGGCACTCGGGGGGCCGGCGCTGCGAGGTCCTGCTGCGCGGGCGCGGCGGCGTGGTCGAGCTGCGCGTCAGCGACGACGGCCGCGGGCTGCCCGCCCCGCTGCTGGCGGGGGTGGGCGTCTCGGCGATGCGGGAGCGCGCCGCCGAGCTGGGGGGCAGCGTGGTCCTGACGAGCGGCCCGGCGGGCACCACCGTGACGACCCTCGTCCCGCGCCGCGGGCCCGGGGGCTGAGGCGTGGAGCCGGTGGCCGCGACGGTGCTGCGGGTGGTGGTCGCCGACGACCACCCGATGTTCCGGCGCGGGGTGCGGGCGCTGCTCGCGACGGAGACGGGCGTCGCCGTCGTCGGCGAGGCGGCCGACGGGGACGCGGCCGTCGAGGTGGTGGGGCGCCTCGTGCCCGACCTCGTCCTCGTGGACCTGCAGATGCCCGGCGGTGGGGGGCTGGACGCCATCCGCCGCATCGCCGCCGCCCACCCCGCCGTCAACGTGCTCGTGCTGAGCATGCTCGAGGACGACGACTCCGTGTTCGCGGCCGTGCGCGCCGGCGCACGCGGCTACGTGCTGAAGGACGCCGACGCGGACGACCTCGTGCGGGCGGTGGTCGCCGTCGGCCGCGGTGAGGCGATCTTCTCGCCGGGCATCGCGGCCCGGATGATCCGGTTCTTCGCCGACCGGCCGCCCTCGGCGGAACCCTTCCCCGACCTCACCGACTCCGAGCGCCGGGTGCTGCGCCTGCTCGCGGCCGGGGCGGGCAACGCCTCGATCGCCCGGCAGCTGTCGCTCTCGCCGAAGACCGTCCGCAACTACACCTCGACGGTGCTGCGCAAGCTGCGGGTCGCGGACCGGACGCAGGCCGGGGCCCTCGCGCGCGAGGCGGGGCTCGACGCCCCGCCCTGAGGCGGGCCCGCGCCACCCCGGCCCGCCCGGCGATCCCCGTCCGACACCCCGGTCCACCCGGTAC
>NZ_JAAALN010000020.1 GCF_009906795.1 Kineococcus siccus
CACCCGGCCCGCCCTTCGACGTGCACGTTCGCGGCACCGTCTTCCTGGACATCGTCCTGACGGGGCTGGAGTCGGAGCCGCGCCTGGGCACCGAGGTCTGGACGTCGGGCATGGGCTCCTGCCCCGGCGGCATCGCCAACATGGCCACGGCGGCCGCGCGCCTGGGCCTGCGCACGTCCCTGGCCGCCGCGTTCAGCACCGACGCCTACGGCGAGTTCTGCTGGCAGACGCTGGGCGAGGGCGAGGGGGTCGACCTGTCGTCGTCGCGGCGCGTGGCGGACTGGCACTCCCCGGTCACGGTGTCGCTGGCCTACGGCGGGGACCGCGCGATGGTCACCCACGAGCACCCCGCCCCCGGGCCCGACCCCGCGGACGTGCCGCCGTCGCGGGCCGCGCTCGTGCACCTCGCCGCCGAGCCCCAGCCCTGGGTCGTCCAGGCCCGCGAGGCGGGCTCGATGGTGTTCGCCGACGTCGGCTGGGACGCCTCGACGCAGTGGTCGGCCGACGTCCTGACGGGGCTGGAGCACTGCCACGCGTTCCTGCCCAACCACGTCGAGGCGATGCAGTACACCCGCACGGACGACCCGCGGCGGGCGCTCGCGGCCCTCGCCGAGCGCGTCGCGGTGGTCGTCGTGACCCGCGGCCCGGGTGGGGCGCTCGCGGTCGACGCCTCCACGGGGGAGACCGCCGACGTCCCCGGCCTGGCCCTCGAGGCGCTCGACGCGACCGGGGCCGGCGACGTGTTCGGCGCCGCCTTCCTCACCGCGACGCTCGGCGGGTGGCCGCTCGCGGACCGGCTGGCCTTCGCGAACCTGTGCGCCGGGCTGTCGGTGCAGCAGTTCGGCGGGTCCCTCTCGGCGCCGGGGTGGGGGGACATCGCCGACTGGTGGGAGCACCTGCGCCAGGGCCCGCGCGGCGTCGCGACGGGAGAGCTGGTGCGCCGCTACGGCTTCCTCGACGACGTCGTGCCCGCGACGCACGCGCGCGCCGTGCGGCGCGCGAGCGCGACCCTCGCGGTGCAGAACGACCTGCCGCAGGGGCCCAGCGCACCGACGGGCGGGGCCGGGGGCCAGGGACCATCATCCTGAGCATGCCCGCGAGCACGACCAGGCCCGACCGTCCCGGCGCCCAGCAGTGGGTGCCCGCCGACGCCGACGTGGCGGCGCTGCGCACCGCGGCGGCGCAGTGCCGCGGCTGCGAGCTGTGGGAACCGGCCACGCAGGTCGTGTTCTCGGCCGGTGCCGAGCACGGGCGGCTGGCCCTGGTCGGGGAGCAGCCCGGCGACCAGGAGGACCGGCGCGGCGTGCCCTTCGTCGGGCCCGCGGGCCGGCTGCTGCAGCAGGCCGTCGAGGAGGCGGGCATCGACCGGTCCGCGACCTACGTGACCAACGCGGTCAAGCACTTCCGCTTCACGCAGACCGCGCCGGGCAACCGGCGCATCCACGCCAGCCCGGAGGCGGGCCACGTCACGGCCTGCCGGCCGTGGCTCGCCGCGGAGCTCGCGCAGGTCGACCCCGAGGTCGTCGTGTGTCTGGGCGCGACGGCCGCGAAGGCGCTGCTGCCGAAGGACTTCCGCGTCACCAAGCACCGCGGTCAGCTCTTCCGGCTGCCCACCTCGAGGGGCGAGAAGACGTTCATGGGCACGATCCACCCCTCCGCCGTGCTGCGGGTCCCCGAGGCCGAGCGGCAGGCGGCGTACGACGCGCTGGTCGCCGACCTCCGCACGGCCGGGGGCGCCCTGGCGTGACCCGGGGGACCCGCCGGGGTGTGTGAGCATGGAGGGGACATGCGCACCAGGGACACCAGCCGGGGGGCGCCGCCGTGCGCGAGCGCCGCGGGCCCCGTCGGCGACCGGCCGCGGAGCGTGCGGTGACCGCCGCCCGCCCGGTGCGCGGCGCGTGGCTCGTCTTCGGCGTCGGCGCGATCGCCTACGTCGTCACGGTGCTGAACCGGACGTCGCTGTCGGCCGCGGGGATCGACGCCTCGACGCGCTACGGCATCGGCGCGGGGACGCTGTCGAGCTTCGCCGTCCTGCAGCTGCTGGTCTACGCCCTGCTCCAGGTCCCGGTCGGCGTGCTCATCGACCGGTGGGGGCCGCGGCGCCTCGTCGTCATCGGCGCCGTGACCATGGCGCTGGGCCAGTTCCTGCTCTCCGTCAGCACCGGCGTCGCCGCGGCCGTGCTGGCCCGCGTCCTCGTCGGAGCGGGGGACGCGCTGACCTTCGTCAGCGTCCTGCGCCTGTGCACCAACTGGTTCCCGCCGCAGCGGGTGCCCGTCGTGACCCAGCTCATCGGCCTGTGCGGGCAGCTCGGGCAGGTCCTCAGCCTGGTGCCGCTCGTCGCGCTGCTGCACGGCGCCGGCTGGACCACGGCCTACGCGAGCGCCGCGTCCCTCAGCGTCCTCGCGGCGGTGCTCGCCGTCCTCGTGCTGCGCGACGTCCCGCCCGGGGCGGACGACCCCCGCACGGTCAAGGCGCTCGCCTCGGTGGCGAGCGACCTCGGGGCGTCGCTGCGCCACCCCGGGACGCGGCTGGGGCTGTGGGCGCACTTCACGACGCCCTTCTCGGGCACGGCCTTCGCCCTGCTGTGGGGCTACCCGTTCCTCGTCGCGGGCCAGGAGCTCCCGCCCCGCACCGCGAGCTCCCTGCTGACGGCCTACCTCGTGGCCGCGGCCGTGACGGGGCCCGTGCTGGGCCGCCTCGTGGCCCGGCACCCGCTGCGCCGGTCGTGGCTGGTGCTCACCATCGTCGCGGCGCAGGCGCTGGTGTGGAGCGCCGTCCTGGTGCTGCCGGGCCCCGCCCCGCTGCCGCTGCTCGTGCTGCTCGTCGTCGTCATGGGCACCGGGGTCCCGGGGTCGCTCATCGGCTTCGACTACGCGCGGACGTTCAACCCGGCCGACCGCCTCGGCGGGGCCACGGGGATGACGAACGTCATGGGGTTCACGTCCTCCCTCGTCGTGCTGCTCGGCATCGGCCTGCTGCTCGACGCCCAGGGCGCCGGCACCCCGGACACCTACTCCCTGGACGCCTTCCGGCTCGCCTTCGCGGTCCAGCTCCCGCTGTGGCTCGCGGGGACCGTCGGCATCCTCGTCAGCCGGCGCCAGACGCGGGCCCTGCTCGCGCGCGAGGGCGTCGTGGTGCCCCGGATGCGCGAGGCCGTCCGGCGCGACCTCGCCGTCCGGCGCGGCCGCCGCTGACCCCGCGCGACGGGGGCGACGGGGCGGGCGTTCCCGCGCGGGCACCCGCGTGGAAGGCTGCGCCCGTGACTGAGACGACGCAGAAGGCGCAGATCGGCGTGACCGGCCTGGCCGTCATGGGGCGCAACCTCGCCCGCAACATCGCCCGCCACGGCTACGTGACCGCCGTGCACAACCGGACCGACGCGAAGACGAAGGCCCTCATCGCCGAGTTCGGCCACGAGGGCACGTTCGTGCCGGCCACGACCGCGCAGGAGTTCGTGGACTCCCTCGCCTCGCCGCGCACCGTCATCATCATGGTCAAGGCCGGCGGTCCGACCGACGCCGTCATCGACGAGCTCGCGCCCCTGCTGAGCGAGGGCGACATCCTCGTCGACGGGGGCAACGCGCACTTCGCGGACACCCGCCGCCGCGAGGCCGCGCTGCGGGAGAAGGGCATCCACTTCGCGGGGGTCGGCGTCTCCGGCGGCGAGGAGGGCGCGCTGCTCGGCCCGAGCATCATGCCCGGCGGCAGCGAGCACGCCTACGCCACGATCGGGCCGGTCCTCGAGGACATCGCCGTCAGCGTCGACGGCACGCCGTGCGCCGTGCACGTCGGCCCCGACGGCGCCGGGCACTTCGTCAAGATGGTCCACAACGGCATCGAGTACGCCGACATGCAGCTCATCGCCGAGGCCTACGACCTCCTGCGCCACGGCCTGGGCCGCACGCCGAAGCAGCTCGCCGAGGTGTTCACGACGTGGAACTCCGGCGACCTGGAGTCCTTCCTCATCGAGATCACCGCCCGCGTGCTCGCGACCGACGACCCCACGCAGGACGGTGTCGCGCTCGTCGACGTCATCCTCGACGAGGCCGAGCAGAAGGGCACCGGGCGCTGGACCGTGCAGACGGCCCTCGACCTCGGCACGCCCGTCTCCGGCATCGCCGAGGCCGTGTTCGCGCGCGCCCTGTCCGGGCACGGGGCGCAGCGCCGCGCCGCCCAGGGCGTGCTGCCCGGCCCGGCGGACATCGCCGGGGAGGGCGAGCCCGGCGGTGAGGAGGGTGCGGGCGGCTTCGTCGCCGCGGCGGACGCGGACGCGTTCGCGGACGACGTGCGCGCCGCGCTGTACGCCTCCAAGGTCGTCGCGTACGCGCAGGGCTTCGACATGATCCGCGCGGGCAGCGAGGAGTACGGCTGGGGCATCGACCCGGGGGCGATGGCCACGATCTGGCGCGGCGGCTGCATCATCCGCGCCCGGTTCCTGGACCGCATCCGCGAGGCCTACGAGCAGCAGCCCGACCTGCCGTCGCTGCTGCTCGACCCCTACTTCGCGCAGGCCGTCAGCGACGGTCAGGAGGCCTGGCGCCGCGTCGTCACGCAGTCGGTGCAGGCGGGCATCCCCGCCCCGGGCTTCGCCTCGGCGCTCGCCTACTACGACGGTCTGCGCCGCGAGCGGTCCTCGGCCGCGCTGGTCCAGGGCCTGCGGGACCTGTTCGGCGCGCACACCTACAAGCGCGTCGACCGCGAGGGCTCCTTCCACGTCGAGTGGTCCGGCGACGGGTCCGAGTCGCGCGCCTGACCCGCGGCCGCGCCGCGGTCGTGCGGAGCCCTCCGCACGACCGCGGTGGGGACGGCGTCAGCAGAGCCAGTCGAGCACGGCCGCGGCCGTCCAGGACTGCTGCATGCTGCCCAGCGGCTCGCCCGTGAAGGGCTCGTAGTACTCGGCGAAGTCGCCCGCGCCCACCAGGCGCAGCCCCTCCTCGCGCAGCACGGCCGCGCGCTCGGCCCAGCCGCGGCGCGCGAAGGACCAGTGGAACAGCCACGCGACGACGGGCCACTGCGGTCCCCGCCAGTACTCGCGGGCCCGGAAGCCGTCGACCGCCGGGGACGTCGAGGGCGGCACCGCCGCCACGAGCCCGGGGTGCCCGCACCAGGCGTCGGACTCGAACAGCGCCAGCAGGCGCGCCTCCTCGGCGCGGCCCAGCCCGCCGCACAGCAGCGGCGCGAAGCCCGCCACGGTCGCCGTGGCGAGCCACTCCCCGGTGCGCACGTCGCGGTCGCGCGCCAGGCCCGTGCCCGGGTCGACGGACTCCGCGACGCCGCGGCGGAACCGCGCCGACCAGCCGCGCAGGTCGGTGACGTCGGCCGCGGGCTGACCGCGCTCCTCGCCGAGGTCCGCGAGCACGTCGCAGGACACGGCGAGCAGCGCGGAGACCAGCACGTCCTCGACCGCGAAGCTCATCGCGGCGTGCATGGCCGCGTCGTCGTAGCCGACGCGGCGCATCTCCTCGATGAGCCACAGGTAGCGGTCGTACTCGCGGTCGCTGGGCCGCACGGACGGGTCGCCCACGGCGTCGGTGTCGCGGCGCCGGTAGGGCGGCAGGTCGGGCCCGACCACGACGCGGGAGTAGGGGCCGTCCCAGCGCGGGGAGTTGTCCATCCCCGACTCCCACCCGTGGTGCAGGACGACGCGCCCCGTGCCGTCGGGGTCGCGGCGCTCGGCCAGCCAGCGGTGCCACGCGACGAGGGGGCGCCAGGCGCGGTCGAGGAACTCCCCGGCGGCGTGCCGGTCGGTGCGTCCCTGCCGGCGGGCGGCCTCGACGATGCGCTGGGCGGCGACGGCGTGCACGGGCGGCTGGCAGATCCCCGACGTCGCCGGGAAGGGCGGTGCCCCCGCGACGCCGAGGTGGCAGCCCCAGCGCTCCGGCCCGGGGAAGTAGCCCGTGGCCTCGGGCGAGAACACGATGTGGGGGATCATCCCGTTGCCCCACTGGGCGCCCAGCAGGGTGTCCAGCTCGGTGATGGCGCGGGGGACCGACAGCCGGGCCAGCCCGACCGCCACGAAGGCCGCGTCCCAGCTCCACATGTGCGGGTACAGCCGGGGCGCCGCCGAGGTCATCACGCCGAGGTCGTTGCCCCGCAGGACGTAGGCCGCGCGGGCCGCCAGCAGCTGCGACGTGAGCCGCGCGGGCCGGCGGGGGACCGGGGCCCGCCCGCGCGGCGGGACCTCGGTGGACATGCGGGGCCTCCTGATCGGGGGCGGGGCCGCCCCGCGACGATCACAGCGGACGGCCCGGCGCAGCGCAAGGGGCCGGGCTCAGTCCGCCCGGCCGGCGGCGTGCTCGGCCCGCACGCGTCGCACGCGGCGCAGCACCGCCCAGGCGAGGACCGCCGCGATCACCGCGTAGACGACGTAGTCGATGTAGTGCCCGTAGCGCTCGACGGCGGCGTACTGGGTCCCGAGGGCGACCCCCAGGCCGACGAGGAGCCCGTTCCAGAGGCCCGAGCCCAGCACGGTCAGCACCGAGAACTTCACGAGCGGCATGCGCGCGGCCCCGGCCGGCAGCGAGATCAGGCTGCGCACCCCCGGGATGAAGCGGCCCGTGAACACCGCGGCCGTGTCGTGGCGCGTGAACCAGTCGCCCGCCTTGTGCACGTCGGCCGCCTCCATGAGCGGGACGCGGTCGGCGATGCGGGCCGCGCGGTCGAGCCCCAGGAAGCGGCCCACCCAGTACAGGACCAGGGACCCCAGGTAGGACCCCAGGGTCGACAGCACGATGACCGCGACGAGCCCGATCCGCCCCTGCTGGACCTGGTAGCCCGCCAGCGGCAGGACGACCTCGCTCGGGATGGGCGGGAACACCACCTCGAGGAAGCTCAGGACCCCGACGCCGGGGGCCCCGAGGGCCGCGACGGTGTCCAGGACGAAGCCGGTGATGCCGCCGGCTCCGTCGCTCGTGGTGGCGGCCTGGAGCGCGAGCGGGCTCATCCGTGGGGGTCCTCCGGAGTCGTGGTCGTGGGTGGGGGGCCGGTCCCGGGCGCGCGGGAGCGCGGCGGGGCCGTCGGGCCCGCGTCGGTGACAACGGTGGCCCCCGCCGAGAAGTGCCGCGCGTCGGCGCCGACCACGACGCGGGCCGGGGCCGCACCGCCCGAGACCGCCCGCACGAGCGCCGCCTCGGGCAGCGGTTCCTGGGACGCCACCAGCAGCGCGTTGCCGTAGCGGCGGCCCCGGAAGACCGACGGCTCGGCCAGCAGGGCGACGGAGGCGAAGACCGACGCGGCGGTCGCGAGCTCGGCGCGCGAGTGCGGCATGGGCGGGCGGTCGGCCAGGTTGGCGATCCACAGCCCGCCGGGGGCCAGGACGCGGTCGACGTCGACGAGGAACTCGCGCGTCAGGAGGTGCGCCGGGACGGTGTCGGCGCTGAACGCGTCGCGCACGACGACGTCCTGGGTGGCGTCGGCGACCTTGGCGAGGCCCTCCCGGGCGTCGGCCACCTTCAGCTTGAAGCCCGCGGCGTTGCGGACGCCGAAGCTGCGGCGCACCAGGTCCACGAGCTGCGCGTCGACCTCCAGCACGAGCTGGCGCGACCCCGGACGCGTCGCCGCGAGGTAGCGCGGGAAGGCGCAGCCCGCCCCGCCCAGGTGCACGGCCGACACCGTCCGCGGCGGCGGGAGCACGGCGTCCAGCACGGCCGCGGTCCACTGCTGGTACTCGAACGCCAGGTGCGTGGGGTCGGCCAGGTCGACGTAGGAGCTGGGGACGCCGTTGACGTGGACCAGCCAGCCGTCGGGGTCGTCGCGGTCGCGCTCGAGGCGCGCGGTGCCGGTGCTGATGGCCGCCTCGCCCTCCGCGAGCCCGGCGGGCACGGGGGTGCGCGCGGTGCGGCGGGGGCGGGACACCGGACGATCCAAGCAGGTGACGCCGCGGGCCGCCCCCCACCCTCCGGCCGGGCGGGGAGGCCGGGGTCGGTCCCCGGGCGTTCAGTCCGGGGCCCGATCGGCCGAAGAGGTGACATGCCGACGTTGCTGCTCGTGGGGCTGCTGGCCCTCTTCGCCGTTCCGTACCTGCGCGACCGCCGCGCCCTGCGCCGCACCGCCCGCGTGGCGGGCCTGCCGACCGCCGACCTGCCCCCCGTCGCGTCCCAGTCCCGCGTGCCGCGCGCCTGGGCGCGCCGCCGCTACGTCGAGACGGGCGTCGAGGACGTGGCCGCCTTCCTGCGCGAGCAGGACCCCGCGCGCTGATCGCCGAGTGCCGTTAGCGTCGTCCTCCGGCCGCCCAGCCCGGGCCGCCAGGAGGAGGAACGATCGACGTGGCGCGCAGTGAACCGGCCGGTGGCCGGCCCGAGGTCCCTCTCGACACGCGGGCGGCGGTCCTCGTCCAGCGACTGCTCGCCGTCGGGATCGACGGAGCGGGTCCGTTCGCCTCGGCCGCCGAGGTCGCCCGCACGGCCAGGCTGCGCCACCCCAGCACCGAGTCCGCCGTGCACGCCGTGGTGCGCAAGCACGCCAAGATGGTCGCCGCCTCCGGCTTCGCGACCGGCGTGGGGGGCCTCGTGACGCTCCCCGTGGCCCTGCCCGCCAACGTCCTCGGCTTCTACGTCCTCGCCACCCGCGCCGTCGCGGCCATCGCCGAGCTGCGCGGCTACGACACCGCGCGTCCCGAGGTGCGCAGCGCCGTGCTGCTGACCCTCGTGGGCTCCGACGCGACCGACGTGCTGCGCTCGGCCGGCCTCCCCACGGGCGGCCGCGTCGCCGCCCTCGTGTCCCAGCGACTGCCCCCGGCGGTCCTCATGTTCGTCAACAAGGGCGTCGGCTTCCGCATGCTCGCCCGGATGGGCGCCTCGGGCCTGTTCCGCACGTCGACCCGGCTGGTGCCGGTGCTCGGCGGGGCCGTCGGCGCCGGGCTCGACACCCTCATGCTGCAGCGCATCGCCAAGCACGCCGAGCACGGCCTGCCGCCGCTGACGGGCGTGGTCGAGGCGTCCTGACCCGCGCCGTTCCCGGCCCGCACCGCGACGCCGACCGGGAACGCCGCACGGGAACGCCGCACGGGGCCGCCGACGTTCTCCCGGCAGCCCGTCCCCCGGCGGCCGCGCCCGCGGCCGCACGGACCGCCGTCCCTGGAGGCAGCTGTGGCCCGCGGAGCGACCCCCGTCCTGACCCCGGCCCGGCGCCGGGCCGCGTTCGGCGTCCTCTGGCAGACGCTGCGCAGCGGCACGCGGCCCGGCACCCCCGGCGTGGGGGAGCGCCTGACCTCGCTGCCCGCCATGACCCGCGACGCGCTCGCGGGTCGCTACGCGGGGCCGGGCCGCACGCGGCTCGGTCTCGCCGTCGCGGGGCTCGCCTACCTCGTCTCGCCGCTCGACGTCCTGCCCGAGGCGTTCCTGCCGCTGGTCGGACTGGTCGACGACGCCGTCGTGGCGGCCTGGGTCGCGGGGTCGGTCCTCGTCGCGACCGAGGACTACGCGTCGTGGCGCCGTGAGGCGCACGAGCTGGCGCCGGGCGCCCCCGAGCCGGACCCGCGCGGGCGCTGACGCGCCGCGGGGTCCACCGGGCCCTCGCCGACCGCACCTGGGGACGCGTGCCGCCGCAGGTCGCGGCGGCGGCCCAGAGTGCGTCCATGCCTCCCGCGCCGCCGCCCTCCTCGGCCGACCCGCCCGCTCGCGTCCTGACCCTCACGGGGCCCGGCGACCTGCTGGCGGCCCTCCCGTACCGCCTCGGCTTCCACCCGCGGCAGAGCCTCGTGCTCCTTGAGCTCCGCGCGACGGGTGCCGTCGTGGGCGGCGGGGCCCGGCACCGGCTCGGCGCGTGCGTGCGCGCCGACCTGCCCGTCGCGGTGGCGGAGGTGGACCGGGTGGCGCAGGCGGTCCTGGCCCCGTGGCAGCGCGGGACGGCCGCCGGTCCCGTCGTGCTGGTGGTCTACGCGGACGACGGGTCCGTCGGGGACGGGCCGGGCCCGGTGACGGCGCTGCTGCGGTGCGTGGAGGCGCTCCTGGGCCGGGCCGGCGTCGACGTCCACGACGTCCTGGTCGTCGGGCCGTTCGCGTGGCGGTCGCTGCGGTGCGCCGACGCCGGCTGCTGCCCGGCGCGGGAGCGGTCGGTCGCGCAGCTCGCGTCGGGCCCGGTCGCCGCCGAGGCCGTGCTGCGCGGGCTCGTGGCCGCCCCCTCCCGGGCGGCGCTCGCCCCGCTGCTCGCCGCCCTGCCGGAGGTGCGCGTGCGCTCCGCCCGCCGCGCCCTGAGCCAGGCGCAGCACCTCCCCTGGACCCCCGGGCGGCGCCGGGCCGTCCTGCAGCTGTGGGCGACGGTGCGGGCGCGCTACGAGGGGGACCACGGCGGTGCCCGGCCCGGTGACCTGCCGTCACCCGAGTCGTGCGGCCGGCTGCTGGCCGGGCTGGGCGACGTGGCCGTCCGCGACGCCGTCCTGCTCGACGCCGTGCCGGGGTCCCCGGCGCGCGCGGCCGCGGCCGGGCTGCTGGCCGGCTCCGGTCCGGGCGTCCTCGCCGACCGGCTGGCGCAGGCGCTCGCCACCGCTCCCGACCCCCGCCGGGCCGAGGCCGGCGCCCGGCTCGCCGTCGACCTGGCCCGCCACGCCGGGGCCGCCGACGGGTCCCCCGTCGCGGCAGCGGACGGCGACGGGGACGCGGACGGGAACGGGGACGCCGACGGCGGGGCGGGCGAGGGCGCGCTCGCCCACCGGTCGGCGGCGGGGGCCCTGGCGGTCGCGGCGTGGTCGTGGTGGTCGACGGGCGACGGGGTGCGGGCCGGTGGCTGCGCCGAGGCCGCTCTCGTGCACGACGCGCGGCAGAGCCTGGCGCTGCTGGTGGCCCGCGCGGTCGAGCAGGGTCTGCCCCCGGCCTGGCAGCAACCGCTCGGCCGGTCGCCGGGGGCGCAGGCCGCCCGGGTGCCCGGATGAGGGTGGGCGGCGCGTCTAGTACGGTCGCCGCGGCTGGCGCCGCGCCTCGTGCGCACGGCACGGCGCCGTCCGGTGGCAGGTCGTCGCCGGTCGTGATGCCGCTCCGGGAGGACGTGCAATGGGAATCGTCGTCGGGTACGTGGCCAACCCCGAGGGGCGTTCGGCGCTGCAGTCCGCGGGGGCCGCGGCCGTCCGCCTGGGCGTCAAGCTCGTCGTGGTGCACAGCCGCCGCTTCGGCAAGGAGGTCGACGCCGACGAGGGCAGGCTGCTGCAGGACGTGCACGACGGCGTCCGCGCGCAGCTCACCGCCGCCGGCCTGGGTCACGAGCTCCGCGAGGTGCCCGACTCCGAGGACCCGGCGGACGACCTCATCACCGCCGCCGAGGAGACGCAGGCCTCCCTCATCGTCATCGGGCTGCGACGCCGCACCCCGGTCGGCAAGCTCATCCTCGGCGCGAGCGCGCAGCGCATCCTGCTCGACGCGCCCTGCCCGGTGCTGGCGGTCAAGCCCGAGGACTGAGCCGACCCTCGGCGACCGGCCCGCGGGCCGGTCGCGGTGCTGCGGGGACCGTGGACCGCCGGCCGCCGCCGGGAGGCCCGGACGAGGCCCGCGGAGTGCTCCGGACGGGGTGCCGGGGGCCGCTGAGCGGGGCCCGCGGGGCGCCGCCTGCGCCAAGTGCGGCGTCGGCGTGCCAGAATGGCCGTTCGTCGTCCTCAGCGGGCATGTACTCCAGTCCGCCGGTGTTGACCTTGTCGGCTGCTGCCCTCGCAGCCTCGTTCCGCCCTCGACGAAAGGCAGTCCGTGTCGTCGGTACCGACCTCCCGGCCGCTCCCGCCAGAGTTCGCTCACGCCTCGTTCCAGCAGCTCTTGCAGCACGGCACCACCCACGGCTTCGTCGACGCCCACGCCGTGCGCACCGCGTGCGAGGACGCCCAGCTCCCGGTCCAGCGCATGAAGGCCGTGCTCCGCGCCCTCGACGACGCGGGCGTGAGCGTGAAGGTGGAGGAGGCCGCGCCCAAGCGCGCCGTCGCCGCCGCGTCGACCCGCCGCGCCACCTCGACCGCGACGGCCACCAAGGCGGCCCGCCCCGCCGCCAAGCGCGCAGCCGCCGCCGCCACGGACGCCGACGGTGCGCCCGCGCCCGCGCCCGTCAAGGCCGCCAAGGCGCCGGCCAAGAAGGCCGCGGCCAAGACCGCCGCCGCCAAGAGCGCCACCAAGCCCGCGGGTGACGAGCCCGCCGAGGACGAGGTCAAGGACGACGAGGCCGTCGCCGACGACGCGTCCGGCGACGACGCGTCCGCGGAGGAGAACGGCAGCGGGGCCAAGCGCACCGCCGGCGGCTACGTCCTGCGCGACGACGACGACGACGCCCCGGCCCAGCAGGTCGCCACCGCCGGCGCGACGGCCGACCCGGTCAAGGACTACCTCAAGCAGATCGGCAAGGTCGCCCTCCTCAACGCCGAGCAGGAGGTCGAGCTCGCCAAGCGCATCGAGGCCGGCCTCTTCGCCGAGGAGAAGCTGCACTCGGGCGACAAGATCGACCCCAAGTTCAAGCGCGAGCTGTGGTGGATCAGCGAGGACGGCCGTCGCGCCAAGAACCACCTGCTCGAGGCCAACCTGCGGCTCGTCGTCTCGCTGGCCAAGCGGTACACGGGGCGCGGCATGCTCTTCCTGGACCTCATCCAGGAGGGCAACCTGGGCCTCATCCGTGCGGTCGAGAAGTTCGACTACACCAAGGGCTACAAGTTCTCGACGTACGCGACGTGGTGGATCCGCCAGGCCATCACCCGCGCCATGGCCGACCAGGCCCGCACCATCCGCATCCCGGTGCACATGGTCGAGGTCATCAACAAGCTGGCCCGCGTCCAGCGGCAGATGCTCCAGGACCTGGGCCGCGAGCCCACGCCCGAGGAGCTCGCCAAAGAGCTCGACATGACCCCCGAGAAGGTCGTCGAGGTGCAGAAGTACGGGCGCGAGCCCATCTCCCTGCACACCCCCCTGGGCGAGGACGGCGACTCCGAGTTCGGTGACCTCATCGAGGACTCCGAGGCGGTCGTCCCGGCCGACGCGGTCAGCTTCACGCTCCTGCAGGAGCAGCTGCACTCCGTCCTGGACACCCTGTCCGAGCGGGAGGCGGGCGTGGTCTCCATGCGCTTCGGCCTCACCGACGGACAGCCGAAGACGCTGGACGAGATCGGCAAGGTCTACGGCGTGACGCGCGAGCGGATCCGGCAGATCGAGTCCAAGACGATGTCGAAGCTGCGCCACCCGTCGCGCTCCCAGGTCCTCCGGGACTACCTGGACTGAGCACCGGCGCACGCACGACGAAGGGCCCCGACCGCGGTCGGGGCCCTTCGTCGTCCGCGGGGGCACCGTCCACGGACCCACCGGGTCACGGGGGCGTCGGTGTGGCGGCGGTCCGCGCCGGGCGAGGCCGGTCCCGCAGCAGGCGGTTGGCGGGACGTTCGACGCCCCAGTGCAGCGCCGCGGCGCAGGCACCGGCCGAAACGGTCATCACCCCTGCGGTGAGCGCCCCGGGGGGCAGGTGCTCGCGGAGGTTGACGATCACGAGTTCGTGGACGAGGTAGAACGCGAAGGACACCTCACCGGCCGTCACCGCGACCCGTGACGTCAGCCACCCGGGGCGGCGCGCGAGGTCCCGGTGCGCCGCCCACAGCAGGACCAGGAGGAACGGACCGCTCATGACCACGTTGGGCAGGGGTGCGGGCGTGACCCAGCTGACCGCTGCCCCGGCGCCGAGCGCCCCGACGACGACCGCTCCGCGGGGCCGCGGCCGCCAGCCGTTGCGCACGGCACTGCCGGCGACCGCTCCCAGCACGAACTCCCCGAGGTGGACGGGAGGGAAGGAGAAGGCCAGGCCCGGCCGGACGAGAGCGGCCGCGGCCGCCACGAGCAGCAGAGCACCGCACAGCGCCCAGGTCCGGGGAGCCGCCGCACGGCGGACGGTGACGAGCACCGCGGGGAACGTCGCGTAGAAGAAGGCCTCGCAGCTGAGCGACCACGACACGCCGTTCATGCCGTACACCGTGGCCGGATCGGTCGACCACGCCTGCAGGAGCAGGACGTTCGGGGCCGCTGCGGTCCAGCTCCGGTCGACCGCTGCGACCGGCAGGGCCGCGGCCGCCAGCAGGGTCGTGACGTGGCTGGGCCAGGTGCGCGCGAACCGACGCCGCCAGAAGGTGCGGGCAGGCAGGCCGGCGCGCGTCCCCCAGGCCAGGACGAACCCGGACAGCACGAAGAAGAAGGCGACACCCGTGTACCCGACGCGTTCCACGACCTCCGGCACCCCGATGACGCCCCAGGTGCCCAGGTGGAACATGAGGACGGACGCCGCGGCGACGGCGCGGAGCGTGGTCAACCTCGGCAGCACAGCACCTCCTCGTGCTGAGGGCGGATCGCAGGTGAGAGGTCGCCCCGCGGGCGCCGCGACCTACGTCGCGCGGGGTTCGAGCCGGACCGGCAGGTCGAGGGCCACGACGCGCGGCGACCGCCGCCGGTCGATCCCCTCCACCGTGAACGGCAGCAGGGACGGTTCGTCGATGTAGTCGGCGTCGCGGTTGCCGATCCACAGTCCTGCGACGTGCTCACCTGCCGTGAGCACGGGGGGGACACGGAGGCTGGCCGTGTAGGCACCCTCGTCGCGGCGACGCACCTCGGTGTTGGGCAGCAGCTCGTCGAGCACGCGCGCCCCGCTGGGCCCCGTGACGATGAGGGCCACGTTCAGCTCGTGCACCGGTTCAGAGAGGTCGAAGTCGAGCGCCAGGTCCATGGGCTCGTCGCGCATGAGGACCGAGCCGGCGGGCCGGTCGGCCGGGGTGACGCGCAGGCGCCGCACAGAGACGGGCCCCCCGCGCACCACCGCGTCGGCGCCGCCCTGCGTCGCGGCGACCTGCGAGGAGGCCAGGTAGCTCCGGATCACGCTCCGCGTGTCGCCGTCGTCCCTGACCCGGCCCGCGTCCATCCACAGCGTCCGCTCGCAGAGCCGTTCCAGCGTCTGCAGGTCGTGGCTGACGAAGACGATCGTGCGGCCCTCGGCCTCGGCTTCGGCCATGCGTCCCAGGCACTTGCGCTGGAACTCGGCGTCCCCGACGGCCAGGATCTCGTCCACCACCAGGATGTCGGGTTCCAGGTGTGCGGCGACGGCGAAGGCCAGCCGCAGGTACATGCCGCTGGAGTAGCGCTTCACCGGGGTGTCGATGAACCGCTCCACGCCGGAGAAGTCGACGATGCTGTCGAAGCGGCTCCTGATGTCGCGTCGGCTCATCCCCAGGATCGCCCCGTTGAGCGCCACGTTCTCCCGCCCCGTGAGTTCAGGGTGGAAACCCGTGCCGACCTCCAGCAGTGCCGCCACCCGACCACGTGTGCGCGAGGTCCCCGTCGTCGGCGTCGTGATGCGCGCGAGGATGCGCAGGATGGTGCTCTTGCCCGCTCCGTTGCGCCCCACGATGCCGAGGGACTCACCGCTGCTCACCGTGAAGTCCACGTCCCGCAGCGACCAGAGGTCGGTCCGCGGCGACGGTGCGGCTCCCCGCGCCCGGCGGGCGAGCGCGCTGACCGCCTCCCGTGCCGTGGTGCTCCGCTCGCCGAGGACGTAGCGCTTGCCGACGTTCTCGAACCGGATCCGGGCCTCGCTCACACGATGTCCGCGAAGGCCTGCTCGGAGCGCTGGAAGTACCAGACGCCGCTGACCAGCAGGAGGAGCACGACGACGGCGCCGGTCACCACGGACCAGGTGGACGCCGGTGTCCCGAGGAGCACCCAGCGCCCCGTGTTGATGACCCCGGCCATCGGGTTGACGGCGTGCAGCCACTCGAGGCGACGGGGCAGGGCCTCGGTCGCGTAGACGACGGGGCTCGCGAACAACCACAGCTGCAGGCCCGGTCCCAGTGCGTGCTTGACGTCGCGGTAGCGGACGTTCAGCGCCGAGAGCCACAGGCAGACACCGGCGGCGGTCGCCACCAGCAGCAGGAGCCAGACCGGGGCGAGGAGCAGGTGCCAGGTCGGTCCGGCGCCGTAGGCGATCGCCAGAAGGGCGAGCAGGACCAGCCCCACGACCAGGTCGACCAGGGGGGGGACGAGGGCCGACACCGGCGCCACGAGGCGCGGGAAGTGCACCTTCGTGATCAGCGACGCGTTGTCGACCAGCACCAGGCTGCCCTGACTCACGACCGTCGAGAAGTACGTCCAGCTCACGAGGCCGGCGAGCGCGAAGAGGGGGTACGGCACAGTTCCCGTGTCGCTGCGGGCGATGTAGCGGAACACCAGGGTGAAGACGAGGACCGACGCGATCGGCTGGGCCGCCACCCAGAGCAGTCCGAGTGCGGCCTGCTTGTACCGCACGCGGAGGTCGCGCACGGCGAAGAACAGCACGAGTTCGCGGGCTGACCACAGAGCGCGAAGGGATTGGAACGGTGTGCCACGACCAGCTGAGTTCTCCGTCCAGGTCGCCGCGGGCGGAGAAGACGTCACGCCGTCATCCTAGGGGCAGTTCCTCCGCGGCACCGGCGCAGTTCCGTGCCCCGGAACCTTCAGGCGGCGGCCGTCCGTGCCGATGGGACCACCATGCGTCACGTCATCGCCTGCGTCATCCTCGCCGCCGTGGGCATCGTGTCGGGGCCGCCGCCCGTCGCCGCGGCCGCCGCGCCGACCGCCCGCACGCTGTCGCCCGGCGACTTCGGGGCGCGCGGCGACGGCGTCGCGGACGACACGGCGGCGCTGCAGCGCGCCCTCGACGCGCTGGCGCCGGGGGACACGCTGCGCGTCCCCCGCGGACAGGTGTTCCGGCACACCGACATCCTCACGATCCGCACTGCCGGCGTCCGCGTCACCGGTCCCGGCGCCCTGTTGGCCACGAACGAGGCCCGCTCCGAGGTCTTCGTCGACGCCGACCGCGTCGTGCTGGACGGAGGTCTGGTCCTGCGGATGGGCGTCACGACCCGCCGCTGGGACGCCTTCGAGCAGATGAAACTCCGGGTGGGCGGGCGCAGCGGGGTGGTCGTCCGCGACGTCACCATCGACGGCGCGGCCGCGGCGGGGTTGTACGTGGGTTCCGGCGCCTCGGGCTTCCAGCTGGACGACGTCCGCGTCCGCGGGACCCGGGCGGACGGCATCCACATCACGGGGGCCGCGCACGACGGCGTCGTGCGCCGCCCCGTGGTCGAGGGGACCGGGGACGACGGGGTGGCGGTCGTCTCCTACGAGAACGACGGTGCGCCCGTCCGCCGCATCACCGTCGAGTCGCCGAAGGTGACCGGGAACTCCTGGGGCCGGGGGATCAGCGTCGTCGGCGGCGAGGACATCACCTACCGCGACGTCCAGGTGACGCGGGCGAACGCGGCGGCCGTCTACATCGCCTCGGAAGGGGCACCGTTCCACACCTACGCCCCCCGGCGGGTGAGGGTGCTGGGTGGGGTGCTGGACGGGGCCAACGCGAACCCGACGGTCGACCACGGGGCCGTCCTCGTCTACGCGGGTCGTCCCGACATGACCCCCTCCGACGTCCTCGTCTCCCGCATGACGATCCGGAACACGCGCGTCGGTGCCTCCTGGCAGGTCGGCGTCATCGCCGACACCGGCGCGGGGGTCAGCGACGTCCGGTTCGACACCTTCGCGCTGCACGGCGGCGGCAACGCCTTCACCGCCAACGTGAGCGGGGGGTTCGTGCGCTCGAACTGGCGGGTGCAGGGCGAGCAGGTCGTCGCGGCGGTCGGGACGACGCCGATCGACGTGCCGCGCCGCGGTCGCGGCCGCCGCTGAGCGAGGCGTCAGGCCCTGCGCTGCGACACCGACCGGTAGAGCCGGTCGTAGGCGGTCGCCATCACCGTGTCCGAGTGCCCGGCGTCGGCGACGGCCCGGGCCTGAGCCGAGAGGCGGGCCCGCAGGGCGTCGTCACCGAGGACGCGCCGGCACGCGTGCGCCAGGCGTGCGGGGTCCCCCGGGGGGACGAGGAGACCGGTCCGCCCGTCGACGACGATCTCCGGCACACCGCCCACCGCCGTGGCGACCACCGGCACGCCGGCCCGCATCGCCTCCAGCAGCGACAAGGGCATGGCCTCGTGCCGCGACGGCAGCACGAGCGCGTCCACCTCGTGCAGCAGCTCGTGCGGGTGCCCGGCGCGCCCTCGGAACCGCACGCGGTCGGCGACGCCGAGCGTCGCGGCCAGGTCGAGCAGCTCGGCGCTGAGACTGCCCTCACCCGCGATGTCCAGCCGGGCGCCCGGCACGGCCCGCAACGCCTCGAGCGCGACGTCGATGCCCTTCTGGTGCTCGAGGCGCGCGAGGACACCGAGGACCTTCGGCTCCCGTCGTGCGGTGGCGGGCGCGGGCGGTGGGGCGGGCACCCCGTTGGGGATCGTCACGACGCTGCCCGGGCGCAGTCCCGCGCACTCCTCGACCAGGCGGGCCGCCGTGACGCTGACGGCGACGTTGGTGACGCGGCCCGTCGTGACGGCGCGCTGCACCGAGCGCCCCCGCCAGCTGAGACCTGTCTCGGGCAGGTGGTCGACGACGACCGTGGGGAGCCGGAGCAGCCGGGCCGCCAGGAGCGCGTCGCGGCTGCTCGTCAGGGCCGCGCGGTTGACGTGGACCACGTCGGGCCGGTGCTCCCGCAGCGCCCGCGCCCACCGCGGGACACCGCCGCTCACGACCTCGGTGCGGCTGCGCGGCCGGCGGTGCACCGCACCCGTGAGCACGGCCGGCGAAGCGCCCAGCACCGTGACGTCCACCGCCGGGGGCAGGGCGCCGAGCAGGTACTGCAGGAACACCTCGGCGCCGCCGACGGTGTGCGCGCCGGTCACGACGCACACCCGGTACGGCGCACCCGCGTCCCGCTCCGCCACCGTCGCTCCCGTCACCGTCGCTCCCGTCACCGTCGCTCCCGTCACCGGCCGCCGTCGCCCTCGCGCTGTCCCCAGCGCCTCGACCGGTCAGCGCCCGGGGCCCACCGCGCGGACGTAGAGGGCCTCCAGCCGGCGCACGTGCTCGTCGAGGGTGAACTCCGACCGCTGCAGCTGCCGCAGCCGGCGGCCGTACTCCAGCCGCCGTCCGTCGTCGGACGTCAGCCGCCGCAGCGCGTCGGCCACGGCGGCGGCGTCACCCGGTGCGAAGAGCTCTGCGCCCGGCAGGCGGCCGACGGTCTCCAGGTGCCCGCCGGACGCGGCGGCCAGGACGGGGAGGGCTCGGGCCGCGGCTTCCAGGACCGTGAGGCCGAGCGGTTCGGCGGGAGCGGGCGCCAGCAACAGGCCGGCCCGTGCGTACAGACCCGCGACGTCGTCCACCCAGCCGAGGAACTCGACGTGCGCCGAGACGCCGAGCTCCGTGGCGAGGTGCTGCAGCGCAGGCTGTTCCTCGCCGCGCCCGGCGATCTGCAGGCGCCATCCGGCGTCCGCCACACCGCTGCGCGCGAAGCCCGCGATGGCCACCGATGTCTGCTTCTCGGCCGACAGCCGCTGGGCGACGAGGACCGTCCGCTCCCGCGGGTACCGGGGTTCCGGGGCGTCTGCCACCCCGTTGACGAGGACCTCGTCCGGTCGGCCCTCCGGCAGGCGTCCGGCGGTGAACTCGCTCACCGCGATCTCCGCGGCCAGGGCCCGGCGCACGCCGCGGGCGACGAGGCGCGCGGGGCCGGAGTACCCGCGCGAGTGGTTGATGTGCCGAGTGGAGAACCGTGCGGCGCGGGACCAGGGGGCCGCGGCGAGGGCGGCGAAGTCGGCCTTGGTGATGTGGCTGTGCACGACGTCGACTCGCCCCGCCGCGCGCAACGAGGTCAGGGCCTGACGCGGCGTGGCGCCCGGGGCCCAGCGCACCTCGGCCGGCAGCCGGTCACGCATGGCCGCGCGCTCACCACCCAGGACGAGCACCTCGTGCCCGCGGGCGGCCAGACCGCCGCTGACGTCCACCGCGTAGCGCTCCAGCCCGGAGAAGGTGTCCGTCGTCACCACGTGGACGATGCGCACCGCGCCACCTCCCCGACACCCGCCGAACGGGCTCCCTGAGCTCCTGCGGATCAGGCGGGTGCCCGGCCGCCTCGCGGGTCGGAACCCTACTACCGGGTCCACGTCCCGCCCCGCCGCCTCAGCGGGGCCGGTCGTCCCCCAGCGGGCGGGCGAGCAGTCCCTCGACGCGCCCGAGGGAACGCGCCACCGCGAGCCGCAGCGACAAGCGCGGGTCGGTGTCGTGCGACAGGGGGCGAAGCCAGGGACCGAGGACCGTGCGCCACCGGACGTGGCGGGGGTAGGGGTGGACCCGGTAGACGAAACCCGTCCCGCGTGCGTAGCCGCGGTGCTTGGCGACGAGTTCCCCGGGCGTCAGCGACCTTCGCTCTCCGCGTCCCTCGACGACGACGTCGGGTCGGCTGACGACCCGTCCGCCCCGTTCCAGCAGACGCAGCAGGAGGTCGGTGCCGTCCCCCGACTGCCAGGGCGAGGCGGCCCCGGTCCCCACGTCGGGGCGGAACCCCCCGACGGCCGCCCACTCGCCGGCCCGCAGGAACACCGCCGGCTCCACGGCGCGCCAGATGCTGCGGGCGTCCAGGGCGGTGCCTCGCTCGGGCAGGGCGGCCCGGAACCCGTCGGGATCGCGGACGGCGCCGGCCAGGGCCGCGAGCCCGGCGTCGCGCGTGAACGCCTCGGCGACCTGCTCGAGGGTCCCCGGCGGCAGCCGGCTGTCGTCGTTGGGGAAGCCCACGACGTCGACACGCCCCTGCAGGGCCCGGACGGCGTCGTTGCGCCCCGCGCTGACGCCGCCGGAACTCGGGACGACGTCCACGGGGAACGGCAGGTCCCGCGTGTCCAGCGCCAGCCTCCCGCGGGACTGGTCGGCGACGGCCACGGCCAGGGGCGGACGGGTCGACGCCGCGGCGCTGCGCAGCAGCTCGGCGATCTCCGGGCGCCCGATCGTCGTCACGGCCAGCCCGACCGTGACGAGCTCTCCGGCAGGGGCTCTGGGCACCGGTGCGGTCACGTCCGCCTCCTCAGCACCAGGGTGAAGACCACGGCCAGGACGACCTCGGCCGCGGCGATGCCCAGGAGGCTACCGTCGAGGCCGCCGACCGCTCCGCCCACGGCCAGCGCGGACAGGGCGACCACCGCCGCGCCGAGCTGCAGCAGGCTGATCCGCATCGCGGTGAGCAGGAGCACGAGGATCGTGCCCGCGACCGAGCTGACCGCAAGCGCCGTGCGCTGCATCGTCATCGCCGGCAGCACCTGGGTCAGGAGGTCGGCCGTCTCCCCGAGCACGAGCCTGAGCACGGCGTGCGGGAGGAGGAGGAGGACGACGCCGTTGGCGAGGGCCACGGCGCCGGCGGCCGCCCCGGCCCGCAGGTGGACCCCGCGGCGGTCGCCGACGCCCTGGGTCAGCAGCGTCTGGCTGATGACGCCGATCAGGAGGTTGGTCCCGCCGAACGCGAGCTCTCCGGCCCGGTAGACGCTCGCCGCGCCGAACCCCACCACCCCGGTGAGCACCGCGGGGATCGACTGCACGAGGGCCACGCTGCCCGCGACCCCCATGAGGTAGGGCAGCCACGTCGGGCGGTGCGTCGTGCACCAGGCCCAGGCGCCGCGCAGCGACAGGCGTGAGCGCGTCGCCAGCGCCGCCAGCGCCATCACGGCGAGGGCCACGAAGGGTGAGAGCAGCAACCACGGCACGGGCAGCCAGAAGCTCCCGGCCATGACGACGACGGCCTGGCCCGCGTACGCGCCGGCGAGCCGGGCACCCGCCGCCCGGGCGCCGCGCGTGAACACGTCGCACCAGTAGGAGGTCTCGACGACCATCGCCGAGGGCAGACCGATCGCGCCCGCCGCGAGCGCCTGGCGCGTCAGCCCGTCGGTCGCGGCGGCGGCCACGGCGAGGACCGCGGCCACGAGGACGGCCAGGACGACGGCCGCCGACTGCGCCGGCTGCGTCCGTCCCGCCCGAGCCTCCGCCGCCGCCGTGGCGAGCGGCTTGCCGACGACGGCCGGGGCCAGGGCGGAGGGCGCCGACGCGATGGCCGTGGCGATGGCGAAGACGCCCATCTGCTCCGCCGTGCAGCGCTGCGCCAGGACGGCGAACACCAGGACGGAGGTCAGGCGGGAGGTCGCCTGGGGCAGCAGCACCCAGCCTCCTGCGCGCAGCCGGCTCACCGGCCGCGCCGCGAGGTCGTCGCCACGGCGGTCAGTGGTTCCGGTGCGGTTCGGGGCGCTCGCCGATCTCCCGGGCCGGCACTCCGCCCCAGATCTCGAACTCACCGGTGGACCCGACGACCACGGCGTTCGCCCCCACCACGGTTCCCCGCCCGACCCGCACCGTCCCGCGGCCACTCAGCACGACGGCACCTGCGCACAGCCACAGTTCGTCCTCGAGGACGAACTGCTCGACGTTCTCCGGTGCGTTCGTGTAGGGGTCCGATCGACCCACAGTGACGCCGTGGAACAACCGGACCCGATCGCCGATGGTCGTTCGCGGGTGCAGGACGATTCCCCGCCCGCGGTGCTGCAGGCGCAGATCGGCCCCGATGGTCACAGAGGGTGGGATGTCGACGCCGAGGAGCAACGACGCTTGCCGCGCAACGCCTCCCGCCCACCGGGACCGCTGCAGGGTGAGGAGCCGCTCGACCACCCCGGTCGACCTCGCGGTCGCTGCCATGGTTTCCGTCTCCCTCGTGTGGTGGACCGGTTCCCGACGAGGAGTCACCCGCAGGTGTTCCCACGAGGTCGCAGCGCACACCCGTCCCCGGGCCCTCGGGTTCGAGTGCCCCATGGTGTACCCCCTGCTCTAGGGTGACCGCACCAGGACACCCCGGGCGTTGCGTCGATGCTGTCGGGTCGAGCGACACGTGGAGGGGACCCACATGGCGGAGGACGGTGCGGCGGTGCGCACGCGAGAGGACCTCAGGGCGGCCCGCGAGGACGACGTGGCCGCGCGCGCCGCGGAGCCGGCCGGCGGACGACGGGGCGGCCGGTGGGTCGCGTTCGTCCTCCCCGTCGTGGTGCTCGCCCTCCTCGGTGCGCTCGTCGGCGCCCTGGTGGGCGGCGCGACGGCACCCCGGCCCTCGGCGACCGCCCGCATCGCCTTGGCCCAGGACCCCCCCGTGCCCCCCGCGTCGGACCAGGGCGCCGTCGACCCGGACCGCTTCCTGCAGGGTCAGCTGCTCGTCCTGGCGGGAGACGACCTCGTCGGACGGGTGGAGCAGGGGCTGCCGCCGGGCGCGGCGCTGGAGGTCACGGCGACGCAGGTGGGCACGACGGACGTCGCCGAGGTCGCGGTCCGGGCGTCGTCGGCCGACGTCGCGCTCCGAGCGGCGTCGGGCGTCGTGGACACCTACCGCCAGCAGCGCGTCGCCGCCTTCCAGGCCCGGGTGGACGCCTCCCTCGCCGCGGTCGCGGAGCAGCTCGGGGAGGTCTCCGAGGCCCGCAGCCCGGTGCAGTCGACCACCGAGGTGCGCTCGGCGGAGTACGCCCGCCTCCTCGCCGTGCAGAGCACCGTGCGGCTGGCGCAGACGGAGGCCGACACGATGGTCACCACGGTGCAGGAACCCCGCGCGGTCCCGGCCGACGGCGCCGGTGCGCGCCTCCGGGCCGGCCTCATGGGGGGTGTCCTGGGCGCGCTGGCCGGGCTGCTGCTGGTGCTGGTGCGCTCGCCGCGCGCGTCGAGGGGCGCGAGGCCGGGCGCCCGGTGAGCGCCCCCGCGCGGTCCCGGCTCCAGGGGGTGTGGTGGCTGTCGCCGCCCGGGGCGGTCCTGCTGACCGTGCCCGCCTCGCTGGGGCTCACCTTCCTCTACGACGACGCGGCCTTCCGGCAGCAGTGGGGATCCCCCAAGGTCCTGACGGACTCCACCGCCTGGCTGTTCGCGTTCGGCACCGCGCTCCTCGCCCTGGGCGCGCTCCTCGTGATGGCCTGGCCGTCGCCGCTCCGACCGGTTCCGCGGTGGCCGGGTCTCCCCGCGGGGGCGACGACGCGCCTGCGGCGCGCCTCGACCGTCGTCTTCCGGTTGACGATGCTCGGCTACGTCACGCTCCTGCTCGCGGGTGTGGCGAGGGGTGCGCGTCCGGCCCAGCTCGTCGACGTGCTCTTCAACCAGGACAACTTCTCCTCCACGCTGCGAAGCCAGTTCGCACCCGTGACCGGAGTCACGACGCTGACCCAGCTCGGCATCGCCTACGTCGTGCTGGCGGGCCTCCTGCTCTGCGGGGGTCGCGACCCGCGCACCGAGCGACGACTGGCCCTGGTCGTCGGGCTGGCGCTCCTGCGCGCCTTCTTCCTCACCGAGCGCCTCGCCATCCTCGAACTCATGATCCCCCTGGCGACGATCGCGGCGCTGTGCGTGGCCGACCGTCACGGTCCGCGGGTCCGCGGTGCGGTCCTCGCGGCGCCGTTCCTGCTGGTACCGGCCGTCATCGCGGTGTTCAGCGTCTTCGAGTACTCCCGCAGCTGGGTGTTCTACTCCCAGCAGCGCGGGGGTTCCTTCGTCGACTTCGCGCTGGACCGCTTCGCCGGCTACTACGCCACCGCCTACAACAACGGCCAGCTGGCCCTCACGTACCAGGGCGTCGACACGCGCGCCCCCTACGGCAGCATCGAGGGCCTGTGGACCGCCCCCGGCATCCAGCAGTGGGGGTTGTACCAGCTGCTCACGGGCCGCACGGGCACCAGCGACTACGCGGACGTCCTGCGGCAGCACGGGAACATCGAGTTCAACAACCCCGGCGGCCTGTCGATCCCCTTCATGGACTACGGGACCGTCGGGGGCCTGGTGTTCTTCCTCCTCGTCGGGGCCCTGCTCGGGCTGACCTACCGGCGCTGTGGCGAGGGCAGGCTCTGGGCGGTGCTCCTGTACCCGGTCTTCGCCACGGGGCTCTTCGAGGTGCCGCGCTACCTGTACTGGGGTCAGGGGCGGGTGGCCCCGACCCTCGTCGCACTCCTCGTCGTCGCCTGGTACGTCCGCCGCAGCCGCGTCCGCACGCCCGACCGCGTCCCCTCCGCGAACTGAGTCACCGGGAGTTCACCGTGGACCGTCCCCTCTCCTGGTTGATGACCGCCACCCAGGTCCCCGCGTCCGGCACGGGCGGCGGCATCGTCCGCTACACGGTCGAACTCGCCCGCGCCCTGCGCGCGCGCGCCGACGTCGACCTCTCCGTGCTGGTGGAACCGGCCGCGCAGCCGTTCTTCGCCGACCTCCTGGGGTCGGCGGCCGCGGTGCACACCGTCCCGGCGCTGCCCACCGCCGCCCGGTCCCTGCTCGAGCGGTGGGGGACGGGCTCCGCCGCCCTCCGGCGCCCCTTCGACGTCGTCCAGGGCACCAAGCACCTCCTGCCCCGCAGCCGACGGGGCCGGCAGGTGCTCACGGTGCACGACATGCTCACGCTCGACCGGCCCCAGGAGTTCAACGCGATGAAGCGCGCCCTCCTGAGCGGTCCCTACCTCGCGTCCTTGCGGCAGGCGGACCGCCTGCTGTGCGTCAGCGCCGCGACGCGCGACCGTCTTCTCGCCCACGTGCCCGACGTCGCCGAGCGGGCGGTGGTCGTGCCCCTCGCGCCGTCGCCGTCCCTGTCGAGCGTCCCGGCGGAGGAGGTCGGCCGGCTGAGCGGGACACCCTTCGCACTCGTCGTGGGCGACCCCTCGCCGCGCAAGAACCTGGGGTTCGTCGTCGACCTGTGGCCGGACGTCGTGGCGCGGCACCCCGGCGCGGTCCTGGCCGTCGTCGGGCCGCCCAGCTGGGGACCCACCGCCCTCGGGGCGCTGCACCGGCAGCTCGGCGAGACGGGGGCGCTGGCGGCGCTCGGCCACGTGTCGGAGGCCCGGCTGCGCTGGCTGTACGAGAACGCCGCCGTCGTGCTGTGCCCGAGCCTCGCGGAGGGCTTCGGCCTGCCGGCCGCGGAGGCCCTCGCGCTCGGCGCCCGCGTCGTGACCTCCGAGGACCCGGCGCTGTGCGAGGTGAGCGGGCCGGAGGCCAGGCACCTGCCGGTGTCGGACCGGTCCGCGTGGGTCGAGGCGGTCGGGCAGGCGCTCCTCGCGGGCCCTCGTCGCCTCCCGCCCGGCGCCCGGGCCTCCTGGCGCTCCTGGGACGACGTGGCGGCCGAGACCGTGGACGCGGCGCGTCAGACGGCGGGTGGGGCGGCCGAGCGCGCGTCCTGAACCGGAGCCGGGCCGGGGAGCACGGCACGCAGGACCTCCGCGACGGCCTGCGTCGCCAGCTCCGGGCGGAAGTGCTCGGCGTGCAGCCTGCGAGCGGCCACCGAGAGCCGCGCGGCGAGAGCCTCGTCGCGCAGGACCCGTGCGCACGCCGCGGCCAGACCGTCCGCGTCGTCGGCCACCAGGGCGTGCACCCCCGCCTCGACCCCCAGGCCCTCGCAGCCCAGGGACGTGGTGACCACCGGTACCCCGTGGGCGAACGCCTCGAGCACCTTGATGCGCGTCCCCCCTCCGTAGCGGACCGGGACCAGCACCACGCGCGCATCGCGCAGGTGCGGGGCCACGTCCTCCACGTCACCCACCACCTCGACGCCGGGCAGGCCGGCCACGTCGGTGAGGAGCTCACCGCCGCCGCGGCCGACGAGGCGGAGTTCGGCGTCGGGGACGACCTCCCGCAGGCGGGGCAGCACGCGCCGTGCGGCGTGGACGGCCGCGTCCACGTTCGGGGGGTAGTGGTAGGTGCCCACCACGAGCACGGTGGCACCCTGACGGGGCGCCGAGAGGTCCTGCGGCACGACGGGGTATGTGTTCGGCACGACGTGGGTCCGCGTTCCGCCGATGCGGGTGCGGTCGAGGTCGCTGCACACCACGAGCGCGTCGGCGAGGGCACGGACCCGAGCCTCGACCCCTCGCCAGAGCGGCAGTTCGACCCGCCGCTGCCACCGCACCAGCGCGCCGTCGGCGGGGGCGTCGGCCTGCAGCGCGAGGAACCCCCGCAGCTTCGACGTCTCGACGTCGTCCATGTCGACCACCGTGCGCCGGGCGCGGAGGGTGCGCCGCAGGCTGAGCGCGTGGTCGGAGGACCCGAACCACACCACGTCGTACGTCGTCGCTCCCAGCGGGGCCAGGGCCCTGCGGGCCAGGCCCCAGCGCGTCACCGCGATCTGCCACGGCACGGCACGGGCCGCGACGGCCAGGACGCCCGGCAGGCGACGGCGCGGTGGCGCGTCGACCTGCACGCACCGGCGCACCGTCACCCCGGGCGGCAGCGGGTCCTCCAGCGCCGCCCCCGCGAACAGGACGGCGACGTCGAGGTCGACCCCCGGGGTCCCGGCGAGCGCCTGCAGCGTGTTCGCGCAGCGCATGCGCTTCCCGCCGTCCGCCGGCCACGGCCGGTCGGGCAGGGTCAGCAGCACCTGCGTCCGCCGGGGGGCCTGCGTCCGCGGCAGCCGCACGTCGCCGGGCCCCAGCCACGTGGTGGCCTCGCGCTGCCGGTGCCGGCGTCCGACGAGGCCCGGCAGCAGGCAGGCCGCCAGGGCGAGGGCCCGCGAGCGCGGGGGCTGGCGGGCGTTCCCGATCACGGCCCACGCCGCGGTCCGGGCCGCTGCCGCGCTCGGCGTCAGGAGCGCCTGCTTGAGCCGGGTGCGGTCCACCGTGCGGCGCTGCTCGGTCACGGCCGCCTCGGCGGCCTCCCGCTCGCGCGGCGTCAGGTCCAGCGCGGCGAGGTTCCTCTCGAGCAGGGCGACGATGCCGCGCGCCATCGCGTCGCGGTCGGAGCTGAGGCTCTGCTCGTGCAGGCGGTAGCGGGCGAGGGGTTCGTCGACCCAGCCGATGCGGTGCCCGGCGTGGACCATGCGGATCCAGCAGTCCCAGTCGGTGGCGTGGCGCAGCGACTCGTCGAACCCGCCGACCTCGAGGAAGGCGCTGCGGCGCAGCACCACGTGGCCGAAGACGAAGTTCCGCTCGAGGATCCCGCGCCGCTGGTCGTCCACCTCGAACGGGTAGTGCGGGCCGTACCAGCGGCCCAGCACCCGGCCCTCGTGCACGAGCAGGGCGTCCGTGGTCACGAGGTCCAGCCCAGGATCGCGGCGGAGGACCTCCTGGACGGCGGCCAGCCGCCCGGGCGACCAGTCGTCGTCGGCGTCGAGCACCGCGACGAACGGCGACGTCGCCGCGCGGATCGCGGTGTTCTTGGCGGTGGCCTCGCCCCCGTTGCGGGCGAGCCGGATCACGCGGATCCGCGAGCCGAACGACGCGAGCACCGCGGCGGTGTCGTCGGTGGAGGCGTCGTCGCAGACCACCACCTCCGCGGGCGGCGGGACCTGTGCGAGGGCGGAGCGCACGGCGTCGGCGACGTAGGCGGCCGCGTCGTGGCAGGCGATGACGACCGAGATGGGCTGCGTCGTCGCGTCCCCGCCCGCGGCGTCGGGCGCCTGCGCGTCGCGGTCGTCCTCCTCGTCGCTGCGGCGGGTGCTCACTGCTGGAAGGACCCGTCGGGGTGGCGCCGGGCCTCCGTCCGCCGCGCCACGCCCGGTGCGACGCCGGCGACCAGGGCCAGGACGCGGCTGCGGCGAGGCAGGTGCCGTCCCCGAGCCACCTCGAAGGCGAGCGCGCGCTCCAGCCCCCCGTCGCGCAGGCGCAGGCGCAGGGTGTCCAGCTTCGCCGACTGCAGGGCGGCCTGGACGACCAGGCGGTCCTCCTGCGCCAGGCCGGGGGTGGCCGCCGTGATCTCCAGGACGTGGACGCGGCCGTCGAGGACGCGCTCCAGGTCGGCTGTCTGCTGGCCGTCCCAGCGCCGGTACCGGTACAGGGGAGCCGCCACGATGCCGGCGATCGAGCCGTGCAGGGCCATGCGCAGGTAGCACTCCCAGTCGGGGCCGTAGCGCAGCGCGGTGTTGAAACCACCGACCCGGAGCAGCTGCTCGCGCCGCAGGGCCGGCGCGGGCAGGAAGTTCCGCCGCAGCAGGGTCGAGCGCTGGTCGGTCGTCGGGAAGGTCTCGAGAGGGGGCCACGAACCCCCGTGCGCCGCGGGCCCGAACTCGGAGAACTGCGTCGTCAGGATGTCGAGGTCCGGGCGCGTGGTCAGCACGTCACCCAGTGCTTCCAGCCGTTCCGGGTGCATCTCGTCGTCACCGTCGAGGATGACCACGAACTCACTGCTCGCGGCGCGCGCCCCGGTGTTCTTGGCCGCGCCCTCGCCGCCGTTGTCCTGGTGGATGACGCGGACGCGGTCGAGGTAGGGCGCGACGGCCGCGGCGACGTCGTCCGTCGAACCGTCGTCGACGACGATGACCCCCTGCGCCGGTCTGGTCTGCGCCAGAGCCGATTCGATCGCCGCAGGGAGGAAGGGAGCGACCTGGTGCGCCGTGATGACGACGGTCATCGTGGGCGGTCCCGCCGGTCCGGGCACCCGGTCCCGGGACGGGGGAGCGAGGAAGGGCCACCGCCCGGCGCGCAGCAGCGTCTCCATGGTCGAGGACCGTAGCGCAGGTGCGCCGGGAGGGCCGCGGCACGGGCCCGGGGGCGCAGCGGCGGTCACCGGCCGTCGCGGTCCTAGGATCAGCGCGCTCCGGAACCGCGGAGCCCCGTCGTCGCTCAGCGGAGTCCCATGCGAGTTCTGCACGTCACCCAGCCGACCAGCGCGGGAGTTCCGGTCGTGGTGCGCCAGTACGCCGCCGACCAGGTGGCCCACGGGCACGAGGTCGTCGTGGCCTCGCCCGACGACGGGGACCTGCCGGGCTGGCTGGGCGCGGACGCGGTGCCGCGCCGCTCGTGGTCCGCGGCGCGGTCGCCGGGAGCCACGGTGCCCGGTGAGGTGCGGCGACTGCGCCGGATCGTCGCCGACGTCGATCCCGACGTGGTGCACCTGCACAGCGCCAAGGCCGGCCTCGCCGGCCGGCTGGCGCTGCGGGGCCGGCGTCCCACGGTGTTCCAGCCCCACGCGTGGTCGTTCGAGGCCGTCGACGGCCTGGTGGGTGCCGCGAGCGAGCGCTGGGAGCGGTTCGCCGTGCGCTGGACGGCGGTCACCGTGTGCGTCAGCGAGGACGAACGGCGTCGCGGGGAGGCGGCGGGTGTCCGCGGCGACGTCGTGGTGGTGCCGAACGGCGTCGACGTGGCCGGCATCGCGCCCGCGGGGGAGGAGGACCGCGCGGCGGCGCGGACGGAACTGGGCCTGCCGACCGGACCCCTCGTCGTGTGCATCGGCCGTCTCGCTCCGCAGAAGGGCCAGGACCTCCTGCTGAGCGCGCTGCCAGGCATCCGGGCGCGCGTCCCGGGTGCGCACCTCGTGCTCGTCGGCGACGGTCCGGAGGCGGCGGCCCTGCGGGCCGCGGCGCCGCGGGACGTGGTGTTCGCCGGTCACCGCCACGACGTCCGCCGCTGGCTCGTCGCCGCCGACGTCGTCGCGCTGCCGAGCCGGTGGGAGGCGGGACTGTCCCTCGTCGCCATGGAGGCGATGGCGGTGGGGCGGTCCGTGGTCTCCACCGGTGTGGCCGGCGTGGGCGACCTCCTGCCCGGTGCGGGAGCCGTCGTCCCGCTCGACGACGTCGCCGCGCTGACGGAGGCGGTCAGCGCACGACTCGCCGAGCCGTCGCGGGCCGCGGCCGAGGGGGCGCGCGGACGGCAGGCGGTGGAGCGGCACCGCGACGTCCGGCGCACGGCCGCGCAGGTCCGCGCGGCGTACGAGCACGTCCTCCGCGGCGGCGAGTTCCGCTGACTCAGCGTCCGCTCCAATGACGTTGCGCAACAACTGGTCCGCCGGCGTCCGGCGGTCGCCCGTTCGGACTGCTGCGACAGCGAGTTGTGTCTAAGGTTCCACTGTCGGTGTCAGGTTGGTCGCTCAACGACCTGCCGCCACCGCCGTGCGGCCCGAACCGCTCGAGCCTTCCAGTCGCAGGGGGGATCTGATGACTGATCGTCAGCTGGAGACCGTGGCCGACGCCCGTGACGTGCTGTCCGTGCTGCCCGCGGCCGCGCGCAGCGAGATGCCGTCCCGGCTGTTCGACCCGCAGGTGCTGCGGCCCCGGTTGCTGCGGGGACCCGTCGGTCCCTACCTGCTCCTGGGCGACCTGGCGGTCTTCGCCGTCACGGCCCTCGTGAGCGGGGTCTTCGCCCCCGTGCAGGCGGTCGCGCTGGCTGCGGTCGTCACGTGCTTCTGGGTGTTCGGGATGTACCGCTCGCGGTTGTCCCTGTCGCTGCTGGACGACCTGCCGTTCCTCGTGGCCGGCGGGCTGGTCTGCCTCACCACCGAACTCTCGCTCTCGACGCTCTTCATGCAGCCGCGCCCCCGTTGGGACGCGCTGGAGCAGTCGCTCGTGCTGTTCCTCGGCGTCCTCGTGGTGCGCCGCATCGCCTACAGCGTCGTCCGACGCGCCCGCAGCAGCGGACTGGTGCGCCACGCAGCGCTCGTGCTGGGTGCGGGGCACGTCGGGGCCCGCCTGGTGGGGGACCTGCAGGAGCACCGGCAGTACGGCGTCGACCCGGTGGGGTTCGTCGACTCCTTCCCGCGGCTGGACCCGGACGTGCTGCCCGCGCCGCTCCTCGGGGGCTACGGCGAGCTCTCCGAGCTCATCGAGGACTTCGCCGTCCGCGTGGTCATCGTGGGTTTCGGCAACCAGCGCGAGGCGGACCTCGTCGACATCCTCCGCACGTGCGACCGGCTGGACTGCGAGATCTTCATCGTGCCTCGTCTCTTCGAGGTGCACAGCGTCACCCGCGACATGGACGAGGTGTGGGGCATCCCGCTGGTCCGCGTGCGGCGGGCGCCGTTCCGCTCCTTCACCTGGCAGGTCAAGCGGCTCGTGGACCTCGTCCTGTCGGGCGCCGCGCTGTTCCTCCTCGCGCCGGTGCTCGCGGCGTGCGCCGTGGCCGTGCGCTGGGAGGGTGGGCCGGGGATCATCTTCCGCCAGGTGCGCGTCGGTCTCGACGGCACGCCGTTCGAGCTGCTGAAGTTCCGCTCGCTGAAGCCCGTCGACGACACCGAGTCCGCGACGAACTGGAACATCAAGCACGACGACCGCCTCGGGCCGGTCGGGCGGTTCCTGCGCCGGTCGTCCCTCGACGAGCTCCCGCAGCTGTGGAACATCCTGCGCGGCGACATGAGCCTGGTGGGCCCGCGGCCGGAGCGGCCGCACTTCGTCGACGAGTTCACCAGCCGCGTGCCGCGGTACATGTCCCGGCACCGGGTCCCGGCCGGGCTGACGGGGTGGGCGCAGGTGCACGGCCTGCGCGGGGACACCTCGATCGAAGACCGCGCCAGCTTCGACAACCACTACATCGAGAACTGGTCGCTGTGGGGCGACGTCAAGATCATGGTGCGCACCGTGACCCAGGTGGTCGGGGCCCGGGGCGGCTGACGCGCCCACGACGGGCTCCGGGTCTCCGGCGTCAGCGCAGGACCAGCGCTCCGGCGACCCAGACGGCCGACCCGACGACCCCCGCGGTGCCCTCGATGAGGACGCTCAGCCCGACGGACTTCAGGGCGACGACCGTCGACGACCACGCGCGCCGCGCGGGCGCCCGCGCGGCGCGCGTGGTCGTCGACGGTCGTCGCCCTGAAGTCCGTCGGGCTGAGCGTCCT
>NZ_JAAALN010000210.1 GCF_009906795.1 Kineococcus siccus
GCTGCACGCCGTCCACGGCAGCCAGCCGCTGCTCGTGCTCCCGCGGCGCGCGCCAGGAACGCCGCCCGGGCCTCCCGCGCCGCACCTCGCGGTCCTCGGGCCGGGCACCGCCGCCGCCGTGGTCAGCCGGCCGCTCGGCGACGGCCGTCACGAGCTGGTCCTCACGCACGACCGCGACCTCGTGGCCGCCGTCGTGGCGGACCTGCTCGAGCGCGAGGACCCCGCCCTGCCCGGACCCGCTGTGCCCGTCGCGCGCCGGGAGCCGCCCGCCGCACCGCCCGCGGCGGCCGCTCCGGCCGGTCCGGAGCTCTCCACCCCCGACCCCGTCGCCGCGGTGGCCCGGTACGGGCTCGACGCGGTCCTGCAGCAGGCCGTGGACACCGACCGGCGCCGCGGCAGCGGCTGCGCGCTGCTGCTGCTCGGCACCGACGCGACCGGCGCGGCCGACACCTCGGCCGCGGACCCGTCCGCGCTCGTGGCCCGCCGCCTGCGCTCCTCCGTCCGCTCGGCCGACCGCTGGATCCCGCTGGGCGAGCGTCTGCACGCCGTGCTGCTGACCGGGCTGCCGCTCACCGTGGCCGAGGGCGTCGTGGACCGCGTGGCCGACGCCCTGCTGCACGCCCTGGAGTCCTCGGCGCTGACGGCGCCCGAGGCCAGCGGCATCCGCGTCAGCATCGGCGCGAGCCTCGCGCCCACCCGGGCCGCCACGGCCGCGGACGCGGTCACCCAGGCCGCCGCCGCGCTGGAGGCCGCCCGCTCGGCCGGGGGCCACTGCGCCCGCATCTGGCCCGTCTGACGTCACCTCCCGCTGCACCGTCCGGCCGGGACACCTCCGCGGCCGCGCACCTGGCACAGTGGCCGGGGGCGCGCGACGCGTCCACGGCGACGATCTGAACAGGTAGTGATGAAGGACTACGTCCTCCTGCTGCGCAACCCGCGCGCAGCCCGGCCCTTCGCCGCGGCGGTGCTCGCCCGGCTCCCGATCTCGATGGCCCCCCTCGGGCTGGTCCTGCTGGTGGAGACGCTGCGCGACTCCTACACGCTCGCCGGCGTCGTCGCGGGCGCCTTCGCCGTCGGGGTCGCCGTGGGCTCCCCCGTGTGGGGCCGCGCGCTGGACACCTACGGCCAGCCGCGCGTCATCACGACGTCGGCCTGCAGCAGCGCGGCCGCCCTGCTCGCCCTCACCGCCGCCACCTCCCGCCCCGAGGTCCCCCCGGCCGTCCTCGTGGGCCTCGCCGTGCTCGTCGGGCTGACCTTCCCGCCGGTCAGCCCCGCGATGCGCGCGGCCTGGCGGGTGGCGCTGCCCGACCCGCGCCAGCAGCGGCTGGGCTACGCCCTGGACGCCAGCGCCGTCGAGACGCTCTTCGTCACCGGGCCCCTGCTGCTGACCCTGATCCTGGCGGTCGGGCCCCCCGCGGCCCCCATGGTCGTCACCGTGCTGATCCTCGCCGGCGGCGGGATCCTCTACTCCCGCACCGAGGCAGCCCGCTCGTGGCGGCCCGAGCCGCGGCAGGCGGTGGCCTCCGCGGGCCGGCCGCCGGGGACGCGCCCCGTCGCCCTCGAGCGCGGCATCCCCGTCACGCTCGTCGTGCTGGCGGCCATGAGCGTCGGCTTCGGCCTGCTCGACGTCTCCCTCGCGGGGCTGGCCGAGCAGGTCCTGGGCTCCTCCGACAAGCTCGGCTACCTGTTCGCGGGCATCGCCGCGGGCAGCGCCCTGGGCGGGCTGCTCTACGGCAACCGGCAGTGGCGGGCGCCGGAGCGGATGCGGGTGACCGTCTCGATGGGCGGCTTCGGCCTCATGCTCGTCGTGCTCGCCGGTGCGGCGGCCACCGACGACCCGCCGCTGGCGCTGCTCGTCCCGGTGCTGTTCGTCACGGGCCTGTTCATCGCGCCCAACCTCATCGTGCTGCAGAGCCTGGTCGACGAGCTCGCCCCGTCGCACCGCCTGGGCGAGGCGCAGGCGTGGCTGTCGACGGCCGTGACGGCCGGCGCCGCCGTGGGCAACGCGCTCGCCGGCGTGCTCATCGACCGCGGCGGCCCGCGGGAGTCGCTCGCGGTCGCGGCCGTGGCCGTGCTCGCGGCCGCGGCCATCGCGCTCGCGGCCCAGCCGCGGTGGCGCACCGCGCTGCAGCCCGCCGGCTGAGGGCGCCGCCGGACCCCGCGCCGCCGGACCCCGCGCCGCCGGCCCGGGCGCGCCCGTAGGGTCCTCCTCCATGACCAGCGCAGCGACGCCCAGCGACCCGACGCCCGAGGCCACCCCCGCGAGCGGGCCGGCGGGCGGGACCACGGACGGCCGCCGGCCCACGGCTCTTGTGACCGGCGCGACCGCCGGGCTGGGTGCGGGCTTCGCCGACCGGCTCGCGGCGCGGGGTCACGACCTCGTCCTCGTGGCGCGCGACGAGTCGCGGCTGGCGAGCACCGCGGCCGCCCTGCGCGCGCGCCACGGCGTCGAGGTGGAGGTCCTCTCGGCGGACCTGTCCGACCGGGCCGCCCTCGAGCGCGTCGCGCAGCGCGTCGCCGACCCGGCCCGGCCGGTCGACGTCCTCGTCAACAACGCGGGCTTCGGCCTGCGGCAGCGCTTCGTCGACGGCGTCCCGGCCGACCACGAGCGGATGTTCGACGTCCTGTGCCGCGCGGTCATGGTCCTGTCGCGGGCCGCCGCGGGTGCCATGGTCCCGCGGGGGCGCGGGCGCGTGCTCAACGTCGGCTCCGTCGCGGGTCTCGTGCCCGGCGGGGGGCACTACTCGGCCGCGAAGGCCTACGTCATCGTGCTGACGGAGACCCTCGCCGGCGAGCTGCGCGGCACGGGGGTGACGGCCACGGTCGTCGCCCCCGGGTACGTGCGCACCGAGTTCCACGACCGCTCGGGCATGCGCAAGGGCGGGCGCTCGGCGCTGAGCGACCGCGTCTGGCTCGACGTCGCGGACGTCGTCGACGCGGCGCTCGACGACCTGTTCGCGGGGCGCGCCGTCAGCGTGCCCACCCGGCGGTGGGCGGTCGTGGCGACCGTCGTCGACGTCCTGCCGCGCGGTCTGGTCAGCCGGGTGTGGAACCGCATGCCGGGCGGTGCGGCCCGCCGGTACCCCACCTCGGGCGCCTGACCTCGCCGCCGCCGGGCCGAGCCGGACACGTTCAGTGACAGGTACTGCGCGCAGAGTCATCTTCTAGAGGTAGGCTGGTCGCATGCCCGGGCCCACCCCCAGCACGACCACGGGGACGGCCCCGACCGAAGCCGCGCGGCTCGCCGCCCTCCGCGACTACGTCGACGTGGAGGCGACCCCGCCGCCCGAGCTGCAAGCCGTGGTGCGGCTGGCAGCGCGGGCGACGGGGCTGTCCACCGCGGTCGTCAACATCATCGACGAGCGCCTCCAGCGGCAGCTCGCGACTGAGGGCTGCGAGCGCGCCGACTGCGCCCGCGAGGACTCGATGTGCAGCACGAGCATCTCCGTCGGCGGCGTGGTCCACGTCCCCGACGCCCGGCGCGACGTCCGCTTCGCCGCGAACCCGTGGGTCGACGGTCGCCTCGGCGGGATCCGGACCTACGCGGCCGCGCCCCTGACCACGCCCGGCGGTGAGGTCCTCGGCACCCTGTGCGTGTTCGACAGCGACCTCCGCACGGTCACCGACGCGCAGCGCACCGAGCTCGCGGACCTCGCCACGCTGGTGGTCGCCCTGTTCGACCGGGAGCGCCGCGGGCGTCGCGAGGCCGCCGCGGCGGAGGAGGCCCGCGCCGCCCAGCGCTCGGCGGAGACGGCCCGCGCCCTGCAGGACGCGCTGCTGCCGCACCGGCTGCCGAACTCGGACGCGGTCACGCTGACCACGCGCTACCTGCCGGCGGCGGCCGGCTCCGACGTGGGCGGCGACTTCTTCGACGCCGTCCGCACCGACCGCGCCTTCGTCGTCGTCATCGGCGACGTGCAGGGTCACAACACGGCCGCGGCGGCGCTCATGGGCCAGGTCCGCACGGCCGTCAGCGCCTACGTCAGCGAGGGGCACGGCCCCGGCGCGGTGCTCGAGCGCACCAACACCCTGCTCGTGGGGCTGGACGCCGACCTCTTCGCGACCTGCTGCCTCGTCTCGCTCGACGAGCGCACGGGCGAGGTCACCCTCGCGAGCGCGGGGCACCCGCCGCCCGTCGTCTTCGGTGCACGCGGGTCGCGGACCCTGGACGTCGAGCCGGGACCTCCCCTGGGCGTCCTGGCGGGTGCGGGGTACACCGAGCGCGTGCACCGCCTGCGCTCGCGCAGCCGGATCCTGCTCTACACCGACGGGGTCGTGGAGTGGGAGCGCGAGGACAGCGGCGAGGGAGCGGCCGCCCTCGAGGCCGTGCTGGTGCAGCACGCCACCGCGACCGCCTCGGCCATCGCCGACCGGGTCCTGGCCCCCGCCTCGCGCGCGATGTCCGACGACGCCGCGCTCGTGGTCCTCGACTACCTCGGGCCCGACCCCACGACGCGCGAGGTGCGGGTGCAGCTGCCCGCCGACGCCCGGGCGGTCTCCGCGGCGCGCGACTACCTCCGCTCCACGCTGGCCGACTGGGACCTGCCCGAACCCGCCGACGCGGCGGAGCTCGTGGTCTCCGAGCTGGTCACCAACGCCCTGCTGCACACGGGGTCCAGCGCGGCCCTGACCCTGCGCCACGACGTGGAGCTGTCCCGGCTCTCCGTCGGGGTCGAGGACAGCTCGACCCGCCACCCGCAACCGCGCGTCAGCCGGGACGACGCCACGGGCGGCCGCGGGATGCACATCGTCGAGGTCGTGTGCGAACGCTGGTGGGTCGCGCCCAGCGGCGACGGCAAGACGGTGTGGGCCGAGATGCCGGCCTGAGCCGGGCGCCGTGACGGCCGGGACCCCCGCGGGGGTCCCGGCCGTCCGGAGACCCAGGGGTCAGTCGACGATCGCGCCCGGGTTGAGGTTGCGCCCCGGGTCGACCGCGCCGAACAGCGCGCCGACGATCTCGCGGCCCGCGGGCGAGATGTCCTCGGCCAGCCAGCGCTTGTGCTCGCGACCGACCGCGTGGTGGTGCGACAGCGTCCCGCCGTTGTCGATGAAGGCCTGCTGGATGGCCGACTTCACGATCTCGTACTCCTCGAGCCCGTCGCGCTCGCCCGTCGCGGCGAAGGCGAAGGTGAAGTACTGGCAGGCGCCGATGTGGTAGCTGTGCGACAGGTGGCAGAAGATGAACCCCTGCACGCCGATCTCCGCGAACGCCTTGTTGGCGGCCGCGACCACGTTGTCGTGCAGCGACTTCAGCGTGGTCCACGGGGAACTCGTCTCCGACACGTCACCGTAGGCGCCGCGGTCGAGGATGAAGTCGCGGATGTAGGGCGTGTCGAACTTCTTCTGGTCGTACAGCGTGCCGGGGCCGGCCCCGACGCCGAAGCCGCCGTGCTTGCCGACGATGTCCGACACGATCGACTTGCTGCGGCGCACGTGGGCGGAGGAACCCTCGAACCCGATGAAGGACAGGCACATCTTCGACGGGTCCATGCCCTTGCGCTTGCTCGCGTAGAGCGAGACGCCCTTGCTGAGCAACTGGCCCACGGCACTGCTCTTCTTCGACGTGGCGAGCGTGAACTGCGTCTCGTTCTCGTCGGAGACGCGCGTGATCGACGGGTAGGCGTCGGAGGCGGCGATGTCGTGCATGGCCTCGAGGCCGCTCGCGTAGTCGGGGAAGAAGTACGCCTGGATGACGCGCTCCTCGGCGAGGCGGTGCACCTGCACGGTCGCCTCCGTGATGATGCCGAGCCGGCCCTCGCTGCCGAGGACCATCTCCCGCACGCTCGGCCCCGTCGACTCCGACGGCACGCGCCGGGTCACCACGACCCCGCGCGGGGTGACGACGCGCACGGCCTTGGTGATGTCGGCGATGTCGCCGAAGCGGTCGGACTGCATGCCCGAGGACCGCGTCGCGATCCAGCCGCCGAGGGTGGAGTGCTTGAAGCTGTCGGGGAAGTGCCCGATCGTCCAGCCGCGGGCGTTGAGCTGCTCCTCGAGGTCCGGCCCGAGGGCCCCGGCCTGGATCACGGCGTACTGCGAGGTCTCGTCGACCTCCAGGACCCGGCGCATGCGGCCCACGTCGAGGGACACCACCGTGCGGGTCTCCTCGCGCGGGGCCTCGAGGCTGCCGACGATGTTCGAGCCGCCGCCGAAGGGGATGAGCACCAGGTCGCGCTCGAGGGACAGCCGCAGGGCGGCCTCGACCTGCGCCTCGTCCGCCGGGTAGACGACCAGGTCGGGGACGCGGCCGAAGTCGCCGCGGCGGATGCGGATCAGGTCGCGCATGCTCTTGCCGTAGGTGTGCACGACCCGGTCGAGGTCGTCGTCGTGCACGTGCTCGGCCCCGAGCAGCGCGACGAAGGCGTCCTTGAGGTCCGCGGGCGCCTGCGACGCCGGGACCGCGAGATCGGCCAGGTCGGGCACGGCGACGGGCGGCCGGTTGAAGTCGATGCCGGACACGCGCGACACGAAGGGTGCCAGCTTGGGCTTGTCCTCGTGGTGGAAGGCGACGCCCTCCTGGCCCCAGCCCCACCACTTCATGTGCTCGACCACTGCGTCTCCCCTGCGTGCGCGACGGACCTGCTCGCGCGAAGCCTACGCGCGCGCACCGACAGCGCGGTCACCGACGAGGAAGCGCACGGCGAGCTCGTACCCGACGACGCCGAGGCCCGCGACGACCCCCGTCGCGACCGGCGTGACGTAGGAGTGGCGGCGGAAGTCCTCCCGCGCGTGCACGTTGGACAGGTGCACCTCGACGAGGCCGGCGCTGAGCTCGGCGCAGGCGTCGCGCAGGGCGACGGAGGTGTGCGTCCAGCCGGCCGGGTTGAGCACCACGGGCGTGCGGGCGTCGGCCGCCTCGTGGATCCAGCCGAGCATCTCGGCCTCGGCGTTGGTCTGGCGCAGCTCCACCTCCGCACCGAGCTCCCGGCCCAGCGCCTGCAGCCGCGCGGCGACGTCGGCCAGCGTGGTGGTGCCGTAGACCTCCGGCTGGCGCGTGCCGAGGCGGTCGAGGTTGGGGCCGTTGAGCACGAGGACCTTCACGCGGCGGACGCTACCGCCCGGCGGGCCGCCCCCGGACGAGCACGACCGTGGACGCGGACGGCTGTGGACGGCGGGGGGGGGGTGTGGAC
>NZ_JAAALN010000211.1 GCF_009906795.1 Kineococcus siccus
GCCCCGGACGCGGGCTGGGCGGCCGCGGCGCCGGCGACGGCACCGCTCGTCGCCTACCAGGTGCAGCCGCCGCACGGCCGGCACCACGACTGCCTGTGGGACATCGCCGAGCGCACCCTGGGCGACCCCCTGCGCTACGCCGAGATCTTCGAGCTGAACAAGGACCGGGTGCAGCCCGACGGCTCGCGGCTCGTCGACGCCGACCTGATCCGCCCGGGCTGGACCCTCCTGCTGCCGGCCGACGCGGCGGGCGCGGGACCGCAGGTGCTCACGCTCCCGGCGCCCCCGCCGGCCCCGGCGCCCGCGGCGTCCTCGGCGGTCGGCCCCGCGGCGGCGCCGAGCCCCTCAGGCACGGCGGTCGGCGCGCCGGCGCCGTCGGGCGAGGACGGCCTGCTGCAGCGCACGGTGCTCAGCGGGGGCCTGCTCGCCGTGGGCCTGCTGACCGCGACGCGGCGCGGGCCGGGGTCGGCCGGTGCGGACCCGGCGGCCCGCGGTCTGGAGGACCCCGACCGCGCCGTCTTCCTCGACGCCGCGCTGCGCGGGCTCGCCGCGTCGGTGGCCGCGGGCGACGGCCGGCTGCCCGAGGTGGTCGCGGCCCGGCTGTCGTCGCAGCAGCTGCACCTGCACCTCTCGGCCGACCACCTCTCCGCCGACCACCGCTCCGCCGACCACCGCTCCGCCGACCACCGCTCCGCCGACCACTCCTCCGCCGACGGGGGGTCCCCGCCGCCGCCGTGGCGCGCCACCGCCTCCGACGTGTGGTCGCTGGACCGCCGCGACCTCGAGGCGTCCCCGCCGGCCCCGGCCGGCACGGCGGCGCCCTACCCGGCGCTGGCCGACGTCGCCCGCCTCGGCGACGACGACCTGCTCGTGGACCTGGAGGCCGCCCCGGGGCTCGTGGCCCTGGCGGGCGACCCCGCGGTCGCCAAGGCGCTCGCGCTGTCGATGGCCGCGGAACTCGCGCTGAACCCCTGGTCCGACGGCGTCGGGGTGCACCTCGTGGGGTTCGCGAGCCCGCACGCGGCCCTGGCCCCGGAGTTCCTCACTGACGTCGCGACGCTGGACGGTCTGCTGCGCGAGGTGGAGGTCGAGGCCGCCGAGCACGAGCGGATGGCGCGGGCCCTGGGCGTCGAGGGGGTCGTGAGCGGGCGCGGGGCCCGGGTCGTGCAGCGTGCGCGCCCCCGCGTCCTGGTGCTGTCGGGACCGCCCGGGGCCGCGGACGCCGCGCGCCTCGACCGGCTCGTGGCCGCCGGCCGCACACCGTTCGCGGTCGTCGTGGTGGGCGAGGTCCCCACCGCCCGCTGGCAGTTCACGTGCACCGCCGGCGGCGCGGTCGACCTCGGTGCGCTGGGGGTCGGTGGGCTGGCCGTGCAGCTCGACGAGGCGGGCTACGCGGAACTCACCGCCCTGTCCCGCGCGATCGGGTGACACCTGGTCCGAACTCCGATCCCGTTGCGCCGCAGCGCCTAAGCTCGGAGCGGGCACCCGTGGTGCCCGGCGCACCGGGACCCCGGCAGGCGCGCGACGGGCGGGAGCCCGATGACGAGAGGAGACCGCCGTGGCCGGAAGCGTCGGCGCTGAACTGCACACCCTGAGCACCCTGCACCGGACGTTCCAGCAGAAGGCCGCGGAGGCCCTGGAGATCAAGGCCGCGGTCGAGGCGGGTCTCGCCTCCGCCGTCTGGACGGGGCGCTACTCCGAGGACTTCCGCACCTCGTGGGCCGAGTACAAGCGCAACCTCGACAACCTGAACGTGGCGCTGAACGGTGCGGCGGACGACGTGCGCACCAACCACAACAACATCGCCCAGGCGACGGGCGAGGGCGACCGCATCTGACGTCGTCCCGCCGCGCGGAGGACCGAGGACCCACCACCCCTGCGGGTGGTGGGTCCTCGGCGTCTGCGGTGTACCGTCGTGGTCCCACGAGGGATGCAGCTTCCCTCCCGATACCGAGGAGTCGACGTGCGCCCCACGCTGGCGAGCCTGCCCCAGGACACCGCGCAGTGCCCGGTCGACCGCGCGGTGCAGGTCATGGAGGGGCGCTGGGCGACGCTGGTCGTCCGCGAGCTCCTGTCCGGCACCAAGCGGTTCGGTGAGCTGCGGGCCGCCCTGCCGGGCATCAGCCCCAAGACGCTGACCGACCGGCTCCGGCACCTCGAGGCCCACGACGTGCTGTCGCGCCGGGCGTTCGCCGAGGTCCCGCCCCGCGTGGAGTACTCGCTCACCGAGCGCGGCCGGCGGCTGGAACCCGTCCTCCTCGCCCTCTGGGAGTGGGGGCACGACGACCTCGCCCCCGACCTGCCCAACCCGCTGCGGGAGCGCGGGGCGCGCTGAACCGCCGTCAGTCCGCGGTCGTCAGGGCCTGGACCGCCTCCACGCCGCCGCCGCGCACGAGCACGCCGCGGCCCGGCGGGCCGCCCAGGCACGAGCGGGGCAGCCGGACGCCGAGCAGGTCGCCGTCGGCCGGGCTGCGCACGCCCAGCAGGAGACCGGTGCGCTGCCGCTTCAGGGCGACCACCGGGCCGCGGTAGAGACCGCCGAGGTCGTCCAGGCCGCCCGCCGCGACGACGGCGCACCCCGTGTCCCGCAACGCCTCCAGGTGCGCGCTGACCCCGTCGGCGAGGTGGCCGTCCATCCCGAGGACCTCGAGGTCGTCCACGAGGAGCACCGACGGGGGGAGCCCGGCGGCCGGGGCGAGGGCCGCGAACGCGGCGGTCGTCTCCTCGCGCCCGGCGTCCCCGCCCAGCGTCGCGACGACGCCCGGGCCCGTCAGCTCCCGCAGCGGGCTGCGGCGGGGCGTGAGGACCCCGACGCGGTACCCCGCCGCCAGGGCGGCCTCGGCGAGCACGCGGAGGGTGGTGCTGCGACCCGAGCGCCGCGGCCCCGCCACGAGGAGCCCCGGCCCGTCCTCCAGCAGGTCCAGGTGGCGCAGGCCCAGGGTGTCGCCGCCCACGGCCACGGCCAGGCGCCCCGGCGCGCCGGTGGTCGTGGCCGCACCCCCGTAGGCGAGGACCGCCGCGGCCACGTCGAGCCGGGCGGGCAGGAGGTCGACCCGGAAGGGCGCCTGCGCCGCGGCCGGGGCGCCCGCGGGAGCCACGGCGCGCGCGAGCTCCTGCAGGGCGGCGACCTGCGCCGTGCCCCGCGCGTCGGGGTCCAGGAGCGCCACCTGCGTCTCGAGGGGCGACTCGGCCGTCGGTCCCGAGCGGAACCCGCGCCCCGGCGGCATCGTGGCGGGCACCGAGCGCAGCGGCAGGCCGATCGCGGCGAAGTCGCCCGGGTCGGTCAGCCGCAGGACGAGCTTGTCGTCCAGCAGGGTCGAGGTGCGGCCCACCAGGCCCGAGCGGTCGACCGTCACGGCGAGCGTGACGCCCACGCCGCCGCCCTCCTGCAGCAGCCGCATCCACACCTCCACGAGGCGCCCGCCGTCCACCGCCTCGAACGCGGCCAGGAACCCCTCCCACCGGTCCAGCAGCACGAGCAGGTGCGGGAGCCGTTGCGCCGCAGGCGAGGCGGCGCGCTGCTCGGGGAGGCTCGCGAAGCCCTGCGCCGCCAGCAGCTGCTGCCGGCGGCCGACCTCCCCGAGCAGGCGGTCGCTGAGGCGGTCCAGGCGCTCGAGCTGGTCCCGGGTCACGACGGCACCGGTGTGCGGCAGCGCGGTCATCGGCAGCAGCGCGCCGCTGCCGCAGTCCACGCCGTACAGGTGCACGTCGGCGGGGTGGCACTGCCGGGCCACGGCCGCCGCCAGCGAGCGCAGCACGCCCGAGCGCCCGGAGCGGGGTGCGCCGACGATCCCGAGGTGGGTGCCGGCCGCCAGGTCGAGCAGCGCGGGGGCCCGGCGCTGCTCCCGCGGCAGGTCCGTGGTGCCGAACTCCAGGGGCGGCACGACGCCCCGGACGGGGCGCCCGGCCGGGCGGGGCAGGACCACGCCGGGCGGGAGCGCCGGCAGCCACGGGCTGCGGGGCGCCGGGAGGCCCTCGCGGGTCGTGGCCGTGCGCAGGGCGGCGACGAGCCGGGTCAGGTCGGTGGGGGAGTCGTCCGCGGGCGAGCCGTCCGCGTCCGCCCCGCGGTCCCCGCCCTCGCGCGAGGCGGTGGCCGCCGCGGCCCGCAGCGCCAGGGGCACGGGCCGGCTGCCCAGCCGCGGCAGGGCGCGGCCCCCGACGCGGGAGGCCTGCACCGCGCGCAGCGGCGCGCTGCCGACCCGGACGAACGCTCGGCCCGGGGTGCCCGGGGCGATCGCGGCGGCGTCGGTGGTCTCCACGACGTCCTGGCTGTCCTGCCCGTCGGTCACGCGCAGGGCGATCCGCAGCGCCGTGTTCGACCGGATCTCGGCGCTCACAACGCCCGCGGGGCGCTGGGTCGCCAGCAGCAGGTGCACGCCGAGCGACCGCCCGCGCCGGGCGATGTCGACGAGGCCGGTGACGAAGTCGGGCAGCTCCGCGACGAGGGCCGCGAACTCGTCGATGACGATGAGCAGCCGCGGCAGGGGCTCCAGGGGCGGCCCCGCGTCCCGCCGGCCGCCGTCCGCGTCCGCCCGGCGCGCGCGCTCGTCGCGCGCGGCCGTGTAGTCGTCGACGTCCTTCGCCCCCGCGGCGGCGAGCTGGTGCTCGCGGTGCTTCAGCTCCGCCCCGAGGCTCGCGAGCGCCCGCGCGGTCAGGTGGCCGTCGAGGTCGGTGACGAGCCCGACGGTGTGCGGCAGGTCGCGGCAGTCCTCGAACGCCGCGCCGCCCTTGTAGTCGACGAGGACGAACGTGAACTCGTCGGGCCGGTTGCCGACGGCGAGGGAGGCGATGAGCGTCTGCAGCAGCTCGGACTTGCCCGAGCCGGTCGTCCCGGCGACGAGGGCGTGGGGGCCGTCGGCGCGCAGGTCGACGCTGAACGGCCCGTCGCCGTCCTCGCCGATGACCGCCCGCGTGCTCCGGCCGCCGCGGCGCCAGCGCGCCGCGAGCACGGCGGGCAGCACGTCGTCCGCGCAGCCCGCGAGCTCGAGCACGTCGAACAGGCGCGAGGAGTCGGGCAGGCTGCCGGCCAGGTCCTCGCTCGAGGAGTCGCGGACGGGGGCCAGCGCCCGCCCGACGCGCTCGCACCAGCCCGGGCCGACCTCGTCGAAGCGGACGCCGTCCACCGGGTCCCCGCCCGTGCTCTGCACCGATCCGGGCGCGGTGGTGGCGTCCACCACGGCGCGGCACTCCTCGGGCAGCGAGCGGACGTCGGCGTCGAGGCAGAGCAGCCGGACCCCGAGCCCGGGGCCGTCCTGGAGCAGCGAGACCACCCCGGGGGAGGCGCGCAGCGCCCGGGCGCCGTCGAGGACGACGAGGACCTCGCGCGGTGCGGGCGCGTCGCGGTCGCGGCGCTGCCGGCGGCGCAGGTCCAGCAGCGCGGTGAGCTCGGCGAGGCGGGCGGTGAGGTCGCCCTCGGGGGACCCGGCCCGCACGACGCCGGCGGCGGGGTCGGGCACGCGCGTGCGGGCGTGCGGCAGCCACCGCACCCAGGCCCAGGCCGCCGCGGCGGCCTCGTCGGCGCAGAGCAGGACGACGTCGAGGTCGGCGGGGCTCGCGAGCACCGCCGTCTGCGCGAGGCACCAGGCGGCGACCGCCCGCCGCCGCGCGTCCGGGCCCGCGACGCCCACGACCCCGGCGCGCGCGAGGTCCACGACGACGGGGACGTCGGGCACGCTCCACCGCAGCGGGCCCTGGTGCTCCTCGCGCGCGGGGTCGCGCAGCACCACGTCGCTGGCCTGGTCGGCCGTGCCGACCCGCAGCAGCAGCCAGTCCGGGTCGCCCGTGCGCCGCTCCCAGAGCCGGGAGCGCGGCCCGGCGGCGGTCAGCAGCAGCGTCGCCGGGTCGGGGGCGCTCGCGTGCCGGGCGGCCTCCTCGGCCCGGAGCGCCGCGGCCGCGTCGTGCCGCACGACCCGCGAGCGGCGGCGGTGCTCGGCCACCTGCTCGCGGTAGCGCTTCGCGGTCGCGCGGCGGGAGGACGTGACGTTGCCGAGCGCCATCAGCGGGCTGAGCACCGCGAACGCCAGCGTGTACGGCGAGCGCGTGAACCAGTACAGGCCCAGCGACATCAGCAGCGGGGCCAGCACCAGCAGCCACGGCACGGGCGTGCGCTCCCCGCGCGTCGGCACGGGCGGCAGCGCGAACGTGCTGGGCCGCGGGGGCGGCAGGAGGCGCGGGGGCCGGTTGAAGTCGACCGTGGCGCCCGCGGGCGTGGGCGTCATGGCGGCGTCGGGGCGTGCGGGGCGCTCGCGGCGCAGCACCGCCGTCCCGACGACCAGGGCCGTGCCCGCCGGCCACGGGGTCGCCGCGGTCACGGGCACCCGGCCGAGGTGCACGACGGGCACGTCGGCGTCCGCGGCCGTCGTGGCGATCGGGTCGGCCGTCGCGGCCCGGGCCCCGCGGGTGCGGCGGGCCCCGCGCTCCCCCCGCGCGCGGCGGCCGCGGACGTCCACCCCGGTGGGGCCGCCGTCGGGCGGCGCCGGAGGACCGGGCGGCACGAGCGGACCGGGCAGCACCAGCGGACCGGGCAGCACCAGCGGACCGGGCAGCGGCCGCCGCCGCGCCGGGGCGGGCCGCGCGGGAGCCTGCTCGCCCACGGGCTCGACGCGCACCTCGCCGTCGGTGCCGACGTGCAGCCGGACGGCCACGGCCGCGAGCCGCGGGTCGTCGACGACCACCGTGCAGCCGGCGGCGGAGCCGACCGTCGCCGTGCCGGCGCCCAGCCGGTGGACGCGGCCCGCGTCGGGGCCCGAGGTGACGTGCACGTCGACGACGCCGTCGGGCGGGGTGAGGACCGTCGGCACCGCCGTGCCCGTCCCCAGCACCGCGCCGGAGCGCACGGCGCTGTCGCGCACGAGCTGCGCCGGGTCCAGCGGTGTCGTGCCGAGGAAGAGCGGGTCGTCCCCGCCGTCCGCCGCCCCGGCGGCCCCCCGCGCACCACCGCCACCTGCACCGCGCAGCGCGGCCGCGAGCTCGGCGACGGTCGCGTCCTCCGGCAGGTCCAGGACGAGGTCGCGGCCGCGCTGCGCGGTGCAGGTGG
>NZ_JAAALN010000212.1 GCF_009906795.1 Kineococcus siccus
CCTCGTCGGCCCCCTCGTCGGCCCCCTCGTCGGCGTCGTCCAGCTCGTCCACCTCGACCGCGCCGCCGAGGGTGCTGGGCGTCTTCCTGTCCGCGACCGACACCGCCGGCGGCTGGATCGTCCCCCCGGGCACGCTCCTGCCGGACGCCGTGGTCGGTGCGACGACCGGGCGCGCCCGGGTGGAGGCCGTGCTGCGCGACCAGTTCTGGATCCGCGTCGACCGCGACGAGGCCGTCCTGCAGCCCGCCGGCGCCGCGGTGAAGGGCACGTCGCTGACCTTCGAGGGTTTCTCGGACGAGACGTTCTCCCGGTGGGTGAGCCCGCTGAAGAACCCGCGCACCCAGGTGTTCTTCTCCGACGGACCCGTCACCTCCTTCGGCCGCTTCGGTGGCGGGGAGGTCGACGGTGTCGCGTTCTGACCCGCAGCCCAGGAGGACTCCGACCGTGGACCGCACCGCGAACCGACGCCGTCGCCGCGCCCTGACCGGGGCCCTCCTCGGCTGCGCCAGCCTGGCCGCGACGGTCTCCGCCGCAGCGACTCCGACGCCCGTCTCGGCCCACCGGACGTACGGGCCGGACCGCTACGTGACGGCGGCCCAGCTGGAGGACCCCGCCCGCGACGTCGCCTACGTCGTGACGGGCCGGGACTTCCCCGACGGCCTCACGGCCGGGGCCCTCGCGGGGACCCCGGGCCGCAACGTGTTCCTCACGCCGCGCGAGGAGCTGCCCGAGCCGGTCCGCGCCGTCCTGGGCTACTACCGGCGGATCGTCGTCGTGGGCGGCGAGGCCTCCGTCGGCGACCCCGTCATGACCTGGTTGCAGCGCAACACCCGCGCGGAGCTCGTGCGCGTGGCGGGCGCGAGCCGCTACGAGACGGCCGCGCGGCTGTCGGCGACGGGTTTCCCGGCGGGCGTGGGCAACGTCCTCGTCACCACGGGGGCGGCGTTCCCGGACGCCCTCGCGGGTTCCGCGGCCGCCGCGAAGGCCTCCGCGCCGCTGCTGCTCGTGGAACCCGGCGCGGTCCCCGAGGCGACGCGCGCGGAACTCGTCCGGTTGCGGCCCGCCGCGATCACGGTGCTGGGCGGTGAGGGTGCGGTGTCCGCGCAGGTGCTCGCCGAGCTCCAGGCCACCACGGCGGCGCCGGTCACCCGCGTCGCGGGCCGCGACCGGTACGCGACCGCCGTCGCCGTCAGCGAGCGGTTCTTCCCGCTCGGTGCGCCCACGGCGCAGCTCGCCTCGGGCGTGAGCTGGCCCGACGCCGTCGCGGCCGGCGCCTTCGCCGGCCGGCGGAGCTCGCCGCTGCTGCTGACGCCGAGGGACTGCCTGCCGCAGTCCGTGAACCTCGAGCTGGAACGCCTCGCGCCGCAGGTCCTCCAGGCCGTGGGCGGGGACGTGACCTACTCCGCCGCGGCGGCTCGGCGCACGTCCTGCGGGGCAGAACCGCGGACCTACCTCGACGAACTGCCGGCGCCGGTGGGCAACGCCGCGTTCGTGGACTCCCACGCGGTGCTGGGCGGTACGTTCTTCCCCCGCTCGGTGGGCTACCTCACCGACCCGCGCAACTCCGAGCACCGCACGTGGACGCTCGGCGGGGCCTGGAGCACGTTCACGGCCACGGTGGGCGTCGCGGACGCCACGACGTCGGGGCTGTCCAGCCGCGTGGAGGTCGTGGGTGACGAGCGCACGCTCGCGACCTACGACGTCGCGGCGGGTCGGCCCGCGGCCGTGCGCGTCGACGTGCGGGGGGTGCAGCGCCTGACCCTGGTCACGACGTCCTCCGCCCGCACGGCGGACCCGGCCGACCGGGACGCGCACACCGTGCACTTCGGCGACGCCGGGCTGCGCTGAGCCGCCGGCCCACGCGCCGACCCGCGCCCGGCGACGGGGCCCGCACCGGATCTCGGTGCGGGCCCCGTCGTCGTCCGGCCTAGGATCGGGCGGCAGCCGCCCGCCGCCGACGACCGAGGAGCACCGCCCGTGATCGTGCTCGTGGGCTTCATGGGCGCCGGCAAGACGACCGTGGGCCGGCTGCTGGCCGGGCGCCTCGGGCGCCCGTTCGTCGACACCGACCACCTCGTCGAGGCGCGCGCGGGCCGCCGGATCGCGGACGTGTTCGCGAGCGACGGCGAGGAGGCGTTCCGCGACCTCGAGCAGGCCGCCGTCGCCGAGGCCCTCGCCGGGCCCGAGGCCGTGGTGTCCCTCGGGGGCGGCGCGTGCGGGCGCCCCGCGACCCGGGAGCTGCTCGCCGCGCACACGGTCGTGCACCTCGACGTGTCGCTGCCGGCGGTGCGCGAGCGCACTCGCGGCGACGCGGACCGCCCCGTGCTGCGGCGCCCCGGGCTCGACGCGCTGCACGCCGCGCGCCGCGCCGTGTACGCGGACGTCGCCGCCCTCACCGTGCCCACCGACGACCGCACCGCCGCCGATGTGGCGGCGGAGGTCGCCGACCGGACGACCCACCCCCTCGTGGAGGACGCATGACCAGCACGACCACCCGGATCCCCGTCGCGGGCGAGGCCCCCTACGAGGTCGTCGTCGGGCGCGGACTGCTCGGTGAGCTGCGCGGCCTGCTGGGCGCGTCCGTCGAAAAGGTTCTCGTCGTGCACCCGCGCGCGCTGCGCAGCACCGGCGAGGCCGTCCGCGAGGACCTCGCGGCGCAGGGGCTGGCGGCGGTGCTCGCGGAGGTCCCGGACGGCGAGGAGGCCAAGTCGGCCGAGGTCGCGGCGTTCTGCTGGACGGTCCTCGGCCAGTCGGACTTCACGCGCTCCGACGCCGTCGTGAGCGTCGGCGGGGGGGCGGTGACCGACCTCGCCGGGTTCGTCGCGGCCACCTGGCTGCGCGGGGTCCGCGTCGTGCACCTGCCCACCACCGTGCTCGCCATGGTCGACGCCGCGGTCGGTGGCAAGACCGGGATCAACACGGCCGAGGGCAAGAACCTCGTCGGGTCGTTCCACCCGCCGGCCGGGGTGCTGTGCGACCTCGACGCGCTGACGACCCTTCCGCCGCACGACGTCCGGGCCGGGCTGGCGGAGGTCGTCAAGGCCGGGTTCATCGTCGACCCGCGCATCCTGGAGCTGATCGAGGCCGACGTGGCCGCGGCCACCGACGTCACCTCGGAGGTGTTCGCCGAGCTCGTCGTGCGCGCGATCCGCGTGAAGGCCGACGTCGTGGGGCAGGACCTCAAGGAGTCGGGCCTGCGCGAGGTGCTCAACTACGGCCACACGTTCGCCCACGCCGTCGAGCTCGTCGAGCGCTACCAGTGGCGCCACGGTGCGGCCGTCAGCGTGGGCCTCGTCTACGTCGCCGAGCTGGCCCGCCTCGCGGGGCGCCTGTCCGACGCCGACGCGGACCGCCACCGCGCGGTCCTCACGTCCCTGGGCCTGCCCGTGACGTACCGCGGTGACCGCTGGCCGCAGCTGCTGGACGCCATGAAGCGCGACAAGAAGGCCCGGGGGGCGCTGCTGCGCTTCGTCGTGCTCGACGGCATCGGGCGGCCCGCCCGGCTGGAGGGCCCCGACCCGGCCACGCTGCAGGCCGCCTACGCGGAGATCAGCCGCGACTGAGCGGACCCCGGCGGGGACGCGCGCGGCGACGGGCGGGCCCGCCGCCGCCGCTACGATGGGTGCGCCCTGCGCGCCCGGCTCCCCGTGGCGCGACTCGCGAGACGGACTGAGAGACGACGTGGCTTCGACGAACGACCTCAAGAACGGCACCGTGCTCAACCTCGACGGCAACCTCTGGTCGGTGGTCGAGTTCCAGCACGTCAAGCCCGGCAAGGGCGGTGCCTTCGTCCGGACGAAGCTCAAGAACGTGCTGTCCGGCAAGGTCGTCGACCGCACCTTCAACGCCGGCAGCAAGGTCGAGACGGCGACCGTGGACAAGCGGGACTTCCAGTACCTGTACCGCGACGGCGAGGACTTCGTCTTCATGGACTCCTCGACCTACGACCAGGTCATGGTCCCGCCCGCGACCGTGGGCGACGCCGCGAACTACCTCCTGGAGAACCAGGACGTGACCATCGCGACGCACGAGAGCACGCCGCTGTACGTCGAGCTCCCGACCTCCGTCGTCCTGGAGATCACCTACACCGAGCCGGGTCTGCAGGGCGACCGCTCGACGGGCGGCACCAAGCCCGCGACCGTCGAGACCGGCGCGGAGATCCAGGTCCCGCTGTTCCTGGAGCAGGGCACGAAGGTCAAGGTCGACACCCGCACCGGGGACTACCTCGGCCGCGTGAGCTGACGTGGCGGCCCGCCGCAAGGCCCGCCTGCGGGCCCTGGACGTGCTGTTCGAGGCCGACCAGCGCTCGATGGACCCGATCGTCGTCCTGAAGGCGAAGATGGGGCGCGCGAACCCGCCCGTGGGCGAGTACGCCGTCACCGTCGTCGAGGGGGTGGTGGCTCACGCCGAGCGCATCGACGAGGTGCTGTCTACCTACTCGATGGGCTGGACGATCGAGCGGATGCCGGCGGTGGACCGGGCGGCGCTGCGGATCGCGACGTGGGAGCTGCTGCACGCCGACGACGTGCCCGACCACGTCGCCATCAGCGAGGCCGTGGAGATCGTGCAGGAGCTGTCGACCGACGAGTCACCGACGTTCGTCAACGGCCTCCTCGCGCGGATCTCCGAGCTCAAGGAGACCCTGCGCGCCTGACGCCGCAGACGACGAGAGGCCCCGCCGCGGGACGTTCCGCGGGCGGGGCCTCTCGTCGTCCGGGCGGGGCTGTCAGCCGTGTTCCACGGCCCTGCGGGCGTCGGCGTTGAGCACGCCCCAGGCGATGAACTCGTCGCACAGGGTCGTGGCGGGCACGTCGTAGATGACGGCCAGCGTCCGGAGGTCGTCGGCGCGGATGCTCAGCACCCGGCCGTTGTAGTCACCACGCTGCGACTGGATCGTCTTGGCGTAGCGGTCGAGCGGCCCGGCCTTCTCGGCCGGCACCTCCTGGAGGCGCTCCAGGTCGAGCACGAGCCGCGGGGGCGGCTCGGTGCTGCCCTGCGGGGCGCCTTCGGGGAGCAGGGCCGAGACGGGGACTCCGTAGAAGTCCGCGAGCTCGGCCAGTCGCTGGACGGTCACTGCACGGTCGCCGCGCTCGTAGGAGCCCACGACGACGGCCTTCCACCGTCCCTCGGACTTCTCTTCGACGCCGTGCAGGGACAGCCCCTGTTGGGTACGGATGGCGCGAAGGCGCGATCCGAGTGCGCGGGAGTAGTCCGATGCCATGTGAAGAGCGTCACGGAGCGTGATGGTCCCCGTCAAGCTGACGGGCCGCATCTGGCCTGTCAGAACCGAACTGCCACCCGGTCGGCACGCCCGTGACTACTCCTCGTGAGCGCTTGATCTCACAACGATGGTCGGGAGGGGTCTCCGAGGCGCCGCGGGCGGCCGGCGGTGCTCCTGTAGTCTCGCTCCGCTGCCGCCGCTCGACGGCGCGCAGCGATCGACGTCCTTTAAGGATCCGCCCCGTGAGGCGGGGAAGGAGGTCGCACGTGAGTGCTGCCCGTGACCGCTCCGACGACGCCGTGCCCGGTGGCCGCGTGCTCCTCGAGGGCCCCGACATCCACCGCGCGCTGACGCGCATCGCGCACGAGCTGCTCGAGGCCAACAAGGGCCCGGCCGGCCTGCTGCTGCTGGGCGTCCCGACGCGCGGCGTCCCGCTGGCCCGGCGCCTCGCGCAGCGCCTCCTCGAGGTCGAGGGCACGGTCGTCCCGACCGGCTCGCTCGACGTGACCATGTACCGCGACGACCTGCGCCGGCACCCCACCCGGGCGCTGCTGCCGACCGAGCTGCCGCCGGAGGGGCTCGACGACAAGGTGGTCGTCCTCGTCGACGACGTCCTGTGCTCGGGCCGCACCATCCGCGCGGCCCTGGACGCGCTGTCCGACCTCGGCCGGCCCCGCGCCGTGCGCCTGGCCGTCCTCGTCGACCGCGGTCACCGCGAGCTGCCGATCCGCGCCGACCACGTCGGCAAGAACCTGCCCACCTCGGCCGCGGAGCGCGTCAGCGTCCTGCTGGCCGAGAGCGACGGCCGCGACGCCGTGGTCCTGTCCGCGCCCGCGGCGGGGGGCGGCGCGTGATCCGGCACCTGCTCTCCGCCGCGGACCTCGACCGCGCCGAGGCCGTGGCCGTCCTCGACGTCAGCGAGGAGATGGCCGCCACCCAGCGCCGGGAGATCAAGAAGCTGCCCACGCTGCGCGGCCGCACCGTCGTGAACCTCTTCTTCGAGGACTCCACGCGCACGCGGACCTCCTTCGAGGCGGCGGCCAAGCGGCTCTCGGCCGACGTCATCAACTTCTCCGCCAAGGGCTCCAGCGTCTCCAAGGGCGAGAGCCTCAAGGACACCGCCCTGACGCTGGAGGCCATGGGCGCCGACGCGGTCGTCGTCCGGCACTGGGCCTCCGGCGCCCCGCACCGCCTCGCGCACGCGGGCTGGACGCGCGGCAGCGTCGTCAACGCGGGCGACGGCACGCACGAGCACCCGACCCAGGCGCTGCTGGACGCGTACACGATCCGGCGCCACCTGCGGCCCGCCCCGGACGGTCAGGGCGGCACGGGGCAGGACCTCGAGGGCGTGCGGGTCGCGGTCGTCGGCGACGTGCTGCACTCCCGCGTCGCGCGCTCGAACGTCCTGCTGCTGCACACCCTCGGGGCGCACGTCACGCTCGTCGCACCGCCCACGCTGCTGCCCGTGGGCGTCGAGGCGTGGCCGTGCGAGGTCACGAGCGACCTCGACGCGGCGCTCGCCGACGGTGCCCCCGACGCCGTGATGGTGCTGCGCGTGCAGCGCGAGCGGATGGACGCCGCGGGCGGCTTCTTCCCGTCGGCGCGCGAGTACACGCGGCGCTACGGCCTGGGCCGCAGCCGGCTCGCGCTGCTGCCGGAGCACACGATCGTCATGCACCCCGGCCCCATGAACCGCGGCCTGGAGATCTCCGCCGAGGCCGCGGACAGCCCGCGCTCGACGATCGTCGAGCAGGTCGGCAACGGCGTCGCCGTGCGGATGGCCGTCCTGTACCTGCTGCTGGCGGG
>NZ_JAAALN010000213.1 GCF_009906795.1 Kineococcus siccus
GTTCCGGGCGGGGTGGCGCGGCGTCCTCGGGGGTGTCGTCGTCGGAGTCCACGGGCAGGAGCCAGCACGTGGGCGGCGGCGCCCCGCCGAGCAGGGTGACGAAGTCGGGCCACCGCTTCGTCCCCGCGCACTGGATGCCGTAGGACCCGCTGCCGCTGGCGAACATGGTGCACGTGCGCGCGCTCGCCCGCCGCTCGTCGCCCGACCCGCCGTGCGCGGCGCCCGCCTCCGCGGCCCCCGCCGGAGCGGCCGGCAGCAGCACGGCCCCGAGCAGGAGCGCCGCAGCGGACGCCGTCGTCGTCCCGGACCGGCTGCGGCGCATCAGAACCGCTCCGGCACGACGTCGCCCGCACCGCAGGTGCCGTCGTCGGCGACCACGTCGTCGACCAGCCAGCGGTCCCCGACGCGCACCACGACGGCCCGCCCCGTGGTGAAGTGCGGGGCGTTGACGGCCGCGCCCGTGCGGCGGTCGACCTGCCAGCCGCGGTCCTGCAGGCACAGCGAGAGCTGGACGCGGTCCGGCGCGGGCCGCTCGCTGCCCAGCACGCCCACCGGGTAGGGCCCGGGCATCTCGTCGCCGAGGTTCTCCGCCAGCAGGGGCACGGCCCACTCGCGCGCGGCGGGCGTCAGGGTCGCGACGAACGCCGGCAGCGCCGCGGGCTCGGCCACCTGCGCGTTGATGGCGAGGGCCTGCTCGCGCAGGTAGGCGCGCAGGGCGACGACCGCGGGGTCGCCGGCGAGGACGTCCGGAGCGGACGGCGGCGCGGCGCCCGGCGCCGCGCTCTCCTGCGGGGCGGTGGCCGCGGTCGGTGGCGCGGGGACCGCGGGCGCCGCGGGCGGCGCGACCGGCGAGGGGTCGCCGGAGCACGCCGTCAGCGCACCGGCGACGGCCAGGAGGAGCACCGGCCCCCTCCGCCGCCGGTGGGCGCCGGGCGGGAGCGGCCGCCCGGGCCGGGTCCAGGGTGTGCGTGTCCGTGCGTTCACTGCGCGTCCTCCTCGTCGAGGCCCTCGAAGGGCCGTGCCCTGCCGTCACCGCTCGCCCTGAGCTCCCGCACCCCGACGAGGCCCAGCAGGCTCGCGGGCACGACCACGTCCACGTGCGCGACGACCACCAGCCGTCGCCCGTCGGTCGCCGAGACCGCGCGGACGCCCCGGAAGCAGGCACCCGGGTCGACGATCGGGGCCCCGGCCGTCACCGCGTCGCGGCAGTAGCCCTCGACCCGCGCGCGCACCGCCGCCTCCGGCAGCAGCCTCAGCTCCTGCTCGTCCAGGTCCACCGCGGCCGCCCCGGCGCGCGCCGCCTCCTCGGCGTAGGCCACGGCCCGCGCGCGCGCCGTGAGCTGCCGCGAGGCGTCGACGACGAGCCCGGCCAGCAGCAGCAGGACGAGCGCGACGATCGGGACGGCCGGCGCGATCGACCCGTCGTCGCGGCCCCTCACGTGGTCTCCCGGTTGGGGTCGAGCGGGCTCGCGAAGGAGCCGACGACCCGCAGCCGGCCCGGGACCCCCGGCAGCCCGAGGTCGGAGACCGCGTAGCTGCACGAGGCCGACACCGTGACGGGCCGGCCGGGCGTGAACTCCACGAGCGGGTCGACGACCAGGGTGTCCGCGCAGTCACCGGCGCCCAGGGACGACAGCAGCACCTCGCGGGCCCGGGCCTGCGCGGCCGGCGCCGAGCGGGACAGCGTCGCGCTGCGCGCGGCGTCGCGGACCCCCGCGTCGAAGGTGGCGCGCACCTGACCCGCGCGGGCGCACGTCAGCAGCAGGGCGAGGAGGACGAGCAGCACGGGGGCGACGAGCGTGAACTCCAGGGCGATGCTGCCCGCGTCGCCGCGGCGCGTCGTGCCCCGGCCGGGCCCGGTCACCGGCTGGACCCGAAGCGCTCGACGGCCCCGCCGGCGCGCTGCGACGTCGTCAGGTCGAGCCCGGGCACGAGGCTGACGACCGAACCGGTCACCGTGACCTCGGCGCGCAGCTCACCCGCCGCGTCGAGGTAGGTGCGCGACGTCGCACGCGGGGCGAGCAGCGACTCCCGGCCGACGGTGGTCGCGAACTGCTCGACGTGCGCCTCGACGAGCGGGCGCGCCGCCGACGCCGCCGCGGGGTCGGGCAGGAGCCGCAGCTGCGACACGCCCTCGCGGGCCGAGGCCAGCGCCACCGAGCGGCCGTAGGCCCACAGGCCCGCCTGGACGCCGACGAACACCAGCAGCAGCAGCACCGGCGCGACGAAGGCGAGCTCGAGGGACGCCGACCCCCGGTCCGGCCCGACGTCCGCCCGGCGCCACGCGTCCGCCCGGCGCTGCGTGTCCGCCCGGCGCCGCGCGGACCGGACGCGGGTCAGCAGGTGGCCCCCACCGCCACGGTGGAGCACTTCTCCAGGTCGGCCGTCTTGGTCCGGACGATGTTGAACACGGCCCCGCCGATCAGCGTCGCCGCGACCACCACCACGGCCGCGATGACGGCCCACTCCAGGGCGGAGGCCCCCAGGTCCCGGCCGCCCGCCGCGGCGCGGCGCGCCCGGGCGGACAGCACCGCCGCGATCGCGCGGATCCACCCCGTCTGCCCTGTGGAGTTCCCCGTCTGCGTGCTGGAGTTCACTGTCGTTCCCTTCGGAGGTGTTGTGCTGCAGGAGGTCGGCGGGGGCGGTCACGACTGCCCCAGCAGGTTCGAGACGGCCGGGAAGGCGAGGAAGACCATGAACGCCGTGCAGAGCAGGAGCTGCGCGACGAGCATCGACTGCGACTTCTCCCCCGCCTCCCCCTCGGTGTCGGCCATCTCGCGGCGGCGCAGGGTGGCGGCCCGCGCCGACAGCGACGCGCGGATCTTCGCGCCGTCGTCCGCGGCCAGCACCAGCGCACCGGCGAGGTCGCTGAGCTCGTCGACGGCGAGTTCCGCCCCGAGGTCGCCCAGGGCCTGCCACGGGGTGGTGCCCATGAGGCGCGCGTTCGCCAGTGCCTGGCGGAGGCGCACGAGCGCCCAGTAGTCGCTGACCGAGGCCGAGGCCAGCAGCGCCTCGGGCAGGCCGCGGCCGCCGGCGAGGTTCATGGCCACGAGGTCGGAGAACACCCCGACGACGCGGCGGAAGTCGCGGCGGCGGCGCTGCGCGTCGGCCCGCAGCGCCAGGTCCGGGGCGAAGAACCCCGCCGCGGCCAGGAGCAGGGCGAGCGGCAGCGGGACGCCACCGGGCAGCGGGACCCCGGACAGGCGCAGGCCGCCCCAGCTGAGCGGGACGACGAGGAGGAGGACGAGCCCCGCCACCACCTTGGTCGCGAGGAACTCCCCCGTGGAGCGGCCGAGGACCGCGAGGTCGGCGCGGGTGCGCCGCAGCTGCCAGCCGCGTTCGGCGGCGGCCACCTCGAGGCGGTCGGCGAGGGCGTCGACCAGCCGGCCCGTGAGGCGCCCCACGACCGGCAGCCCGGCCTGCGGGGCGGCCGAGGCGGCGGCCTCGGCGGCGCTGAGCAGGCGGCGGTGCGTGGAGCGGCGCGCGGCGTCCAGGCGGGCCACCTGCACCCCGACCCCGGGCCGCGGCCGCAGCACGGCCTGCAGCAGGAGCAGGACGCCGGCACCGCAGGTCGCGCCGAGCAGCAGGGCGAGGCTCACGCGCGCACCTCCGCGGCCAGGAAGCGCTCGGTGGCCTCGACGTGGGCGAGGCGGCGCAGCCACGTGAGCCCGCCGACGAAGAGCGCCGCGACGACGAGCAGCGCGAGCTGACCCGTGACGGAGTCGTAGGGGGCGACGTAGGTCCGGTTGAACACCGCGAGCAGGCCCATGACGCCCAGGACGAGGCACAGGACGATCTGGACGCTGCGGCGGATGCTGCGGCGGCTGGACTCGATGCGGCGCCGCACGTCGAGCTCCTCGCGGGTCGAGGCGGCCAGCGCGGACAGCACGTCGCGCAGCCCCGGTCCGCGCAGGCGCGCGTTGAGGACGAGCGCGGCGCACACGACGTCGGCGCTGGGGTCGTCGACGTCGTCGGCGAAGCGCAGCAGGGCGTCGGGCAGGGGTTCGCGGATGCGCAGCCGGTCCACGAGCAGGTTCAGCGACGGGCGCAGCACCGCACCCGCGGTGCCCGCCGTCGCCGGGATCGCCTGCTCGAGCCCGATGGCCCCGGCGATGGTGTCGCGCAGCGACTCCGTCCACCCCGCGAGCGCCTCGAGCCGCGCGATGCCGCGGGCGCCCTCGGCGCTGCCACCGGCCACCCGGTCCCAGCCCGCGACCAGCAGGCCGATGCCGACGGCGGCCACGACCCAGCGGGTCAGCACCAGCGTGAGGACCCCCGCCAGCACGCCGCGCACCACGCGGTGACCGAGGGCACCGCGGGTCCCGCTGCGCCGCCACGACGGGCGCGAGCTCGGCCCGGTCACCTCGCGGCGGCGCAGGCCGAGGACGACGAGCAGCAGCCCCCCGCCGAGCGCGCCGCCCGCGACGGCGACGAGGAGTTCCGGCGACGCGCTCGCCCACGCCCCGGGCAGGCCCGCGGGGTTCACGCCGACCACCGCGCCAGGACGGGGGCGGTGTACCCCGCGGCCTCGAGCTCGTCGCCGCAGGCGATCGGGGCGTGCGCCAGCGCGGTGCCGTCGGGACCGGCGGCGAACACCTCCGAGGACAGCACGCGCCCGTCCACGCCCGTGACCTCACGCACGCTGGCGACCACCCGCTGCAGCGAACCGCCTGCGTGGTAGGTGTTCTGCTTGCGCAGGAACACCACGAAGTCCACGGCCCCGGCGACGAGCATGTGCGTCGCCTCGACGGGCAGGTGCTCCTCGGCCTGCAGCGCGTAGGTCGCGATCCGGTTGAACACCTCCATGGAGGAGTTCGCGTGGATGGTGGACAGCGAACCGTCGTTGCCCTGGCTCATCGCGTTGAGCATGGTGACGATCTCGTCGCCCAGGACCTCCCCGACGATGACGCGGCTGGGGTTCATGCGCAGCGATCGCCGCACGAGCTCGGCCATCGTCACGCCGCCCAGGCCCTCGGAGTTCGGCAGCCGCTCCTCGAAGGCGACCGCGTTGGGGTGCGCGGCCTCGTCGCGGTCCAGGCCCAGCTCCAGGGCCCGCTCGACCGTGACGATGCGCTCGTGCGGCGGGACCTCCGCGGCCAGGGCACGCAGCAGGGTCGTCTTCCCGGAGTTCGTCGACCCCGCGATCATGATGTTCTTCCGGGCGCGCACGGCGGCCCGCAGGAACCGCGCGAGGTCCGGCGTCATCGTGCCGCTCGCGACGAGGTCGTCCAGCGAGGCCGACCCGAGCCGGGAGCGGCGGATGCTCAGCGCGGGGCGCTGGCACACGCCCATGACGGCCGACAGCCGCGACCCGTCCGGCAGCCGCAGGTCCAGCTGCGGGTTCGCGGCGTCGAAGGGCCGGCTCGTCAGCCCGACGTTGGCGGCGAGCACCTGCACCAGCTCCACGAGGTCCTCGTCGGAGTCGGCGACGGGTTCGTGCAGCTCCTCGCGCCCGTCGGCGTAGCTGACGAACACGCGGTCGCAGCCGTTGATGTCGACGTTCTCGACGTCCGGGTCCTCCAGCAGCGGCTGCAGCCGTCCCACGCCGAAGAGCGCGGCGCCGATGGCCGCGGCCACGGCCTCCTCCTCCCGCGCGGCGGGCGGGACGCGGCCCGCCTCGATCTCGGCGCGGGCGTGGTCCTCGAGGACCTGCACGACGAGCGAGCGCGCGAACTGGCGCTCGTCCGCGGCGCTCATGGGGGCGCGGCCCGCGACGTCGTCGCGGCGCCGCGCGCTGTTCAGCCGCTCGGCGACCTGGGCCCGCAACCGGCGGACGAGGTCGTGGTCGACGCTCACGCGACCCTCCGCAGCTCACCGGAGGCCGCCGCGGCCAGCGTGGCGACCAGCGGGCGCCCCGCCCGCACGAGCGCCGTGCGCTCCGGCCGCGGGTGCAGCGCGCCCGCGAACACCCGCGCCCCCGAGGGGTCCAGGGGCAGGCGCCCCAGGTCCTCCACCCAGTCGGCCTCCGCCCGCACGGCGTCCGCGGCCTGGTCGCCGTCGCTCCCGCGGGCGCCCTCGACGACGACCACCCCGACGCGGGGGCGCAGGCCGTCGGCGCGGCGCAGCGCGTCGCCCAGCGAGCGCAGGCGCTCCCGGGCGTGCAGGACGCCGCTGACGTCGGCGCGCAGCAGGAGGACGACGACGGCCGAGGTGCGCAGCAGGGGCAGGTGCACGGAGCGGGCCGTGACCCGGCCGGCGTCGACGACGACGTCGACGGCCTCGCCGGACGGGCCCGTCAGCGCGTCCGCCGCGACGGCGACCGCGGGCCACAGGGACGCGGCCGCGTCGGCCTGCTCGGGCGCCGCGAGCCCGCAGACGACGGGCGTCCCGCCGGCCGCCCGCTGGGCCTGCTGCAGCAGCTGCTGGGGCGTGAGGCCGCGGCGCGCCTGCGTCAGCAGCGGCAGCAGCCCGCGGTCGCCGTCCAGCGGCCCGCCGTGCTCGGCGGGCCAGCGCACGGCGACGTCGCCGCCGGCCGGGTCGGCGTCGAGCAGCAGGACCGGACGCGGCCACAGCGCTGCGGTCAGCATCGCGGTGGTCGTCGTGCCGGGCGAGCCCTTGGCGGAGACGACCGAGACCAGCGCCACGGCTCAGCCCACCGTCGTGTCGACGAGGGGACGGGTGCCGTCGGCGAGGCGGACGAGGGCCACCTGGCCACCCGCCGCGGCGGCGACGACCGCGGCCGCGTCGTCGACCGGGACCAGCAGCGACACCGCCGCGGCGTCGGTGGGGGCGTCGGCGGCGACCACGCGGACGGCGCTGAGCAGCACGTCCCCCGGCCGGCCCCCCGCGGCCTCCTCGCCCCCGTCGCCCGCGACGAGGAACGCGCGCACCACGTCGCCCGCCTCCAGCGGCCGGCTGGGGCGCTGCGGCGCGGACAGGAC
>NZ_JAAALN010000214.1 GCF_009906795.1 Kineococcus siccus
GCCCCCGCCGTGGCCTGCCCCCGCCGTGGCTGGCGGCGCCGTCGCCGCGGGGGCGCTGTCGCACGGGCGACGTAGGCTGGCCGCAGTCCCGAACCCCCTCGCACGACCCCTCCGGAGCACCCTTGAGCCTCACCGGCCTGCTCGACGTCCTGCGCACCGAACCCGCCGTCCGCGCCGCCGTGGCGGCCGCGCACGAGGGCGGGACGGACGCGCTCGACGTCGTCGCGCCGCTCGGCGTGCGGCCCGCCCTGCTCGCGGCCTTCGCGGCCGAGCGGCCGCTGCTCGTCGTGACCGCCACCGGCCGCGAGTGCGAGGACCTCGCGACCTGGCTGCGCTGCTACCTGCCGGCAGGCTGCGTGGCCGAGTTCCCGGCCTGGGAGACGCTGCCGCACGAGCGGCTCTCGCCGCGCAGCGACACCGTCGCGCAGCGGCTGTCCGTCCTGCGGCGCCTCGCCCACCCCACCCCGGACGAGCCCGGCGCCGGTGAGGTGCGCGTCGTCGTGGCGCCCGTGCGTGCCGTGCTGCAGCCGCTGGTGAAGGGCCTCGCCGACCTCGAGCCCGTGCGGCTGCGGCGGGGCGACGAGGTCGGTCTCGACGACACCGTGGCCGCGCTCGCGGCCGCGGCCTACACGCGCGTGGACATGGTGGAGCGCCGCGGCGAGTTCGCGGTCCGCGGCGGCATCCTCGACGTCTTCCCGCCCACGCGGCCCCACCCCCTGCGCGTGGAGTTCTTCGGCGACGAGGTCGACGAGGTCCGCTCCTTCTCCGTCGCCGACCAGCGGACGCTGGAGGGGGAGCCCGACGGCGTGTGGGCGCCGCCGTGCCGCGAGCTGCTGCTGACGCCCGACGTGCGCGAGCGCGCCGCGGCGCTGATCGGCGGGCACCCCGAGGCCGCCGACGTCCTCACGAAGATCGCCGAGGGCATCGCGGTCGAGGGCATGGAGTCGCTCGCGCCCGCCCTGGTCGACGGCATGGAGCCCCTGCTGGACGTGCTGCCGGCCGGGACCCACGTGGTCCTCGCCGAGCCCGAGAAGGTGCGCGCCCGCGCGCACGACCTGGTGGCCACGGGGGCGGAGTTCCTCGACGCGGCGTGGATGAACGCGGCCGTCGGCGGGCAGGCGCCCGTGGACCTGGGCGCCTCGTCGTTCTGGACGCTCGCCGAGGTCCGCGCGCACGCCGAGGCCACGGGCCGGCCCTGGTGGTCGGTGACGTCGCTGACCAGCGACGACGACCTGCGCGACCTCGAGGACACCCGCGTCCTGCGCGTGAAGGCGCGCGACGTCGTGTCCTACCGCGGCGAGACGGAGAAGGCGCTCGCCGACCTGCGCGACCTCACGGCCGCGGGCTGGCGCATCGTCCTGACCACCGAGGGGCACGGCCCGGCCAAGCGCCTGGTCGAGATGCTGTCGGGCGAGGACGTGCCCGCACGGCTGACCGACGACCTCGTCGAGGGCCCAGTGCCGTCCGTCGTCCAGGTCACCACGGCCTCGGTCGAGCACGGCTTCGTCCACGAGGGCCTGCAGCTCGCGCTGGTCACCGAGGCGGACCTGACGGGCGTGGGCGGGCAGTCGACCAAGGACATGCGCCGGATGGCCCCGCGCCGGCGGCGCAACGCGGTCGACCCGCTGTCGCTGCGGCCCGGCGACTTCGTCGTGCACGAGCAGCACGGCGTCGGGCGGTTCGTGGAGATGGTGCAGCGCACCATCCAGGGCGCGACGCGGGAGTACCTCGTCCTGGAGTACGCCGCGAGCAAGCGCGGCCAGCCGGGGGACCGGCTGTTCGTGCCGACGGACACCCTCGACCAGGTCACCCGGTACACGGGCGGCGAGGCGCCGCAGCTGTCGAAGATGGGCGGCTCGGACTGGTCGAAGACCAAGAGCCGCGCCCGCAAGGCCGTCAAGGAGATCGCGGGCGAGCTCATCCGCCTGTACTCGGCGCGGATGGCGACCAAGGGCCACCAGTTCGGCCCCGACACCCCGTGGCAGCGCGAGCTCGAGGACGCGTTCCCGTACGTCGAGACGCCGGACCAGCTGTCCAGCATCGACGAGGTCAAGGCGGACATGGAGAAGCCCATGCCGATGGACCGCCTCGTCTGCGGCGACGTCGGCTACGGCAAGACGGAGATCGCCCTGCGCGCGGCGTTCAAGGCCGTGCAGGACGGCAAGCAGGTCGCCGTGCTCGTGCCGACGACGCTGCTGGTCCAGCAGCACTACAAGACGTTCGCGGAGCGGTTCGCGGCCTTCCCCGTCACGGTGCGGCCGCTGTCGCGGTTCTCCTCCACGGCCGACTCCAAGGCCGCGATGGCCGGGCTCGTCGACGGGTCCGTCGACGTCGTCATCGGCACGCACCGCCTGCTGTCCAACGAGGTGCAGTTCAAGGACCTCGGGCTGGTCGTGGTCGACGAGGAGCAGCGCTTCGGCGTCGAGCACAAGGAGGCGCTGAAGAAGATGCGCACCAACGTCGACGTGCTGGCGATGAGCGCGACGCCGATCCCGCGCACGCTGGAGATGGCCGTCACGGGCATCCGCGAGATGTCGACGCTGGCCACGCCGCCGGAGGAGCGCCACCCCGTGCTCACCTACGTCGGGGGTCAGGAGGAGAAGCAGATCGCGGCCGCGATCCGCCGCGAGCTCCTGCGCGAGGGCCAGGTGTTCTACGTCCACAACCGCGTGCAGTCCATCGAGCGGACCGCGGCGCGGCTGAAGGAGCTCGTCCCCGAGGCGCGCATCGCCACGGCGCACGGGCAGATGGGCGAGCACCGCCTCGAGCAGGTCGTCCTCGACTTCTGGGAGAAGCGGTTCGACGTCCTCGTCTGCACGACGATCGTCGAGACGGGCCTGGACATCTCCAACGCCAACACCCTCATCGTCGAGCGCGCCGACGCCATGGGGCTCTCGCAGCTGCACCAGCTGCGCGGGCGGGTCGGCCGCGGCCGGGAGCGGGCCTACGCCTACTTCCTCTTCCCGCCCGAGAAGCCGCTGACGGAGACCGCGCACGACCGGCTCGCGACCATCGCCCAGCACACCGACCTCGGCTCCGGCATGGCCGTGGCCATGAAGGACCTCGAGATCCGCGGCGCCGGGAACCTGCTGGGCGGCGAGCAGTCCGGGCACATCGCGGGGGTCGGGTTCGACCTCTACATGCGCATGGTCGCCGACGCCGTGGCCGACGCCCGCAGCCACGTCCCGGGCGCGGAGAACGACGACGCGGAACCCGAGACGACCGAGGTGAAGATCGAGCTGCCGGTGGACGCGCACCTGCCGCACGACTACATCCCCTCCGAGCGCCTGCGCCTGGAGGCCTACCGCCGCCTGGCCGCGGTGGACGGCGAGGAGGACCTCACGGAACTGCGTGCGGAACTCGTCGACCGCTACGGCGAGCCCCCGCAGCCCGTGCTGAACCTGCTGGAGGTCGCGCGGTTCCGGGTGCAGGCCCGTCGCGGCGGCCTGCGGGAGATCTCGCTGCAGGGCAAGCAGGTCCGGGTCGCCCCCATCGACCTGCCCGAGTCGCGGGAGCTGCGGCTCAAGCGCCTCTACCCGGGCACGATCCTCAAGCCGAACCTGTCGACCGCGCTGGTCCCCGCCCCCATGACGGCCCGCATCGGCGGCCAGCCGCTGCGCGACGCGGAGATCCTCGCGTGGGCGCACGAGTTCGTCGCGGCGATCCTGCTGGAGCAGAAGGCGTCCCTGGCCGCCGCGGGCGCGCGGTGACGCGTCCGGACGGCGCGCCCGCCGGGTCCCGGCTGCTCGAGCTCGTCGCGGTCATGGACCGGCTGCGCTCGCCCGGCGGCTGCCCCTGGGACGCGCAGCAGACGCACGCCTCGCTGCTGCGCTACCTCGTCGAGGAGACCTACGAGGTGGTCGAGGCGGCGGAGCACGGCGACTCCGACGAGCTGCGCGAGGAGCTGGGGGACCTGCTGCTGCAGGTCGTGTTCCACGCGCGGGTCGCGGCCGAGGCGCCCGGCGGGGGTTTCGACATCGACGACGTGGCCGACGCCATCGTCGCCAAGCTGGTGCGCCGCCACCCGCACGTCTTCGCGGGCGAGGCCCCGGCCGAGGACCTGCAGCGCGGCTGGGACGCCATCAAGGCCACCGAGAAGCCGCGCGACAGCGTGTTCGACGGCATCCCGCTCGCGCTGCCCGCCCTGGCCCGGGCCGACAAGGTGCTGGGGCGGCTCCAGCGCGCCGGCCTCGACCCGCTCGCGGAGGCCACGGCCCCCGGCCGTGCCGATGCCGATGCCGCTGCCGTCGACGCCGAGGCCGTCGGGGCGCAGCTGCTGGCCGTCGTGCGACGCTCCCACGCTGCGGGTGTCGACCCCGAGGCCGCGTTGCGCGTGGCCACCCGCGGCCTGGAGACGGCGGCCCGGGCGGCCGAGCGCGCCGCCACCGCACCCTGACGGGCACCCCGTACCCTCCGCTGACGTGACCGACGACCACGTCCTCGCCATCGACATCGGCGGAACCAAGATCGCCGCAGGCCTCGTCTCCGAGACCGGCGCCGTGCTCCTGGAGCGCGAGGTGCCCACCGACGCCACCAGCCCGCGGGCGGTGGGGGCGGCCCTCGACGGCCTGGTCCGGGCCGTGCTCGGCGAGGCCCGGGCGGCCGGGACGAGCGTCGTGGACACGGTCGGGATCGGCTCGGCCGGACCGGTGGACACGACGACCGGCACGGTGCACCCCGTCAACATCGTGTCCCTGCGCGGCTACCCGCTCGTCGACGCCGTCGCCGCCGCCGCCTCCGCGGCGCTGGGGCGCCCGGCGCGCGCCGTCCTGGCCCAGGACGGGCAGTGCTTCGCCGCGGCCGAGCAGTGGGTCGGGGCCGCGGCGGGGTCGCCGTCGATGCTGGGCGTCGTGGTCTCGACCGGCATCGGCGGCGGCGTCGTGCTGGACGGGCGGATCCTCGCGGGCAAGACCGGCAACGCCGGGTTCATCAGCCACGTCGGCGTCGTCCTGGACGGCGAGGAGCTGAAGGGTTCGGGGGCGCGCGGTGTCGTCGAGGCGTACGCCAGCGGCCCCTCGATGGTCGCCGCGGCGCGCCGGCGCGGCTGGCGGGCCGGCGAGGCGGGCGTCGACGCGCGCACGCTGACCGCCGACGCGGCCGCGGGGGAGCCCACCGCCGTCGCGGTCATCGCCGACGGCACGCGCGCCCTGGCGTCGTCGTTCCTCTCCACCGCAGCGCTGTTCGACCTCAGCGACATCGTCGTGGGCGGCGGCGTGGCCTCCGCGGGCGCCGTCCTCATGGACCCCCTGCGCGCGGCCTACGCGGAACTCGCGGTGTACCCGCACCTCGCCGACGTGCGCATCGTGCGCTCCACGCTGCCGCGCCTGTCCGGCCTGATCGGGGCGGGGCGCCTCGGCTGGCAGCACCTCGGGGGAGCCTGAGCGCAGCGGTCGGCGATAGGGTCGCGGCGCAGTCAGACCGCACCACCACCCCGACCTGAGGAGCGCGCGTTGGCCACCATCGAGGCCGTCGGAGCTCGCGAGATCCTGGACTCGCGCGGCAACCCCACCGTCGAGGTCGAGGTCCTCCTCGACGACGGGACCTTCGCGCGGGCGGCCGTGCCGTCCGGCGCGTCCACCGGCGCCCACGAGGCCGTCGAGCGCCGCGACGGCGACAAGGGCCGCTACGGCGGCAAGGGCGTCGAGCAGGCCGTCGAGGCCGTCATCGAGGAGATCGGGCCGGCCCTGGTCGGGCACGACGCCCACGAGCAGCGCCTCGTCGACCAGGTCATGCTCGACCTGGACGGCACCGCCAACAAGGGCCGCCTGGGCGCCAACGCGATCCTCGGCGTCTCCCTCGCGGTCGCGAAGTCCGCGGCCTCGGCCGCCGACCTGCCGCTGTTCCGCTACCTGGGCGGGCCCAACGCGCACCTGCTGCCGGTGCCGATGATGAACATCATCAACGGCGGCTCGCACGCCGACACGGGCGTCGCGATCCAGGAGTTCATGATCGCCCCGATCGGGGCGGCGTCGTTCCGCGAGGCGCTGCGCTGGGGTGCCGAGACCTACCACTCGCTGAAGTCGGTGCTGAAGGCGCGCGGCCTCGCGACCGGCCTGGGCGACGAGGGCGGCTTCGCCCCCGACCTGCCCAGCAACAAGGACGCCCTGGACCTCATCGGCGAGGCGATCGAGAAGGCCGGCTTCACGCTGGGCCGCGACATCTCCCTCGCGCTCGACGTCGCGGCGACCGAGTTCCACGCCGAGTCCGGGTACAGCTTCGAGGGTTCGGACCGCTCCGCGGAGTGGATGACGGGCTACTACGAGGGCCTGCTCGCCGAGTACCCGCTGGTCTCGATCGAGGACCCGCTGTCCGAGGACGACTGGGCCGGCTGGGTCCACCTCACGAGCGCCATCGGCGACCGCGTCCAGGTCGTCGGCGACGACCTGTTCGTCACCAACCCCGAGCGCCTGCAGCGGGGCATCGACACCTCGGCCGGCAACGCGCTGCTGGTGAAGGTCAACCAGATCGGTTCGCTCACCGAGACCCTCGACGCGGTGGACCTGGCGCACCGCAACGGGTTCCGCACCATGATGAGCCACCGCTCGGGCGAGACCGAGGACACGACGATCGCCGACCTCGCCGTCGCCGTGGGTTCCGGCCAGATCAAGACCGGCGCACCCGCGCGCTCGGAGCGCGTGGCGAAGTTCAACCAGCTGCTGCGCATCGAGGAGGAGCTGGACGACGCCGGCCGCTACGCCGGCGCCACCGCGTTCCCCCGGGCCGCCGGGCGCGCCTGACGCACGCGCGAGACCGGCTGGGAGAACCTGGTCCCATGGCGACCCGACGTCCGACCGCACCCCGCACCCCCCGCCGTGGCGCGGGGGGCGCGGGGCGCGGCGCGGAGGCCCGCCCGGTGCGGCCCGCGC
>NZ_JAAALN010000215.1 GCF_009906795.1 Kineococcus siccus
GTCCCAGCACCGTCCCCGGACGCTAGGCGGGCGCTGCCCGCCGCCCGGGCGCCGTCGCGGCGGCTGTGGACGCCCGGCCGGAGGCCCGGCTGTGGACGCCGCGGCGCGGTGGCCCGGCGGGTGCGCGGGCGCCGCGTGCGCAGGACGATGACCCCGTGCCCACCACCGCGGACGAGTTCGTCAAGCGCCGGCCGGGCGCACCCGGGGCGGCCCTGGCCGTCGAGGCCGCCGGCCTGCGGTGGCTCGCGGCCGCCGGCGGGGTGCGGGTGTGCGCGGTCCGGGACGTGCGCCCCGACGAGCTCGTCCTCGAGCGGATCGCGCCCGTCGCGCCCTCGGCGGCGGACGCGGCGGAGTTCGGGCGCGCCCTCGCGCACACGCAGGCCGCCGGGGCCCCGCACCACGGGGCCGGGCCGCCCGGCGTCGAGGGGGACGGCTGGATCGCCGCCCTGCCGCTGCCGCTGACGGGCGCCCCGCAGCCGTGGGGTCCGTGGTTCGCGGAGCAGCGCGTCGAGCCCTTCCTGCGCGCCGCCCGCGACGCGGGGGCGGTGGACGCGGCGGGGGCGCGGACCGTCGGGGCGGTGTGCGAGCGCCTCGCCGCCGAGGACGAGGCCCTCGTCGTCGGCGGCGCCGCGCCCGCCCGGCTGCACGGCGACCTCTGGTCCGGCAACGTGGTCTGGTCGGGCGCGGGTGCGGTCCTCGTCGACTGCGCCGCGCACGGCGGGCACCGCGAGACCGACCTCGCGATGCTCGCGCTGTTCGGGCTGCCGCACCTCGACGTCGTGCTCGACGCCTACGACGAGGCGGCGGGCACGCCCGCGGGCCGCGCGGACCGCGTTCCGCTGCACCAGCTTGACCCGCTCCTGGTGCACGCGGTGCTGTTCGGCGGCGCCTACGGGGCGCAGGCCGTGGACGCCGCCCGGCGGAGCCTCGCGCTGTGACGGCCCCCGGCCGCCCACCGGTGCACGAGTACCCCGTCACCGTGGAGCGCCTGCTCGTCTCTCCCGGGCACGCCTACTTCGGCCGCCCGAAGGACGGCCCCGACGACGTCGAGACCCAGGACGCCGCCGAGGTCGAGGTGGTGGCCGGACTGGGGCTGCGCGGCGACCGGTTCTTCGGCAAGGCCGCGCACATGGACGCCGCCGTCACCTTCCTCGCCGCCGAGGCGTGGGAGGCCGTCGCCGCCGACCTGGGGCTCGCGGCGGTGCCGGACCCCCTGCTGGCCCGCCGCAACGTCGTGCTGCGCGGGGCGGAGCTGGACCCGCTGCGCGGCGAGGACTTCGAACTCGTCACGGCCGCCGGGACGGTCCGCTTCCACGGCGGTCGCCCCGCGAACCCGTGCGCGTGGATGGACCGCGTCGTCGTGCCGGGGGCCCACCGCGCCCTGCGGGGCCGGGGCGGCCTGCGCTGCACCCCGCGCAGCGACGGCCGCCTCGTCGTGGGTCCCGCGACGCTGCGCTCGCCCGTCCCGCTCGACCCGGCGCGCGCGGGCGAGGCGGTGCTGCGCCGCACACCGCTGCCGTGAGGCGCCCTCCGGACACGGCCCGTGATCGACGTGCGGACGTCCGCAGCCGCTGCGAGGCTCGACGACATGGTGAAGAAGGGTGACCACGTCAGCTGGAACACGTCGCAGGGCGAGACGGAGGGGAAGGTCGTCGACAAGGTGACCGACGACTTCGAGATGTACGGCCACAAGCGCAAGGCCGACGACGACAACCCCCAGGTCATCGTCAAGAGCGACAAGAGCGGCAAGGAGGCCGCCCACAAGGAGGGGTCCGTGGACAAGACCTGACCGTGGGACAGTGGGGCGGTGACCGACGTCGCCGCCCCGAACGCTGCCGGCCCCACCTACGCCGGGCTCGGTGAACCCGCTCTCGGGCCCCTGGACGGCCGCTACCGCCGCTCGGTCGCACCGCTCGCGGTGCACCTGTCCGAGGCGGCGCTGAACCACCGCCGCGTCCTCGTCGAGGTCGAGTGGCTCGTCCACCTCGGCACGCACGACGTGGTCCCGGGGGTCCGCCGCCTGACCGCGGAGGAGATCGGGTTCCTGCGGTCGCTGCCCGCCGGGTTCGACGCCGCCGCCGTCGCGGAGATCGCGGAGATCGAGCGCGTGACCGTGCACGACGTCAAGGCCGTCGAGTACTGGATCAAGCGCCGCCTCGAAGGCACGTCGCTCGCCGACGTCGCGGAACTCGTGCACCTGTTCTGCACGAGCGAGGACATCAACAACCTCGCCTACTCGCTGATGGTGCGCGACGCCGTGCGCGAGGTGTGGTTGCCGGCCGCGACCGGGCTGGCCGACGACGTGGCCGCGATGGCGCGCGACCTGCGCGACGTCCCGATGCTGAGCCGGACGCACGGGCAGCCCGCGACGCCGACCACGCTGGGCAAGGAGCTCGCCGTGTTCGCGCACCGGCTGCGCCGCCAGCTCGCCCGCGTCGGCGCGGCCGGGTTCCTCGGGAAGTTCAACGGCGCCACCGGCACCTACGCCGCGCACCGCACCGCCGTGCCCACGACGGACTGGCCCGCCACGGCGCGGGAGTTCGTCGAGGGGCTGGGGCTCACGTTCAACCCGCTCACGACGCAGATCGAGTCGCACGACTGGCAGGCCGAGCTGTACTCCGACGTGGCGCGCTACGGCCGGGTGCTGCACAACCTGTGCACCGACGTGTGGACGTACATCTCCCTCGGCTACTTCGCGCAGGTCCGGGGCCAGGGTTCGGTGGGCTCCTCGACCATGCCGCACAAGGTGAACCCCATCCGCTTCGAGAACGCCGAGGCGAACCTCGAGCTCTCGGGCGGCGTCTTCCGGGTCCTCGAGGACACGCTGACGTCGTCGCGGCTGCAGCGCGACCTCACCGACTCCTCGATGCAGCGCAACATCGGCGTCGCGTTCGGGCACTCGCTGCTGGCCGTCGAGAACGTCCGCAAGGGCCTGGCCGGCCTCGACGCGGCCCCGGCGGTCCTCGCGGCCGACCTGGACGCGACGTGGGAGGTGCTGGGCGAGGCGGTGCAGTCGGTGATGCGGGTGCACGGGCTGCCGGAACCCTACGAGCGCCTCAAGGAGCTGACGCGCGGCCGCAGGGTGGACCAGGCCAGGCTGCGCGAGTTCGTCGCGGGGCTCGGGCTGCCCGAGGGCGAGGCCGCGCGGCTGTCGCTGCTCACGCCGGCCGACTACACCGGCGACGCCGCACGTCTCGTGGACGTCCTGGACAGCCCTCCCGAGCATTGAGAGCCGTCCTCGTCGAGGAGTTCGGGGCACCGCCCCGGCTCGCCGACGTCCCCGACCCCTCCCCCGCGCCGCACGGCGTCGTGGTCGCCGTCGAGGCGACCGGGGTGTGCCGCAGCGACTGGCACGCCTGGCAGGGCCACGACGACGGCGTCGTCCTGCCCCACGTCCCGGGCCACGAGCTCGCGGGCACCGTGGCCGCGGTGGGGGCCGACGTGCGGGGGTGGCGGACGGGCGACCGCGTCACCGCGCCGTTCGTGACCGCCTGCGGCAGCTGCGCGGAGTGCGCCGCCGGGCAGCAGCAGGTCTGCCGGCGCCAGACCCAGCCGGGGTTCACGGCGTGGGGTTCCTTCGCCGGGCTGGTCGCCCTCGACCACGCCGACGTGAACCTCGTCGCGCTGCCGCCGGCGCTGTCCGCCGCGCACGCCGCGGCCCTCGGCTGCCGGGTCGCCACCGCGTTCCACGCCGTCGCCGACGTCGGGCGGGTGCGCCCCGGGGAGCGCGTCGTCGTCCACGGCTGCGGCGGGGTGGGCCTGTCGGTCGTGTCCCTCGCCGTCTCGGCCGGCGCCCGCGTCGTCGCGAGCGACCCGTCGCCGGCCGCGCGGGACCTGGCGCGGGCCTTCGGCGCCGAGCACGTGGTGGACCCCGCCGCGGGCGACGCCGTGGCCGCGGTCACCGACCTCACCGGCGGTGGCGCGCACGTGGCGTTCGACGCCGTCGGCAGCGTGGCGACGTGCGAGGCGTCCGTGCGCAGCCTGCGCACGCGGGGCCGGCACGTGCAGATCGGCCTCCTGCCCGCGGCGCTCGGCCGCCCCGCCGTCCCCATGGACCGCGTCGTGGCGCTCGAGCTCAGCGTCCTCGGCAGCCACGGGATGGCCGCGCACGACTACCCGCGCCTGCTCGACCTGGTGGTGTCCGGCCGCTTCCCGGCGGCCGACCTCGTGCAGCGCGTGCTCCCGCTGGAGTCGGGCCCGCGGGCCCTCGCGGACCTCACGACCTCCGCCGGCGCGGGCATCACCGTCCTGCAGCCCTGACCGTCACGGCGGCTCCGACCGTCACTGCAGGGCGGACGTCAGGCGCGCCAGGTTCTCCTTGATGACGTGCGCGCGGGAGCGCGACATCCACTGCGCCAGCGTCAGCTCCGTGCACACGGCGCGGTAGCCGTCCTCGATCGCGCGCAGGTCGTCGACGAACTCGTGCCCGCACACCATGAGGGTGAGCTCGAGGTCCAGCAGGAACGACCGCATGTCCATGTTGCTGGACCCGATGAGGCCGACGTCGTCGTCGACCGTCAGGTGCTTGGCGTGCAGGACCGCCGGCGCGGGGTAGCGGAAGATGCGCACCCCGGCCCGCAGGAGGTTCTCGTAGTAGGAGCACTCCGCGTAGTGCACGAGCGCCTGGTCGCCCAGCTCCGAGACGAACAGCTCGACGTCGACCCCCCGCTCGGCGGCCGAGGTGATCGCCGCGAGCATCGACTCGTCCGGCACGAAGTAGGGGCTCGTCACCGAGATGCGGCGGTGCGCGGAGTAGAACAGCGCGTTGAACAGCTTGAGGTTGTTCTCCCCGTCGAACCCCGGGCCGCTGGGGACGACCTGGCACTCCAGCTTCCCCGGGCCCCGGGGGAACGTCACCGGCCGCGCCTCGTCCTCGAGGAGCTCGTCGGTCTCGGAGTACCAGTCGGTGATGAACAGGGCGTCGACACCGCTCACGACGGGTCCCTCGAGCCGGACCATGAGGTCCTGCCACCGCAGCCCGCGCCGGACGTTGCCGCGCTTGTCGTAGCTGCGGTCGATGACGTTCTGCGAACCCACCCAGCCGACGTCGCCGTCGACGACGAGCAGCTTGCGGTGGTTGCGCAGGTCCGGCCGCTGGTACCTCAGCCTGTGCAGCTGCACGGGCAGCATCGGGTGCCACTCGATGCCGGCCTCGTCGAGGAACCTCGTCGTCCGGCGGTAGCCGGGGTAGCGCAGCGAGCCGATGTGGTCCAGCAGCAGGCGCACCCGCACGCCCCGCTGCACCGCGCGCGCGAGGCTGTCGAAGAACTCCTCCGTCGTCGCGTCGCGGATCATGATGTAGAACTCGACGTGCACGTAGTCGACGGCCGCGTCGATCGACTCCGCCATGCGCCGCAGCGCGTCGTCGTAGTCGTCCACGAGCTCGGCCTGGTTCCCGCCGACCAGGGGCATCGACCCGAGGTTGCGGTTCATCGCCACGATCCCCGCCAGCCACGGCGGCCAGGGGTGCTCGGTGCTGACCAGGTCCATGCCCGCGGTCGTCCGCAGGATGAGGCGGTTGATCTCGCGCTGCTTGCGCCGCCGGCTGCGGGGCAGCTTGGGACTGCCGATGAGGAGGAACGCCAGGATCCCCAGGTAGGGGACGAAGAAGATGGTCAGCAGCCAGGCGAGGGCCGAGCTCGGGCGCCGGTTGACGGGGACGACGGCGATCGCGGTGACGCGGACGACGAAGTCGACGGCCAGCAGCGCGACGGCGGAGACGGTGAGGGACGGCGCCGAGTCCGGCAGCCAGTCGAACACCGGCTCAGATCTCCACCGGCCCGCGCGACGTCTCGAACGTCACCGCGCGCAACCCGGTGCTGGCACCGTCGGGCAGCCACGTGAACTGCAGCCGGTCGACGACGTACTCCGGTTCCAGGCCGAGCCAGCCGCGGACGTGCTCGCGCTGCCCGGCGATGGTGAGCCCGGTGAGGCGGGTGCCGCCCGCGAGGGCGATGGCCGACGGGTGCTGCGTCGCGGGCCCGGACCACTCGATGAGCAGCGGCAGCTGCGGGTCCTCGCGCAGTCCGGGGGCCCCGATCTGGCGCCACCGCAGCTCGACGCCGTCGGGGCGCCGGCGCACGCCCTCCTCGGCGGCCTCACCCAGCCGGTCGACGTAGGCGTCCAGGTCGTCGACGGTGACGGCCCACGTGAACCAGCCGCCGCCCGCGTCGGAGCGCTCGCGCACGGCCCGGCCGAACAGCGCCTTCTCGGCGACCGGGTGGTCGAGCACCTCGACGACCTCGATGTAGCAGCCGTCGGAGAGCGGCAGGACGACGTTGCGGGTCCCGAACCGGGGGTGCGGCCCCCCGTCGATCGTCCGGACGCCCAGCTGCGCGGCGAGCGTGCGTGCGGTCGCCTGCAGGCCTTCCGGCCCGGCGGCGAAGCCCACGTGGTCCAGGCGCATGCCCGTCATCGTCTCAGAGGTCCCCGGCCCGGCTCGCCAGCCGGTCCGCGAGCCGCCGCACGTCGGCCACGTCCACGGCCCGCGGGCCGGTGCCGCGCCGAGCGCACGAGCTCGCGAGCAGCTGCAGCGCCTCGTTGACCGAGGTGGGCACACCGGCCTCGCGCCCGAGCCGGACGACCTCCCCGTTCAGCCAGTCGGTCTCCACGGTCCCGCCGCGGCGCAGGCTCTGCCACGAGGAGGACCCGGGACGCTCGGCGCCCGCCACGGGCGCGGTGCGGAAGCCCAGCGCCGCGAAGGCCGGGAACGCCTCGGCACGCCCGAGGGCCGGCAGGCCCGCGGGCGTGCCGAGGCGTTCCCGGCCTTCGCGGCGCTGGGCTTCCGC
>NZ_JAAALN010000216.1 GCF_009906795.1 Kineococcus siccus
TCCGGGGACGGTGGAGGACAGTGGTGGCGGACGAGGAACGGTTGCAGCGCAGGGCGCGGGACACCTTCGGGTTCGAGCTCCGGCCGGCCCAGCTGCGCGCGGCCCGCGAGGTGCTGGCGCGCCGGGACGTCCTCGCGGTCATGCCGACGGGGTCCGGGAAGTCCGCGGTCTACCAGGTCGCGGGCCCCGAGCTCGGGGGCCCCGTCGTCGTCGTCGCGCCGCTGCTCGCCCTGGAGCGCGACCAGGTCGACACCGTGCGGGCCGACGACCGGCGTGGCGGGGCCGTCCTGCTGAACTCCCAGCAGAGCGCCGCGGAGTCGGCGGCGGCCCTGGCGGAGCTGCGCGACGGTCGCGCCACGTTCGTCTTCCTGGCCCCGGAGCAGCTGGCGCGCGAGGAGGTGCTCACCGAGCTCGCCGCCCTGCGGCCGGCGCTGCTGGTCGTCGACGAGGCCCACTGCGTCTCCTCGTGGGGCCACGACTTCCGGCCGCAGTACCTGCGCCTGGGCCGGGCCAGGACGCGGCTGGGTCACCCGCCCGTGCTGGCCCTGACGGCGACGGCGGGTCCGCAGGTGCGCGCCGAGGTCGTCGAGCACCTCGGCCTGGACGACCCCGCCGTCCTGGTCGAGGGCTTCGACCGCCCCGAGATCGACCTGCGCGTGCAGCACTGCCGCGACGCCGCCGACCAGCGCGACCTGGTCGTCCGCGCTGCGACGGCCACGCGCGGTGCCGTCCTCGTCTACGTGGCGCGGCGCCGTGACGCCGAGGAGTTCGCCGCCGCGATCCGCGCGGCAGGCCGCAGGAGCGAGCACTACCACGCGGGCCGACGCAGGGCCGACCGCGACCGCGTGCTGCGGGAGTTCCTGGCCGGCGACCTCGAGGTCGTGGTCGCGACGACCGCGTTCGGCATGGGCATCGACGCCGGGTCGGTGCGGGCCGTCGTGCACGCGCACGTCCCGGACTCCCTCGACAGCTACTACCAGGAGATCGGCCGGGCGGCGCGGGACGGGGCGCCGGCCGCGGCCGTGCTGGCGTACCGGCCGCAGGACCTGGGCCTGCGGAGGTTCTTCACCACGCCCGTGGCGAAGCCCGCTCCGCTGCTCGGCCTCCTCGGTGCGCTGCGGCACGCGGACGACGGCGCCTCGGCGGCGGACGTGCGGCGCGCGGTCGGCCTCTCGCCCGCCCGGTTCGCGGGCGGTCAACCTGCTCCAGCAGGCCGGGGCGGTGGAGGAGGACGCCGACGGCCGGCTGCGGCCGACGGCCGCGGCGGGGTCGGCGCAGGAGGCCGTCGAGCGGGCCGTCGAGCTGTCGCGCCGGTGGCGGCGGCTGGAGCGCACCCGGCTGGAGGTGGTGCGCGAGTACGCCGAGACCGACGGCTGCCGCCGCCGGTTCCTGCTGGGCTACTTCGGCGAGGACCTCGCGGGGGAGTGCGGGAACTGCGACCGGTGCCGGGCCGGGACGGCGCGGCGGCACGTCGCCGAGGACGGCGGGGAGTTCCCGGTGGGATCGACCGTCGTGCACGCCCGGTGGGGCGAGGGCGAGGTGGTGCGCTGCGAGCCCGACCGCGTCACCGTGCTGTTCGGCGAGATGGGCTACCGGACGCTGTCGCTGCGGCTGGTGCAGGAGGAGGAGCTGCTGCGCGCCGCCTGAGGCGCCGGCGCTCGTCCGGCCTGCGCCGCCCCGCCCGGCGCCGTAGGCTGCGCGCGACGGTCCAGCAACGGCGCCGGGACCCGGAACCCGAGGTGGCGCAGTGCGTCGCGGCGCCTCGCCGGCGCGAGGAGCCCGCGGATGACCGACCACAGCCCCCGGGCGGTGCGCTCGCCGACCACGCACCCCGACGTCCTGCAGGTGCGCGTGGCCCCGGGGCGGCGCCGGCCGTCCCCCCGCCCCGGGGGGCCCGGCGGCACCGGTGCGCCTGACCTCTTGGTGGACGCCTGGTCGTGCGTGGAGACCTTCGCCGACCCGGAGGCCGCGCTGCTCGGGGCCGCCGGCCCGGCGGCGGAGGACGCCGCGCAGCTGATCGCCGACGGCCTCGCGGCCCCGGGGGACCCCGTGGTGCTCGTGGCCCGGGGCAGGCCCGCGGTCTTCGCGGCGGCCGCCCGGCACCCGCGGCTGCGGCTCGTCCTGGTCGACGACGGCGTCCCCGGCGACGACGGCGTCCTGACCGGCGGGAGGTCCGTGCCGGCCGGCCCGACGGACACCGGGAGCGGCCTCGGGCCGTGGGTCGACGCGCGTGACGGGCACGCGGTCGTCGTGACGCGGCGGGGTGAGCTCGCGGGTGCGGTGTGCGAGGCGCTCGTGCACGACGGGCCCGCGCTCGTGCACGTCACCGCCTGCCGCTGAACCGCGGGGGCGGACCGGGAGCTGGCTGCTCAACCCCCGGCCGTTCCCCCGGCCGAACTGCGACCCGGTGACGGCACCAGTAGAACAGGCGAACCGGCGATCCGAGGCCGTCCTGCGAGGACCGTCGCGGCTAGCGCCGCGCGCGCCGCCCGGTCTCGACCTCGCGCACCATCTCCGCCGCGATGTCGCGCAGCTTGCGGTTGGCGGCCTGCGACGCCGACACGAGCCGCTGGAAGGCCTCGTCGGCGGTCACCCCCTCGGTGATCATGATCATGCCCTTGGCCTGGTCGATCACCGCCCGCGACTCCATGGCGTGCTGCATGCGCGCCGCCAGGAGCGTCGAGTGCTCGAACAGCGAGGCGTTCGCGAGCGAGACGGCCGCGTACCGGCCGAACTCCTGCGCGACCCTCTCGGCCTCGGCGTCGAGCGGTCCCTCGCCGAACCGGTAGATGTTCATCGCGGCCAGGACCTGCTGGGGCATGGGCAGGCCGATCGACAGGATGCTGCGGACCCCCGAGCGCGCGGCGATCGCGGCGAAGTCGGTGTAGGTCCGGGTGTCCGCGACGTCGTCGATCCGGATCGTGTGGCCGGACTGGGCCGCGTCGACGCAGGGCCCGAACCCGGCCGCGTACTGGCGCTCGTCGAGCGCGGCCGCGAGGGACCCCGTGAAGGCGGCCGTGTGCGGCACGCCCTTCTCCACGAGCGTCACGCTGATCTCGTCGGCGCCGGGGATCGTGGCGACGGCCAGTTCCCCGACGCGCAGGAGCACCTGGGTCAGAGGGCGTTGGCCCAGCACGATGCGGCTGAGTTCCGCGAAGGCCTGCTGGGGGGTCATCGGCGTCCCGTTCCCGGGTGCGTCGATCTCGTCGGGCATCGTCGTCCATCCGCTCCGTGGCGCGCGCGAGCAGCGGGACCCGCTCGCGGCGTGCAGTCGAACCCTGACGTGGCGGGTGCCACCGGGGGCGCTGCGAGCTGTGGGTCCAACCCTCGTGCCCGGTGCCCTGCTCATCCTTCGTCGTCCTGGGGCCCGGTCACGGTGCAGTGGCTGAACTCTACCGAGGTGACGGTGCGCGGCGTCACGCCGCCGCGGACGTCAGCCGTCGGCGGCGAGGACGTCCGCGGCGCCGCTGACGCCGAGGAGGTGGCGCAGCAGGGGCTGCGCGCCGACGAAGGTGAGACGCCGGCCGTGCGCGTGCACCCGGCGGCGCGTCGCGAGCAGGCAGTTCAGGCCCTTGACGTCGCAGAACTCCGTGCGGGACAGGTCCAGGGAGACGTCGCGGCGACGGTCGAGCGCGTCGGCGACGAGGCAGTCCAGCAGCGGGGCGGTCGAGGCCTCGAGCTCGCCCGCGAGGCTCAGCTCCGTGGTGCCGGCGCGGCGCGCGACGGTGACCGTGAGGGCCGCCGGCCCGGCGACGCCGATCTCCGCCGACGGGGGACGGTGCTGGTGGGTGGACGGCGGCGCCGACGGGCGCGCCGGCCGGGTGCGGCTGAGCGTGTCGGGTGCGGAGGTGCAGGACGTGTGCGTCGTGGCGGTCATGGCTGGTCCCCTCGGGACAGCACCCGGCGTCGTCGCCCCGGTGCTCGGATGGCCGCCTGGCTCTCGACGGCCGAGCTGCCTCTCAACCCGCGCCCAGGATAGGTCGGAGACGTGGCTCCGGCAACCGTCCGGTGACGACCCGTGATCGACCAGGGACGGCGGAGGCACCGTCGTACACGGGGCGTGTTCGTCCGATGTCTCTGAGTTCCTACGCGGGAAGCGGTGCACCGAAGTGCACCCCCTGGGCGTAGCGGAAACCCAGCTCCCGCAACGCGTCTGCGGTCCGCTCGTCCTCGACGCCCTCGACGATGACCGGGCGGCCCACGAGCCGCCCCAGGGTCAGCGCGGCCGACAGCGCGGCGGTCGCCGCTGCCGCCCGTCCTGCGTGCGTCGCGCCCAGGGCGGCGGCGAAGCTCTGGTCGACCTTGAGGATCGGCACGGGGACCTCGAGCACGCGGTTGAGCGACGCGTTGCCCGACCCGAAGTCGTCGATCGCCAGCCCGCAGCCCAGCTCGGCCAGCGCGCGCACGACGTGTCCCGTGCCCAGCTCCGTGAGGGTGCCCAGCTCGGTGATCTCGAGCACCAGGCGCTCCGCCGCCAGGCCGCACTCGGCCAGCGCCGCGGCGACCTCACCCGGCAGCGAGCGGTCCCGCAGGCTCGCGACGCAGAGGTTGACGAAGACGCGCCGGGGCGCCGCGGCGCCCAGCTCCTCGTCCCAGCGGGTCAGCTGCCGGCAGGCCGCACCCAGCGCCCAGCTGTCCAGCCGGTGGACCAGGTGGTTGTTCCGGGCGACGTGGACGAAGGCCGACGCCGGGAGCAGGCCCCGGCTGGGGTGCTCCCAGCGGGCCAGCGCCTCCACGCCGTAGACGTCCCCCGACGTGAGGTCGACGATCGGCTGGTAGTGCAGCACGAGCTCGGCGCGGTCCAGGGCCCGCTCGAGCTCGAGCGCGAGCTCCACGCGCCGGGTCGGGCTGGCGGGTGCCGGATCCGCGGCGGTGGTGGCGCCGGGCACGGGCAGCTCGTCGCCGGCGACCGCGATCCGCCCGCGTCCCGCCCGCTTGGCGGCGTACATCGCCGCGTCCGCGCGGGCCAGCAGGGCCTCCGGTGCCGTCGAGGGGTCGGACGTGACCGCGATGCCGATGCTCGCCGAGGGCCGGGGCCCCGGCGCCGCGTCGCCGGTGCTCCGCAGCAGGCTGAGGATGCGCTCGGCGACGACCGCGGCCTCCTCCGGGGTGCTCATGCTCTCCAGCAGCACGACGAACTCGTCGCCCCCGACCCGCGCCAGGACGTCGGTGGGGCGCAGCGCGCCGGCGATGCTCGCCGCGGCGCGGCGCAGCAGCTCGTCGCCCGCGGAGTGACCGTGCGTGTCGTTGACCGCCTTCAGGCCGTCGAGGTCGAGGAACAGCGTCCCGACGACCGCCGTCCGCCGGTCGAGCCCCGCGAGCGCGCGCTCCAGGCGCTCCATGAGCACCCAGCGCACCACGAGGCCGGTGAGGGGGTCGTGCATGGCCCGCCACGCGAGCTCCTCCTGCGCGCGCCGGGCGCTGTCGCGGTCGGCGGCCACCACGAGGTAGGACGTGGCGACGTCGGCGAGCGTGCGGGCCACGGCCACCTCGTCGTCGGTGAACGGGCCCGGGGCGCAGCGGTACACGTCCAGGACGCCCCAGCCCCGGCCCCGGGCGCGCATCGGCACCGCCAGCACGGCGTGCAGTCCCTGCGCGGTCGCCTGCCGCTGGTACCCGGGCCAGTCCCCGGCGACGGCGAGGTCGTGGCTCGTGACGACGGCGCCGCTGCGGTGGCAGTCCATGCAGGGCCCCGACTGCTCCGCGTCCTGCCGGGCTTCGAGGTCCTCCACCGTGCCCTGCGTCGCGAGGGCCATCCGCAGCAGGCCGCCGTCGGGCGGCGCGCCCGGCAGCGGATCGCCCGTGACCATCACGCCCGCTCCGTCCACGGCCAGGACGCGGGTGGTCGCGGCCACCAGGTGCGCGACGATGTCGCGCACGGCGTAGTCGGCGAGCAGCGTGGCCGCGAACTCCGCGAGCACCTCGCTGAGCGCCGTGCGGTCGACGGCCGGTCGGGGGCCGGACACCGGGGGCCCCGGCGCCGCGGCGCGCGAGGAGAGGTGAGCCGGAGTGGTCACATCGTCTCCAGACGCCCGCCCCTCGAGGCGGGTGGGAGCGGCACGTCCTGCACCGGAGGGAGCTGCTGCCCAACCCGGCCGCGATCCTAGAGGGCTGCGGGCCTCCGCGCCGACCTTTCGGTCACGGAGCGCCACCTGCCGGGCTACGGTGGGTCGACGCCGCTGCCGCCCCGCTGCGCCCCACCGCCCGTCGCCGAGGGGTGCCCTGATGGTCCTCGCGGGCGGCGCCGCCGCGCCGCCCGCGGGCTGAGCGACCGCGCCCCTGCTGGCGGGCTCCGGCCCCCTGCCGCACAGTGGTCGCCCAGCCAGGGAGGTGTCGAGCCAGGAGGGTCGCGTGTCCGGTCGCAAGCCCGCGTCGTCGTCGTTCGGGGACTGGGTCGAGCGGCAGGTCCGCGAGGCGCAGGAGCGCGGCGAGTTCGACGACCTGCCGGGCGCGGGCAAGCCGCTGCGCGGGCTGGACCGGCCGTGGTCGCCCGAGGACTGGGCGATCGCGAAGGCCCGCAGCGAGGACCTCGACCTGACCGCCCTCCTCCCGCCCGGCCTGGCGTTCCGCAAGGAGCGCGAGCAGCTGCGTGAGCAGGTCGGCCGCTTCGCGACCGAGGCGGCGCTCCGCGAGGTCGTCGAGGACTTCAACACCCGCCTGCGGGCCGCCTACCGCCGGCCGGCGGAGGGCCCGCCGCTCGTCGTCGCGCTGCTCGACGCCGACGACCTCCTCGCCCGCTGGCGCGAGCTGCGACCCCCGCCGCGGCCGGCGACCCCCGTGCCACCC
>NZ_JAAALN010000217.1 GCF_009906795.1 Kineococcus siccus
GTCGGGCCCGGCGGTCTGCCGCAGGCCCTGGCTGATGACGCCGGGCAGCGTGCTCGACGTCGGGGAGACGAGCGCGGGGTCGACCGTGACGCCCGGCGGGCGCACGGGCCCGTCGAGGGCCTGGGCGCCGTCGGAGGTGCCGGTGCCGACGCCGACGACCCCGCCGCCGTCGGAGGACGTTCCCTCGACGTCCTGACGGCGCCGTACCATCGAGGTCGTGAGCGTGCAGCCCCGCAGTGACGGACCGTCCACCGCCTCGTCGTCCGAGGACCCGGGGCCCTTCGGCCAGATGGGCCTCACCTACGACGACGTGCTCCTGCTGCCGGGGGAGTCCGACGTCGTGCCCTCGGAGGTCGACGCCTCCACCCGCGTCTCCAAGCGCGTCACGCTGCGCATCCCGCTGCTGAGCTCGGCCATGGACACCGTGACCGAGTCCCGGATGGCCATCGCCATGGCCCGCCAGGGTGGCCTGGGAGTGCTGCACCGCAACCTGTCCGCGGAGGAGCAGGCGAACCAGGTCGACCTCGTGAAGCGCTCCGAGTCCGGCATGGTGACCTCCCCGATCACGACGACGCCCGACGCGACCCTCGCCGACGTCGACGTCCTGTGCGGGCGCTACCGGATCTCCGGCGTCCCCGTCGTCGACCCCGACGGGACCCTCGTCGGCATCGTCACCAACCGCGACCTGCGCTTCGAGTCGGACTTCAGCCGGCCCGTGCACGAGGTCATGACGCGGATGCCGCTCGTCACCGCCCCCGTGGGCGTCTCGCCCGAGGACGCGATGCAGCTGCTGCGCTCCCACAAGGTCGAGAAGCTGCCGATCGTGGACGGCCGCGGCCGCCTGACGGGCCTCATCACCGTCAAGGACTACGTCAAGAGCGAGCAGTACCCGCTGGCGACGAAGGACCCCGACGGCCGGCTGCGCGTCGCCGCGGCCATCGGCATCTTCGAGGACGCCTGGAAGCGCGCCATGCTCCTCGTCGACGCGGGCGTCGACGTCCTCGTGGTCGACATGGCGCACGGGCACTCCCGCGCGGTGCTGGAGATGATCTCCCGGCTCAAGGCCGACGGCGCGGCCGCGCACGTCGACGTCGTGGGCGGCAACGTGGCGACCCGGGCCGCGGCCCAGGCGCTGGTCGACGCGGGCGCCGACGGCATCAAGGTCGGCGTGGGCCCGGGCTCGATCTGCACGACCCGCGTGGTCGCCGGGGTCGGCGTCCCGCAGGTCACCGCGATCCACGAGGCGGCGAAGGCGGCCCGCCCGGCCGGGGTCCCGGTGATCGGCGACGGCGGCCTGCAGTACTCGGGCGACATCGCCAAGGCGCTCGTGGCGGGGGCCGACACGGTCATGCTGGGCTCGCTGCTCGCGGGCTGCGACGAGAGCCCGGGCGACCTGGTGTTCGTCAACGGCAAGCAGTTCAAGTCCTACCGGGGCATGGGCTCGCTGGGGGCGCAGCAGACGCGCACCGGCGGCCGCTCGTTCTCCAAGGACCGCTACTTCCAGAACGACGTGGCCTCCGACGACCGCTTCGTCCCCGAGGGCATCGAGGGTCAGGTGCCCTACCGCGGTCCGCTCGCGGCCGTCGCCCACCAGCTCGTCGGCGGGCTGCGGCAGTCGATGTTCTACGCGGGGGCCCGCACGGTGCCGCAGCTGCAGGACGTGGGCCGGTTCGTCCGGATCACGCCCGCCGGGCTGAAGGAGAGCCACCCGCACGACATCCAGATGACGGTCGAGGCGCCAAACTACTCCGGGCGCTGACGGAGGCGCTGACGCAGGCGCTGACGCAGGCGGAGGGCCTCCCGCGCAGCGGGTAGCCTTCCCTCTCGTGCATGAGATCGAGATCGGCCGCGGCAAGCGGGGCAGGCGCGCCTACAGCTTCGACGACATCGCCATCGTCCCCAGCCGCCGCACGCGCGACCCCGAGGACGTCTCCACCTCCTGGCAGATCGACGCCTACCACTTCGAGATCCCGGTGCTGTCGGCGCCGATGGACTCGGTCGTCTCGCCGGCCACGGCGATCGCCCTGGGGCGCCTCGGCGGGCTGGGCGTGCTGGACCTCGAGGGCCTCTGGACGCGCTACGAGGACCCCGAGCCGCTGCTCGCCGAGATCGCCGCGCTCGACGCGGCCGTCGCGACGCGCCGCATGCAGGAGATCTACGCCGAGCCGATCCAGCCCGAGCTGATCACCCGCCGCCTCGCCGAGGTCCGCGACGCGGGCGTCACCGTCGCGGGCGCGCTCTCGCCGCAGCGCACGCAGGAGTTCTGGAAGGTCGTCGTCGACGCGGGTGTCGACCTCTTCCTCATCCGGGGCACCACGGTCTCCGCCGAGCACGTCTCCGGCAGCAGCGAGCCCCTGAACCTCAAGCGCTTCATCTACGAGCTCGACGTGCCCGTCGTGGTGGGCGGCTGCGCCACCTACACCGCGGCGCTGCACCTGATGCGCACGGGCGCGGCGGGCGTCCTCGTGGGGTTCGGCGGCGGGGCCGCGCACACCACGCGCACGACCCTGGGCATCCACGCGCCGATGGCGAGCGCCGTGGCCGACGTGGCCTCCGCGCGCCGCGACTACATGGACGAGTCCGGGGGCCGCTACGTGCACGTCATCGCCGACGGCGGCGTCGGGACGTCCGGCGACATCGTCAAGGCCGTGGCGTGCGGTGCGGACGCCGTGATGATCGGGGCGGCGCTCGCCCGGGCGACCGAGGCCCCCGGCCGCGGCTGGCACTGGGGGCCCGAGGCGCACCACGCCGTGCTGCCGCGCGGCGAGCGCGTGCACGTCGGCACGGTCGCGCCGCTCGCGGAGATCCTCACGGGCCCCGGCCGCGCGGCCGACGGCACGACCAACCTCGTCGGCGCGCTGCGCCGGTCGATGGCGACCACGGGCTACTCCGACGTCAAGGAGTTCCAGCGCGTCGAGGTCGTCGTCTCGCCGTACCAGCCGACCTGACGCGGGCCGGGTGGAGTCGCGCCGGCGGGGGAGCGGGCGTCAGAAGCCGCCGCCGCCCGGCAGCATCCAGGCGTTGCGGCCGATCGCGCGCAGGGCGGCGCTCGAACCGTCGACGGCGGGCCCCTGACCCGCGCGCAGGGTGTCGTCGCGGACGGCCGGTCGGCGTCGACGGCGCAGTGCCCGCACCGCCGTCGTGCTCAGGGCCACGGTCAGCAGCGTCATGAGGACGAGCAACAGGACCAGCTCCGTCGTCGGCATGGCCCCAGCATGCGCCCCCTCCGGCGGCGGCACCAGGGCTTCTGCGTCGTCGGCTCCCGCGGTGTCCGGTCAGCCGCCGTGCCAGGACCGCCACAGCGCGGCGTAGGGCCCGCCGGCGTCGACGAGCTCGTCGTGGGTGCCGAGCTCGGTGATGCGCCCCGCCTCGACGACCGCGATCCGGTCCGCGTCGTGCGCCGTGTGCAGCCGGTGCGCGATCGCGACGGTCGTGCGGCCCTCGAGCACGGCGGCGAGCGTCCGCTCCAGGTGCCGGGCGGCGTTCGGGTCGAGCAGGGACGTCGCCTCGTCCAGCACGAGGGTGTGCGGGTCGGCCAGCACGAGCCGGGCCAGCGCGACCTGCTGGGCCTGGGCCGCGGAGAGGGTCACGCCCTTCTCGCCCACCGGCGTCTGCAGCCCCTCGGGCAGCGCGCGCGCCCAGTCCAGCGCGTCGACCGCGTCGAGGGCGGCCTCGACGGTCGCGTCGTCCGCCTCCGGCAGGGGCAGCGCCACGTTGTCGCGCAGCGTGGCGGCGAAGACGTGCCGCTCCTGCGTGACCAGCGCGACCTGCCGGCGCATCTCGTCCAGCGGCAGCCCCGTGACCTCGGCGCCGCCGACGCGCACGGACCCCTCGGTGGGCGGGGTGATGCCGGCCAGCAGCCGCCCGAGCGTGGACTTGCCGGCGCCCGTCGGACCGACGACGGCGAGGCGCTCGCCCGGCGTCAGGCGCAGGGACACGCCGGCGAGGACGGGCCGGTCGGCGGTGTAGGAGTAGCCGACCCGGTGCGCGGAGACCTCGTCGGAGTCCGGGGTGTCGCCGCTGACGGTGCGGTCCGCGGCGACGGCCGACAACCCCACGACGCGGGCGAACGACGCCTGGCCCACCTGCAGCTCGTCCCACCAGATCAGCAGCTCGTTGATGGGGCCGACGAGCTGGCGCAGGTACAGCACCACGGCGGTGACCTGCCCGACCGTCGCGAGGTCGTGGCGCACGAGGTAGCCGCCCCACACCAGGGCCGCGACGACGGGCAGCAGGTAGGACATCTCGATGGTCGGGAACCACACGGTGCGCAGCCGCAGCGTGTAGCGCTCCTTCACCACGGTGGTGCCGATCACCCTGTCCAGCAGCCCGATGCGGTGCTCGGCGAGCGACAGCGCCTCGACGGTGCGGACGTTCTCGACGTTCTCGCCCAGCGTCGTGGAGATCCGTCCCCACGACGCACGCTCCGCCGCGTAGGCCGGTTGCGCGCGGCGCAGGTACCAGCGGGTGCCCAGCAGCAGCCCGGGCACGCCCGCGACGATCGCGAGCGCGACCAGCGGGCCGGACAGGAACGCCGCGACGACCGTGAACACCGTGGTGACGCAGGCGACGAGGATCGCCGGGGCGCCGTAGCGCACGGTGTAGCTCAGGGCGTCGACGTCGTTGGTGGTGCGTGAGACCAGGTCGCCCGTGCCCGCCTGCTCGACGACCGAGAGGGGGAGCGTCGTGGCGCGGTCGAGGAACTCCTCGCGCAGCTGCGCGAACACCTGCTCGGCGAGCACGAGGGAGCGCTTGCGGGCCACGCGGGCCAGGACGGCCTGCGCGACCACGGCCGCCACGAGCAGCCCCACGGCGACGTCGATGGCGCGCTGCACGCCGCCGGGGTCCGCGACGCCCGAGCGCACGGACGCCACGACGTCGTCGACGAGACCGCCCAGCAGCCACGGCCCCGCGAGACCCGCGAGGGCCGCCGCGGAGTGCAGGCCCAGCATGACCAGGCCCGCCCGCCGGTGCTCGCGCACCAGGCGCCGCACGTCGCGCAGGACGTGGGCGCGGTCCGCGACCGGCAGGGTCGTCGGGTCGGCCGTCGCGAGGGGGTCGAGCGTCTCGTCGGGCGCCTCGGCGGGGCTCACGCGTGCTCCTCGGTGCGGGGGCGGGGCGGCCCGGCCGGCTGCGGTCGGGTCTGGGGAGGGACGGCGGCTGCGGCGTCGCGCGTCACGAACCGGCGGTAGTCGGCGTGCCGCTCGAGCAGCTCCTCGTGGCGGCCGACGGCCGTGACGCGCCCGTCGCGCACCCACGCCACGGCGTCGGCGTGCGGCAGGACGAGCGGGCTGGCCGTCGCGACGACGGTCGTGCGACCCGCGCGGGCCGCGTGCAGCCGGGCGGCGATCCGGCCCTCGGTGTGGGCGTCCACCGCGCTGGTCGGCTCGACCAGCACGAGGTTCTCGGGGTCGCGCAGCAGGACCCGCGCCAGCGCCAGGCGCTGGCGCTGCCCGCCGGACAGGGACCGCCCCCGCTCGGTGACGACCGCCGCGAGCCCGCCGTCCACCGCCTCGAGGACGTCGGTCGCGTCGGCGACCCGCAGGACGTGCAGCAGGTCGGCGTCGGGGTGGGCGCGCTCGGGGTCGACCTGCTCGCGCAGGGTGCCGCTGAACAGCTGGGCGTCGTCCTCGGCCAGCAGCACGCGGCGGCGGACCTCGGCCACGGGCAGGTCCCGCAGCGCGACGCCCGCGAGCGTGGCCTCGGTGTCGTCGTCGAAGCGCGTGAGCCGGCGGCCCAGCTCCGCGGCGAACTCGGGCGGGTCGCTGACGACCGCGGTGAAGCGGCCCGCGGGCGCGCTGACGCCCGAGACGGGGTCGGCCAGCGCGCCCGCCGGGGCGCTCGCGGTCCCGGCGTCGGCGACGAGCGGGCGCACGCCGAGCAGCGTCGTCAGGCGCCGGGCCGCGACGAGCGCGCGGGCGTACTTGTCGGCGGACTCCACGAGCATGCGCAGCGGCGAGGTGAGGAAGGCCGCGTAGCCGTACAGCGCGACGAGCTCGCCGGGGCTCACCTCGCCGCGCACCGTGGCGCGGGCCCCGGCCCACACGAGCGAGGCCACGAGCAGCCCGGGCACGAGGATCTGCAGCGCCTCGAGGCTCGCCTCCCACGTCGCCACCCGCACGCCCGCGGCGCGGACCCGCTGGCTCTGCACGTGGTAGCGGTCGAGGAACATCTGCTCGCCGCCGACGCCGCGCAGGATCCGCAGGCCGCGCACGGTGTCGGTGCCCAGCGAGGTGAGCTCGCCGGTCAGCGTGCGGTGCAGGCGCTGGCGGGCCTGCAGCGGGCGCAGGACGAGCAGCAGCAGCACGAGGACGACGGGGATGCCGACGAGGACGAGCAGCCCCAGCGGCACCGACGTCTGCAGCACGAGGACGGCCACGACGACGACGGCCACGAGCGACGCGACCGCGCGCTGGGTGACGTCGAAGGCGTCGGCGAGGCGCGGCCCGTCGGAGGCGATGCTCGCGAGCACCTCGCCCTGGGGCAGGTCGCGGCTGACCGCGGTGCCCGAGCGCGCGGTGTGGCGCCCGACCTGCTGCAGGGTCCGGAAGCACGCGGTCAGCCAGTTGGTCACGCCGTAGCGGTGCCGCACCACGGCGGACACGGTCGTGACGACGGCAAGCGCCAGGACGACGCCGGCCCAGCGCAGCAGCGCGCGGTCGTCGCCCGTGAGGACCCCCTCGTCGAGCGCGCGGCCGATCGCGGCGGGCAGGACCGCCTGCGAGAGCAGCCAGACGACGCCGAAGAGGGTGCCGACGAGCAGCGACCCCCACTGCTGCGC
>NZ_JAAALN010000218.1 GCF_009906795.1 Kineococcus siccus
GGCGGAGGGACGGCTGGGTGGGCCATCGAGATGCAGGTGTGCCCTGGCCGCGCACAACGCGGGATGCCCGTGACGTCGAGGGCAGAGCGGGACTGCGGTCGCTACGACGTACCGGCGGGGCGGACCCACCGGACCTCGCGCACGCCGTCCTCGGTCTTGCTGCGTCCGTCGGGGGCGAAGCGGTGCTTGCGGTAGAAGGCCTGGGCGCGTGGGCTGGGGTCCGCGACCCACAGGGCAGCCGACTCGTCGGGGTCGAGGACAGCGTTGAGCAGCGCTGGTCCTGCTCCGCAGCCGTGGTGGGCTGCGTCGACGTAGAGGAGGTGCAGCTGGGACTCCTCGGTGGCGTCGGGCTCCTGTTCGGGTCCGGACATCGCGATGCCGACGATGGTGCCGTCCACTTCGGCGACGACGGTGCGGTTGCTGCTCCACCGCTCATCGGTGAGGGCGCCGGTCCAGACGCGTTCACGGGCCGGCAGGAGGTTCGGGTCGTCCAGGACGGAGTCAGGCATCAGGCCGCGGTAGGTCTGCTGCCAGGAGGTGACGTGGACCTGCGCCATCCGTGGCGCGTCGCTGGGTCGTGCACGGCGAACGATGACCACCGACCTCATGCGCTCACCCTAGGAGCCGGCGGCTCAGTCAACTGCTTGCGCGGTCTGCCGTCCTCCGACACATCCGTGAAGTCGGGGTCAGCCGCCAGCGGCAGCGCGCACAACGCGGCATGACCGGACGCACGCGCAGCGCGGGATGACCGGACGTTCCGTTCGGCGTCGTCAGTCGACCTGAGGGCGGCTCGTGCTGAACAGCTCGCAGGTCATGTTGTAGTACCCGTCGGTGCGGCCCAGGTGGTCCATGCCCAGCCTGCGGCACAGGGCTTGGGAGGCGGCGTTGTCGGGGTGGGTGACGGCCAGCACCTTCGCTAGGCCGACGTCGAAGGCGTAGCACAGGCCGAGAGTCGCGGCCTCGTGGGCGTAGCCGTGTCCCCAGGCGTCGGGGTGGAAGTACCAGCCGATCTCCGTCTCGCCGGTCGGCTGTAGCGGTGGGGTACCGGAACCGGAGATGGCAACGAGCAGCAGGGTCCCGAGCAGGTGCCCATCGCTGTGCTCGACGGCCCAGACGCGGTGCAGGTGGTCCTGGCGAGAGTGCCAGCGGGCGATGAGGCTGCTTGCCTCGCCGAGGTCCTGAAGGACGCGGGGGGCGGCGCCGATGTAGCGCTGAACCTCCCAGCGAGAGCACATGTCGAGGACGAAGGGGGCGTCGTCAGCGGTCCACTGCCGCAGTCGTAGGCGTTCGGACTCCAGTGTCTGCACGAGTTGGATCTTGCCAGCAGAGCCACCCGATACGTCCACGACAGCGCGATGATCGTTACGTCGCCTGGCGCCCCCGCCGATGGACCCTTGCCTAAGCAAGGTCGGCCAGGACCCGCTGAACGAAGGCCGTCTTGTGCTGGGTGTAGGTGTACCGGTCCGCGGTGTGGGAGGTGGCCAGGGCTCGCTTCAATGCTTCGTACTCCGCTCGCAGGGCCGGGTCTGCTCGTAGGGAGTCCCGGAAGCGGAGATAGGCCTGCCATCGAGGACCGTCGATGACGACGACGTGGACCAGGTGTGTTCGCCAGCCGGGTTCGCGTCCAAAGACCCGGTCATGGGGGATGCCGACGTCCCCGGGGTAGTCGTAGCCGAGCTGGCTCATCTCCTCGGCCATGGCGTCGGCGTGCAGCATGTCTTGGACGCCGATGCAGATGTCGATGATGGGCTTGGCGGCCAGGCCGGGGACTGCGGTGCTGCCGACGTGCTCGACATCCTTCGTCCAGCGGCCCAGGGCGTCCTGCAGTCGGTGGCACTCTGCGCTGCCGGCCTCGGCCCAGGCGGGTGAGTACGGGACGAGGTGCACCTCGTTGTTGCGTAGCCCCAGCGTCATGGCGATGACGGTGTCAGGCAGGACGGAGGCCGGGCTAGGGAGTATCAGCAGACAGGTGCGAACCGCTCGCAGATCGGCAGATGAGTGAAGTCGTGGGCCGGCCGCGACAGCTCGCACAACGCGGGATGACCGAGCGCAGTGTCTGCGCAGGAAAGGAGGCTGAGGTCAGGCGAGCAACTCCCTGATGGCAGCGGCCACCGTGGGAGCTTGCTCAACGTGCAGGAAGTGCCCGGCCGGCAGTGACTCGAACTGTCCGGACGGCAGGCTCTCGGCGTAGGCGCGTTGGTGTGCGACGACATCGGCGCGGAAGGGCGCTGCGGCCTTGGTGGCGTGACCGGCGGACAAGACGATTACGGGGCACGTCGGTGGTGCGGGTGGGGCGGTGCGCAAGCTGGGCACGGCATCGCGCAGGGCGAGGTGCTCGCGGCGCGCTTGGGCCAAGGAGGCGGGAGTGAAGTCCTCGGCGATCATCGCCTCGCCGGTGGCTGCGGGCAGGGCCCGGCGACGGGCGGTGGTGGCCCAGCGGCGCAGCGGGGCGACGCGGGCCAGGTGCTGCTGCAGGGCCAGTAGCCGCCCGAACTGGCGGTAGTAGTTCGGGTCTGCGTAGGCGTCGGCGGTCTCGGTCGTGGGATCGAGCAGCACGATCCCGGCGACGTGCTGCCCCAGACCCTGTTGGGTCAGCAGCGGAAGGGCGCAGCGAACGAGGAGACCACCGAGGCTGTGGCCGACCAGCACGATCCGCACCGCACGCCCGCCCCCGTCACCGTCCACTCCTGCCGTGCCGGTCGTGTCGACCGTGTCGGTGACGGCGTGGTGGACGAAGGTGGCGAGGCGGTGCGCCATCGCCTTGATCGTCGTGGCCTGGTGCGAGGCAGGACTGCGTCCAGAACCGGGACGGTCGTAGGTCACCACGGTGACCGCCGAACCAGGCCTGTCGAGGAGGTGAGGTACGAGGACGTCCCAGGAGGTGCGGCAGTTGCCCAGGCCGGCCTCGAGGACGACGAGGTGGTGGTGGCCGGGGTCGTGGACCTCGACGTTGAGGCTCTCCCCGTCCAGCTCCCACCGGCGGGAGGGCAGGGAACGCTCGCGCAGCGCGGGTCCGGTGCCTGCCGTTGCTTGAGCCACCTGAGCCTCCTTGGTCGGTGCCTGGGGCACCGACGTTAGGAGCCGGAGCGGGCTAAGACCATGATCCGTGGGTCAGCTCACACCGCCTGGTCATCGGCATGAGCGCGAAGTCGTGGTCCGGTCGTGATCACGTACGCCTTCGACGCGTGTAGGGCCTCAGCGGCGGCAGTCGTCCTGGTCGGGCTGTCGTCCCGTGTACGACGTCCGCGGGGGCGTGGTCTGCTGCATGCTCGGTGCTGCGAGCGATTGCATCGATGAGCGGAGGGGGTGTTGTGCCAGCTGGAGGGAATGGGTTGAGCCCGCAGGAGTTGGCGGAGACGCTGGAGCGCGCCTTCGATGAGCTCAGTGGGCCACCGGCAGCGGTGGGGCTGTTACACCGCACTGGCAACTGGCTGACTGCGATGGACGAGGCCGGGTTCATCGAGATCGAGCCACCGCGTCCAGATGATCCTGAGGCGCGTCCACGCGCCCGCATCGCCTGGCTGGAGGCGCTGGCCGCGGCTGAGTACGGCGGCGCGTTGGCCAGCCGCAGCCTGGACGTGGCCTGGTACGAGCAGCGTGGTGTGGACGAGCAGCCGTACGGGGTGGAACCGGACCCGGACGAGGCGCGCCGAGACGTGCCGCTGCTTAGGCTGGCTGCCAGCCTGGCTGGTGCGGCACCGGTGGACCTGTGCAGTGAGCTGTCCGGCTTGGACCGGCCCACCACCGCAGTGGTGCTGGCCGCGTTGAGCTCCGCCACCCAGGCCCACACCCGTCAGTACCGTCGGCTGCTGCCCGACGGGCGACCTTCCACGTGGTCGGGGTCGACCTGGGAGGGGCCGTTGTACGACTGGGCCGACGCCGAAGCAGAGGCCCGGCGCTGCCGCGGTGACGGCGGAGCTGGTGCTCCGTGGCGGCAGGAGCGGCTGGCGCTGTACCCGGCGGCGGAGGAGGAAGCAGCCATCGCCCGCGCCGCGCACGCCAACCCCCACCCGGTCGCGCAGCTACCGCTGAGCGAGCACCTGCTGCGCGTGCTCGGCGCTCTGCGCCCCGGTGGCAGCGCCGGCATCCGCGGTGGTGGACGCGCCTTCCGCCGTCACCGCGGACGAGGCGAGGGTGACGTCGACAGCACCCTGCTCCCGTACACCCGCGCCGAGGTGGAGGACTGGCTCGGCTTCGCGCTGCCGACGCTGGCCCCGCTGGAGGAGGCCGGGCATCGACTGGTGTGTCTAAAGAGCAGGAACTTCTGGGAGCCGGAGGGTGCAGCCCTGCCCGCACGCGGCAGCTCCCTGCCGAACGGTGAGCCCATGGAGCTGAGCATCGCTCTGCGGTGGGTGCCGCCCGAGGTCGACTCGACGCGGCTGGCCCGGCACGACGACCAGAGCGGGGAGTGGGTCACCGGCCTGATCAACTACTCACCCTTCACCCGCACCCCGCAGGAACAGCCCGAGCGCCGGGCCACCTCGCTGACCGAGCCGGCCGGCGCCTACACCGGCATCACCGTCAACGACACCCGCATGGGAGTCCAGCACAGCCTTCCGGGGCACACCCGCATCGGCTGGTCCAAGCAAGGCCCCGACACACCGGACGCCACCGGCAAGGGCGTCTGGTACGGCATGGCCCTGCACCTGCCGCTCGAACCGATCGCCGCCGTCGAGTTCATCCTGGCCAGTCGCGCGATCGGCTGACCCCGACACGATCGGCAAGCCCGCTGCTGCGTGGTGACCGCGACCGCTCGCAGCGAGCCTGACGGCCGAGCCAGGCTCGGAGCGGGCAACCAACCGAGTGCATCGCGGCATGAGTGCTGCTGCTGGATCACTTGCTGCAGGATGGTGGTGTGATCAGCGGACCCGACTCCAGCCGGTGGGCAATGCCGCAGCGCAGGTGGCACCGGCCGACGCCCGAGGAGATCATCGGGTCGCTCTTGTGGGTGCTCATCGTGGCGGGCGCGTTGCTGGAGGTCACGGGTGACTGGGGAAGCCTGATCGTCGGTAGCGGCTCGACACTCGTAGGGGTGATCAGCGGCTACTACCGCGTCGACGAAGCGACTCTATACGCCAAGCGGTTCTCGCATGCGCCGGAGGCGGCCACACAGGTGCTGGTCCACGAGAGTGTGAGCAGCGGTGAGATGCCCATGGACACCGCCACCAGAGAGCTCGCGTTGGACTACGCCACCGGCTGGTCCCGACGGCTGAAGCGGGGTCTGGCGATCACCTCGTCGGTGGCACTGGCGTGGTGCCTCACCTCAGGCGTGCTGGTGTGGTTGCTCGATCGTCGCTGGCCGGAATCAACGCCGACGAGGGGATGGGGCCTTGCCATCACCGTGATCGGTGTTGCCGGCTGGCTGCTCTACGCGGGCGTGCCTTGGGCATGGCGACTTCGACGACTGAGTCAGTACGCCCTGCGATTTCACTAGGACCCACCTTGGCCTTCACAGAGGAGTGAGCGACATCGCGCTCATCGGAATGTGCGTGAGCTCGCCGGCCGTCGCGCTCACGCGCGACCACCGGCATGAGCGTTCTTCCGAGGGAGTCAGTCCGTGGGGACGTTGCACAGTGGGAGGTGGTGAGCATCCACTGGGGCCAGAGCCAGCTCTACGCGCGAAGCGTCGTCGAAAGCCACGGTCCATACGTGAGCCCCGGTGGTCACAGTCCGAGGCGGCTCGCGGCGCTGTGTTGAAACGGCTCGGCGTTGCCGATGTACTCGCGGGCCACTTCCAGGGACGTCCAGCGGCCATGGCGCATGATGTCGCGGCCGGAGGCACCGTTGGCGCTGGCTTGGATGGCGAAGCCTGCGCGCGTGGAGTGCGCGGAGTAGTAGCGGCCGGTGGGGTCAGGGGCCTGTAGTTCGGCGGTGCGGGCGCGAGCGGTGATGGTCTTCGTGACGGCGAGGCGGGCCATGCGGGCTCGGTGGGGGTCGACGACCATCGTGCTGCCGACCCGGCCGTTGTGGAGGATGGCGCGCAGGACTGCGCCGTGCATGCCGGCGATCAGGGAGCGGCGGGCCTCGAGCATGTACCGGGACTTGGGGTCGGTGCGCCTGTCGGCACGCAGGGCTGCGAAGTGGTCAGCTGCGGCCACGTCATCGGCTGCTGCGCTACCGGTGGGATCTTGGTCTGCGAGCTGATCGCGGAGGCGGATCAGCCAGGTCTCCAGCGCGTGGACCGGACACAGCTCGTGGTGATCTGCCCAGGGGATCGTAATGAAGGTTTTCGCGTGAGCCTGGACGGGGTGTGGCGAGCGGACTCGGATGATGAGCCCCCCGGTGTGGGCTTGGAGATCGTCGATGTCGAGGGCGGCGAGCTCGGAGGCGCGCATCGCGGAGGTGAAGGCCAGCAGGACCAGCGCGCGATCGCGGATCTCGGTGAGGGATTGCCCGTGGGTGGAGGAGGCGTCGATGGTGGCGAGGATTCGTGTGATGTGCTCGGTCAGCAGAGGCGGTGTCGGGCGGCGTGGGGGCTGCTGGGTGGCCATCTCGCGATGCAGGTTGTCAAGGCCCGGGTTTGATGGAGGGCGTGAAGCCACGCGGGTCAGGCACCAGCCGCGACGGGGTGAGTGCTGAACTGGGCCTCGTACTCCACGGGAGGGATCATTCCGAGCTCCCCGTGTAGCCGGCGGTGGTTGTACCAGTCGATGTACTCGGCGACGGCGATCTCGACGTCGTCGATGCCGCGCCACGGACCGTCGCGGCCGGGTAGGTGAGGATTGCGGATGCACTCGGCCTTGAACAACGAGT
>NZ_JAAALN010000219.1 GCF_009906795.1 Kineococcus siccus
CGGGGGGACGGGGCCGGGCGGGGACGAGGGTCACGGGGACCACCTCACCGGGTCGTGGCGCACACCGCATCGTCCACCCGGAGTACGCCGCGGCGCAGCGACGCGGCCCGGGTGGCGGACGACGCCGGCCCCGCTCGCGGCGACGGTGGGCGCATGGACCTCTCGCACCCCCTGGACGCGGCCGTCGCGCTGGTCGTCCTGGCCCTGCTGGACTCCTCGAGCATCGGGACGCTGGTGCTGCCGGTGGCGACGCTGCTGCGGCCCGGTCCCTCCCCCGTGCGGCGGGTGCTGCTGCACCTCGCCGTGGTGGCGGGCTGCTACGCCGCGGCGGGGGCTGTCCTGCTCGCGGTCGGCACCTCGCTGTGGCGGGCGGTGGGCGCCGCGCCGGTGGTGCCGTGGATGCAGCTGGTCGTGGGGGTGGCGCTGTTCGCGCTCAGCTTCGGCGTCGACTCCGGCCGCCGGCGCCGGCAGGGCCGTCCGGACCGCACGACGGAGTGGCTGGCCCGCGCCGACCGGCTGTCGGGGGGCGGGACCGCCGTCCTGGCGGGCACGGCCGTGGTCGTCGAGCTCGCCACGATGGTCCCGTACCTGGCCGCGCTGGGGATCCTGGGCGCGGCGGACTGGCCCGCGCCCGCGACGGGGGCCGCCCTCGTCGGGTACTGCCTGGTCATGGTCGCGCCGGCGCTGGTGCTGCTCGCCGCGCGGACGGTGCTGGCCGACCGCGTGACCCCCGCGCTGCGGCGGCTCGAGGCGTGGACGGCGCGGCACGGGGACTCGGCGCTGGGCTGGGGCATGGGCATCGGCGGCTTCCTGCTCGCACGGCACGCGGTGGGCCGGCTCGGCGGCTGGGGGCGCGTGCTGGAGGCGCTGCCGCTGGTCGGCTGACCCCGCGGCGGGACGGTCTGGCCCGGGAACTGGCTCGGAACCGGCTGTGCATCGGCATTGACAGACGGTGGACGGTCGGGCGACGCTTGCCCCAGCGCACAGAGAGCGCTCTCAACGAGGAGGAACCACGTGCCGCCGACCCCTGAGCGGACGCGCCGCGCCCGCGCGATCACCCTGGCCACCGCACTGCTCGTCCCCACCAGCCTCGTCCTCGCGCCGTCCGCGGCGCAGGCCGCCGACCAGGTCACCAACGGCAGCTTCGGCCAGGGCACCACCGGGTGGACCATCTACCCCGCGCCCTCGGTGCAGGACGGAGCGGGCTGCACGACCGTGCCCGCGGGCAGCGCCCCCTACAGCGCCGCCATCCAGCAGGAGGTCCCGCTGGTCGCCGGCGAGACCTACCGGCTGAGCTTCCGCGCCCGCTCCACCCCCGCGACGCAGGGCCCCGTCCGCGTCGTCGTCCAGGGCGGGGCCGACGTGGGCTACCAGCAGTTCCTGCCCGCGGTGAAGCCCGCCTTCGGCGCCGAGTTCGCCGGCCAGGAGCACTTCTTCACGGCGGACCGCGACTACCCGGCCGCGCAGCTCGCGTTCCAGCAGGACATCGTCAACCCGGTCGCCTACACGCTGTGCGTCGACGACGTCGTCCTGGAGGGCGGGGCCGAACGGCCCGCGTACCAGCCCGAGACGGGCCCGCGCGTCCGCGTCAACCAGGAGGCGTACCTGCCCGACGGGCCCAAGGGCGCCACCCTGGTGACCGACGCCACGACGGCACTGCCGTGGCGGCTGGCGGACGCCCGCGGCACGGTCGTCGCGACGGGCACGACCACGCCGCGGGGCGTGGACCCGAGCGCCGGGCTGAACGTGCACTCCGTGGACTTCAGCTGGTTCAGCGGCGTCGGCACCGGGTACACGCTGACGGCCGACGGCGAGACGAGCCACCCCTTCGACGTCGGCGACGCGGCGTACGAGCGGCTGCGGCGGGAGGCGAAGACGTTCTTCTACACCAACCGCAGCGGCACCCCGATCTCCGACGACCTCGCGCCCGGGTACGGCCGCGCCGCCGGTCACGTGGGCGTCGCGCCCAACCAGGGCGACACCGCGGTGCCGTGCCAGGACCTCGACGACGACTCGCAGCTGCTCCTCGTGGCGCAGGGCGACGAACCGTGGACGTGCGCGTACACCAGCGACGTCACGGGCGGCTGGTACGACGCCGGCGACCACGGCAAGTACGTCGTCAACGGCGGCATCGCGGTCGCCCAGCTGCTGCAGGAGCACGAGCGCTCGCTGCACGCGGAGACGGCGGACCGTCGCGCCCTCGGCGACGGCACCCTGCGCATCCCCGAGGCGGGCAACCGCGTCCCCGACGTCCTCGACGAGGCGCGCTGGGAGCTCGAGTGGTTCCTGAAGATGCAGGTGCAGCCGGGCCGCCCGATGTCGGGCATGGTCTTCCACAAGGTGGCCGACGTCGACTGGACCGGTCTGCCCCTGGACCCGGCCGCCGACCCGCAGCGGCGCGTGCTGTACCGGCCCTCGACGGCCGCCACCCTGAACGTGGCCGCGACCGCCGCGCAGGGCGCACGCCTGTTCGCGCCCCACGACCGGGCGTTCTCCGACCGGCTGCTGGCCGCGGCCCGCACCGCCTACGCTGCGGCGCAGGCGAACCCGGCCGTCTTCGCCCCGGCTCCCGACGCCGCGGTGGACCCGAACCCGGGCAGCGGCCCCTACGACGACCGCGAGGTGTCCGACGAGTTCTACTGGGCGGCCGCGGAGCTGTACCTCACCACCGGGGAGCCGCAGTTCCGCCGGGACGTGCTGAGCTCGCCGGTGCACACCGCCGACGTGTTCTCCGCGGGCGGGTTCTCGTGGGGCACCGTGGCGCCGCTGGCCCGGATGGACCTGGCCACCGTCCCCAGCCGCCTGAACCGGGCGGAGCTGCGCCGGGTGCAGCAGTCGGTGCTCGCCGCCGCCGACCGCTACCTCGCCGACCAGGCCGCGCAGCCCTTCGGGCAGGCCTACGCCCCCGAGGGCGGGAGCTACTCGTGGGGGTCGAACAACGGCATCCTCAACAACGCGCAGGTCCTCGGCACCGCCTACGACCTCAGCGGGGACGCCGCCTACCGCGACGGGGTGGTCCGGACCATGGACTACCTGCTCGGCCGCAACGCGCTGAACCTCTCCTACGTCACCGGCTACGGCGACGTCGACGCGGAGAACCAGCACTCGCGGATGTACGCCCACCAGCTCGACCCGTCGCTGCCGAACCCGCCCGCGGGCACGGTCGCCGGCGGGCCGAACTCGACGACCGTCGCGAGCGGTGACCCGGTCACGGCCCCGCTGTTCCCGGACGGGTGCGCGGCGCAGTTCTGCTACGTCGACGACATCGGCTCGTGGTCGACGAACGAGATCACGGTGAACTGGAACTCGTCGCTGTCGTGGGTGGCCTCCTTCGTGGCCGACCAGGACGGCGGCGACTCCCGCGGCTGACTCGCCCCGCTCACCGCGGCCCCGGCCGGAGGTCCTCCTCCCGCCGGGGCCGTGCCGCGTCCGGCCCGGGGTGGCGGGTACCGACGTGCGGTCCCCTCGCCGCCGCGCGGGGACGGGCGGGTCAGCCGGCCAGGACGGCGCCCAGCAGGCCGACCAGGGCTCCGGCGCAGCGCACGCGGTCGGCCCGCAGCAGGCGGCGCAGCAGCCCCGGTGCCGGCCCCGCCCGGCCGAGGCGGACGTGGGTGGGCGCCGCGACGAGGGCCGTCGTGAGCCCCGCGACGGCGCTGCCGGCCCCCGAGACCACGAGCCACGGCGGCAGCGGCGATCCCGCGGCGAGCGCGGCGGCGAAGACCCACGCCCAGGTGCCGAGCACGACGAGGTAGACGGGCGCGACCACGGCCCCGGTGCGCCGGGAGTGCGCGGCGTGCACGGCGGCCCACGTCGTGGGCGAGGTGCGGCCCGCGTCGGCCAGCGCCGGGTAGACGACGCCCGTCACGACGGCCTGGAACCCCGCGTGCAGGGCCGCTCCCGCGAGCAGGGCGGTGCCGGCGTCCACGGCCGCGGTGTCCCGGCTCCCCCGCGCTCAGTCCGCCGTCGCGAACTGCGTGCGGTGCAGCTCGGCGTAGCGGCCGCCGGCGCGCAGCAGCTCCTCGTGCGTGCCGCGCTCGGCGATGCGGCCGGCCTCGACGACGAGGATCTGGTCCGCCGAGCGGATCGTCGACAGCCGGTGGGCGATGACGATGGCGGTGCGACCCTCGAGCGCCTCGTCCAGCGCGGCCTGCACGGCGGCCTCCGAGGAGGAGTCCAGGCTCGCGGTGGCCTCGTCGAGGACGACGACGCGGGGCTGGGCCAGCAGCAGGCGCGCGATGGTCAGCCGCTGGCGCTCCCCGCCCGAGAAGCGGTACCCGCGCTCGCCCACGACGGTGTCCAGCCCGTCGGGCAGCGCGGCCAGGACGTCCCCGAGGCGCGCGCGGCGCAGGGCGTCGACGATCTCCTCGTCGCCGGCCCCCGGGCGGGCCAGCCGCAGGTTCGAGCGCAGCGACTCGTGGAACATGTGCCCGTCCTGGGTGACCACGCCGACCGTGGCCCGGATCGAGGCGGCCGTGAGGTCGCGGACGTCGGTGCCGCCGAGGCGGACCGCGCCGCCGGTGACGTCGTACAGGCGCGCGAGCAGGTTGGCGATGGTGGACTTCCCCGCGCCCGAGGACCCGACGAGCGCGACGACCTGCCCCGGCTCCACGCGGAAGCTCAGGTCGTGGATGACCTCGACCCCGCCGCGGGTGTCCAGGGTGGCGACCTCCTCCAGGGAGGCGAGGGACACGTCCGTCGCGGCCGGGTAGGCGAAGGTGACGTGGTCGAACTCCACGGCCACGGGGCCCGCCGGCAGGGCGCGCGCCCCGTCGCGCTCGCGCACGAGGGGCACCAGGTCGAGGACCTCGAAGACGCGCTCGAAGCTCACCAGGGCGCTCATGAGGTCCACGCGGGCCCCGGCCAGCGCGGTGAGCGGCGCGTACAGGCGGGTCAGCAGCAGGGCGAGGGAGACGATCTGCCCCGTGTCCAGCGTGCCCGCGACCGCGGCCAGGCCGCCGACGCCGTAGACCAGGGCCAGGGCGAGCGCGGAGACGAGCGTGAGCGCGGTGACGAACACCGACTGCAGCATGGCGCTGCGGATGCCGATGTCGCGCACCCGGCGGGCCGCCGCGGCGAACGCGGCCGACTCCTCCTCGGGGCGGCCGAACAGCTTGACCAGGGTGGCGCCGGGCGCGGAGAAGCGCTCGGTCGACTGGTTGGTCATGGTGGCGTTGTAGGCCGCGGCGTCGCGCGACAGCTGGGCCAGGCGGCGGCCCATCCGCCGGGCGGGGAGCACGAAGACGGGCAGCAGCACGAGCGCCAGCACGGTGATCTGCCAGGAGATGCCGATCATGACGACGCCCGTCAGGACGACGGCGACGAGGTTGCTCACGACCCCCGACAGGGTGCCGCTGAAGGCGCGCTGCGCGCCCAGCACGTCGGAGTTCAGGCGGCTGACCAGCGCGCCCGTGCGGGTCCGGGTGAAGAACGCGATCGGCATGCGCTGCACGTGGTCGAACACCGCGGTGCGCAGGTCGAGGATGAGGTTCTCCCCGATCGTCGAGGACAGCCACCGCACCAGCAGCCCCAGCCCGGCGTCGGCCACGGCGACCACGGCGATCAGCAGCGCGAGGCGGACGACGAGACCGGAGTCCGACGCCGTCATCGCGTCGATCACCCGGCCGGCGAGGACCGGGGTCGCCACACCGAGCACGGCGCTGACGACGCTGAGGGCGATGAAGGCGCCCAGCGCCCCGCGGCGCTGGCGCGCCAGGTCCAGGACCCGCGTGACGGTCTCGCGGGAGAACGGGCGCCGGTGCTGCGCCGTCATGGCGCTGTACATGGATCCCCAGGCGACCGATTCCATGCTCATGCCCGCGACGCTACGCCGCGGCGCCGACACCCGGGCGCGCCGCGAGGGTGACGCGGGCGGCCCAGCGCGCACCCGGCGTCGTCGACGGTGCGTGAGCGCCTCCGCCGCGCGGGTGCCGGGCGTGGTCCACCCGGGCGACCCGACGTTCGATCCCCGCGACCCGCCGCCGATGTTGAAGGTGTGAGTGGACAACGAGCGATCGACGCCTGGTGGCGCACCCTGGACTCCTCCGGCCGCGAGGAGGCGCTGGCCCTGCCGGCCGGTGGCCCGCTGACCGCGGGCCTCGCCGCCGGCCTGACCGCGGCCGGCGTCCCGGTGCCGGCCGTGGCCGTCGGCTGGGACCTCGACGGCCGCGTCGTGTGCCGCACCGTCCTCGTGCAGCCGCGGGCCGTCGCCGACTACCTGGCCCAGGTGCGCGCCGCCGCCGCGTCCGGGCTGCCCGAGGGGCTGGAGCTCGCCTCCTGACGGCCCGCACGTCCACGGCGTGCGAGCGCCCGGCGGCTCACCAGCCCGTCGTGCCCGGCTCGCCCTTGAACGGACCGACGACCTCGTCGGTGATCCAGCCGCCGTAGAACCCGCCCGCCTGGGCGCGGACCACCTCACCGCCCACCTCGCAGCGCACCTTGCCGGGGTAGAACGCCAGCGCGTCGGTGATCGCCTCGAAGCCGGGCGTCGGATCGGCGTAGGACCAGGCCGCCTGCTCCACCAGGAGCCGCCCGTCCGGCGACACGACGTCCACGTAGGACGCCTGCCCCTTCCACTCGCACCAGCTCCGACCCTGCCCGGGACGCAGCCACGCGGTGTCCAGGGCGCTGCGCGCGACGTAGTACGTCGGCGGGTGGCTGGTCTCCAGCACGCGCCAGGCGCCCGCGTCGGACGGGCTCACGTCGGCGAGGACGGTGTCGCCCAGGAGGATCCGCACGCGGTGGCGGGAG
>NZ_JAAALN010000021.1 GCF_009906795.1 Kineococcus siccus
GTCCTCACCCCCGGCGGGAACGGCTCAGGCGGGCGGGTTGGTGGGCCCTGGCGCGCGGTAGAACGGCAGGCGGGGGTCGACCTGCTGCTGCTCCCAGGTGGCGCGCACCCAGCCGTGGGCCGGGTCGTCGCAGATCTTCCAGGCCCGCTCCGGCGCGGGGCCGGCCATGACGTTGAGGTAGTACATGTCGAAGGCGGGCGAGGCCACCGACGGGCCGTGCCAGCCGTGCGGGATGAGCACGACGTCGCCCGAGGAGACCTGCTCCAGGACCTCGATCGGCCGGCCCGGCTCGCCGTAGACCTGCTGCAGCCCCACACCTCCGGGGACGACGGGGGCACCGGGCGGGGCCAGGGAGCGGAACTCGTAGTAGTAGACCTCCTCGAGCTCGCTCTCCACCTCGCTCGCCCGGTCGTGGCGGTGCGGCGGGTAGGAGGACCAGTTCCCGCCGGGGGTGAGGACCTCGCAGGCGATGAGCTTGTCGGTCTCGAACGCCTGCGGCGTCGCGAAGTTGTTGACCTGCCGGCTGCACGGCCCGGCCCCGCGCAGCTCCACGGGGACGCCCGAGGCGGGGCCGTAGCGGAACGGCAGGCGGCGCGCGGCGCGGGCCGCGGGGAACGCGACGACGCCGCCGCCGGCGCTGCGCACGGTCAGCTCGCTGTCGCGGCCGACGTAGGCGAAGTCGGTCACGCCGTCGAAGACGCTCGCGCGGCCCGCGAGCTCGATCGTCTCGCCGGCCACCCGCACCGACGCGGCCCCGGACAGGGGCAGGACCAGCAGCTCGTCGGAGCCCGTGGCGAACGTCCGCTCCCCGCCGGGGGGCAGGGTCAGCGTGCGCAGGCCGGAGAACCCCCACCCCGCCGACTCCGGCGTCACCACCAGGTCGAAGCCGTCGGCGGCGGCGCTCCCGGCGGGGACGAACAGCTGCTGGGCCACGGGTCGGGTTCCTCTCGGGGCGTGCGTCAGCGGACGAGCGAGACGGCGGTCTGCACCGCGGCGGCGACGTCGTCGTCGGGCGGGTAGAGCAGGGTGCGGCCGACCGTGAGGCCTCGCACCGACGGCAGGGCCAGGGCCTTGCGCCACGTCGCGAAGGTCTCCTCCGGCGAGGTCGCCGGGTCCCCGCCGAGCAGCAGGGTCGGCAGCGTCGTGGACTCCATGACGCGCTCCATGTCGTCGACGACGGGGATCTTCAGCCACGTCCAGGCCGTCGTGCGCCCGAGGGCCTGCGCGACGTTGATCGACTTCACGACGCCCTCCGCCGACAGGTCGTGCACGACGCGACCGTCGACGCGGGAGGACCAGAACGGCTCGACGAGGGCGATCAGCCGGCGCGCCGCCAGCTCGCTGATCGCGTCGGCGGACGCCGTCAGCGTGGGCAGGGTCCCCGCGTCGTCGAGCGCGATGCGGGTGAGGAACTTGCCGCCGTCGAGGTGCATGTCCTCGATGGCCTGCGCGTCGTAGCCCGTGAACCGGTCGTCGAGCTCGAAGGTGGCGCCCTGCAGGCCGCCGCGGTTCATCGACCCGAAGACGACCTTGCCCTCCAGGGCCCCGAGCAGGAGCAGGTCCTCGATGACGTCGGCGCTGCCGAGGAGGCCGTCGACACCCGGGTTCGCCAGCGCGACCCGCAGGCGGTCCAGCAGCTCGGTGCGGTTCGCCATGGCCATGGGCCGCGACCCGACGCCGTTGGCGCCGCGGGCGGGGTGGTCGGCCGCGATGACCATGAGGCGCCCGTCCGGCGGCAGCACCGGGCGGCGCGCGCGGGCCTGCGCCAGTTCCCGGATCCGCTCGGGGTGGCGGGCCCGGATCTCCGCGACCTCGGCGTAGTCGCGGGCGAACCGGGTCTGCTCAGACACGGGCGGCCACCTCCTCGAGCAGCGCCTCGACCTCGGCGGTCGTCGGCATCGCGGTGGAGCACTCGCGCCGCGTCGCGACGATCGCGCCGGCCGCGTTCGCGAACCGCAGCGTCGTCTCCAGGTCCCAGCCGGCGAGCAGCCCGTGGCAGAGCGCGCCGCCGAACCCGTCGCCCGCGCCGAGGCCGTTGACGACGGCGACCGGGGTGGGTGGGACCTCGACCGTGACGTCCTTCGTCATGCCCAGCACGCCCTTCGGGCCCTGCTTCACGACGGCCACCTCGACGCCCGCGTCGAGCAGCGCGCGCGCCGCGCGGTGCGGGTCAGTCTCGCCGACCGCGACCTCGCACTCCTCGCGGTTGCCCACCGCGACGGTCACGTGCGGCAGCGCCCGCCGGACCTCGGCCGAGGCCTCCTCGGGGTGCTTCCAGAACATCGGGCGGTAGTCCAGGTCGAGCACGGTCAGGGGCCGGCGGGCGCGCGCCTCCCACGCGACGTGGTGCGCGCCGCGGCTCGGCTCCTCCGACAGCCCGGTCACGGTGGCCCAGAACACGCCCGCGTCGCGGATCGCGCCGAGGTCCAGCTCGTCGCCCCGGATCTGCAGGTCCGGCGCGGAGGGCAGGCGGTAGAACAGCAGCGGGAAGTGGTCCGGCGGGTACATCTCGCAGAACGCCAGCGGGGTGTTCAGGCCCTCGACCGCGGAGACGAACACGTCGGAGACGCCCAGGTCGGCCAGCGCCCGGTGGACGAAGGTGCCGAACGCGTCGTGGCCGGTGCGGGTGATGACGGCGCTGGCCCGCCCGTGCCGGGCGGCCGCGACGGCCACGTTGGTGGCCGACCCGCCGAGGTACTTCCCGAAGGTCTCGACGTCCTCCAGGCCCACGCCGTCCTGCAACGGGTACAGGTCGACGCCGACCCGCCCCATCGTCACGACGTCGAACGCAGCGGTCCGTGTCACGCGAGTCCTCCTGTGCCCTGGTCCACCCGTGCCGGCCCCCTGCTCCGCCCGTCGCACCCGTCGGTCGCAGCCCGCCGGGGCGGCCCGGCGACGGGCGACGTGACCCGTCGAGCCTGCCCGCGACCCGCACCCGGTGTCAAGTTTTGTCAGGACAAATAGACCTGCAGACATGAGCACGCCGGATGGCTACGATGAGCACCCGGTGGCCACCGACGGCGGCGGGGCCACGCACGTCGCCGAGCACGGGAGCTGTCGTGAGCGATCTGTTCGTGGACCTGGACCGGTCCAGTCCGGTCCCCCTCTACTTCCAGGTCGCCCGGCAGATCGAGCAGGCGATCGAGGGCGGGACCCTGCCGCCCGGGTCGCGGCTGGACAACGAGGTCCACCTCGCCGACCGGCTCGGGCTCTCCCGGCCGACGATGCGCCGGGCGATCCAGCAGCTGGTCGACAAGGGACTGCTCGTGCGCAAGCGCGGGGTGGGCACGCAGGTCGTCCACGGGCAGGTGACGCGGCCCGTGGAGCTGACGAGCCTGCACGACGACCTCGTCCAGAGCGGGCAGGCCCCGACGACGGAGGTGCTGCTGCACGAGGTCGTCGGTGCGGGGGACGACATCGCCACGACGCTGACCGTGAGCCCCGGCGACCGCGTGCTGCACACCCGCCGGCTGCGGTGCTCGGGCGGTGAACCCCTGGCGCTGCTGGAGAACTGGCTGCCGGCCGCGTTCGTCGACCTCACCCCCGAGGCCCTCGTCGAGCGCGGGCTCTACCAGCTGCTCCGCTCGCGCGGGGTCGGGATGCGCGTCGCCCGCCAGCGCATCGGGGCGCGGCGCGGCACCACCGAGGAGTGCACGCTGCTGGACGAGCGGCGCGGCAGCCCCCTGCTGACCATGGAGCGCACGACCCACGACGACTCCGGGCGCGCGGTCGAGTTCGGCCGCCACGTCTACCGCGCCAGCCGGTACGCGTTCGAGGTCACGCTCGTCGACCGCTGACGCCCGCGACCGCCTGCCCACCCACCGAGAGAGGCCGAGACATGACGACGACCACGCCCCGACCGGGCACGGGCAGCGCCGCCCCCGGGTGGTACTCCGCCGCCGACTGCGACCTGGACGCGTTCCGCGCCGTGGTCGAGCAGGAGACCCGGGCGGCGGACCACCCGCACGCGGACGGCGTGGAGCAGGGCGTCCTGCTGTACGGCGACCGGGCCCGCGAGGCGGCCCGCACGCCGGCGGGACGGCGCACGCTGCAGGCGGAGCTGGCGCGGGCGCTCGCCGACGGCCCCGGCATCGTGGTCTTCCGCGGGGCGTTCGAACCCGGCGTCGTCGACCGCGCCAGCGCGGTGTTCCGGGCGCTGGTCCGCGAGCAGAAGGCGGCCGGTGTGACGGGCGGGGACCACTTCGCCCAGCCCGGCGCCAACGACCGCGTGTGGGGCGCCCTCGACAAGTTCGGGGTGCGCGACCCCGAGGCGTTCTGCGACTACTACGCCAACGACGTCCTGGCGCTGGTCAGCGAGGCCTGGCTCGGCCGCGGCTACCAGGTGACGTCGCAGCTGAACGTCGTGAACCCCGGCGGGGTGGCGCAGCGGGCGCACCGCGACTACCACCTCGGGTTCATGGACGCCGAGCAGGCGCAGGCGTTCCCGGCGCACGTGCACGCGCTGTCCCCGGGGCTGACCCTGCAGGGCGCCGTGGCGCACGTGGACATGCCGCTGGAGTCGGGCCCGACGCTGTACCTGCCGCACTCCCAGAAGTACCCCGCGGGCTACGTCGCGTTCCACCTGCCCGAGTTCACGGCCTACTTCGACGAGCACCGCGTCCAGCTGCCGCTGACCCGGGGCGACGCCGTGTTCTTCAACCCCGCCCTCTTCCACGGGGCGGGGTCCAACGTCTCCGCCGACGTGCGGCGGATGGCGAACCTGCTGCAGGTCTCCTCCGCGTTCGGCCGGGCCATGGAGACGGTCGACACCACGGCGCTGAGCTCCGCGGTGTTCGGCGTGCTGGTCCGCCGGTCCGGGGAGGCGGACGAGCGGTGGTTGCGCAACGTCGTGGCCGTGGCCGCGGAGGCGTACGCCTTCCCGACGAACCTCGACCGCGACCAGCCCGTGGGCGGCACCGCCCCGCAGACGCAGGCGGAACTGCTCGCGCAGGCCGTCGCGGAGCGCTGGGACCAGGACCGCCTCGACGCCGCCCTCGCCGCCCAGGCGGAGCGCCGCCGCAGCGCCCTGCGCTGAGGCGTCCCGACCCGACGAACCACCGACCTCACCCCTCAGGAGCACACGTGCGTCTCGGACTCATCGGCCTCGGCCGGATCGGCGCCTTCCACGCCGCCACCCTGACCGGCCTGGACGCCGTGACGTCCCTCGTCGTCGCCGACGCGGCCCCGGGCGTCGCGGCCGCGCTCGCGGCGCGCACGGGCGCCGAGGCGGTCGACGGACCCGCCGCCGTCCTCGCCGCGGGGGTGGACGGCGTGGTCGTCGCCGCCGCGACGGACGCCCACCCCGCCCTCCTGCTCGCCGCCGTCGAGGCGGGGACTCCGGTGTTCTGCGAGAAGCCCGTCGCGCGGCACGCCGCCGAGGCCGTCGAGGTCCTGCGCCGCGTGTCCGCGCGGGACGTGGCCGTGCAGATCGGCTACAACCGCCGCTTCGACGCGGGTTTCGTCGCGGCCCGCGAGGCCGTCGCGAGCGGGGCGCTGGGCCGCGTCCACACGCTGCGCTCGACGACGCTGGACCCGGCTCCCCCGCCGCCCGCCTACGTCGCCGGCTCGGGCGGCATCTTCCGCGACTGCAGCGTCCACGACTTCGACATCGTCCGCTTCGTCACCGGCCGGGAGGTGGTCGAGGTCTACGCCACCGGCAGCGCGAACGGAGACCCCGTGTTCGCCGAGAACGGCGACGTCGACACGTCCGCGGCGGTGCTCACGTTCGACGACGGGACGCTCGCGCTCGTCTCGAACACCCGCTACAACCCGCGCGGCTACGACGTCCGGCTGGAGCTGCACGGGACCGTCGACAGCGTCGCCGTGGGCCTCGACGACGCGCTGCCGCTGCGCTCCCTGGAACCGGGCGCGAGCTTCCCGGCGGGCCCCGCGCACACGTCGTTCATGGACCGGTTCGCCGCCGCCTACCGCGCCGAGCTGGCCGCCTTCACGGAGGTCGTCGCGGGGACGCGGCCCTCACCCTGCACGGTCGCCGACGCGCTGGAGGCCGGCTGGATCGCCGAGGCGTGCACGCTGTCGCTCGCCGAGCACCGGCCCGTGCGCGTCGAGGAGGTGCGGCTGGTATCCGTGGCGTGAGCCCCGGGGGCGTGAGTTCGGCGGCGGGCCGGTCCGGCCGCGCGGGTGCTGCGGTCAGGCCGGGTCGGCGGGCCGGGCGCGCTGCGGGAACGGCGCCTCGTGCCGCGCGAGCATGGCCACGAACTCCCCGATCTTCCGCTGCCGCGTCTCGGCGCGCTTGACCGCGCCGAGCCGGTGGATCAGGGCGTAGCGGTTCGTCTTCGTCAGGACGTCGAACATCGCCTGCGCGGCCGGGTCCGCGGCGACCGCCGCGGCGAGGTCCGCGGGCACCTCCGCCTCCGACGGCGCGGCGTAGGCGGCCGCCCACCGGCCGTCGGCCTGCGCGGCGGCCACGGCCGCACGGCCCGCGGGGAGCATCCGGCCCTCGGCCTCCAGACGGGCGACGTTCGCGACGTTGCGCTGCGACCACATCGAACGCCGCCCGCGCGGGAGGTAGCGGATCGAGGAGGTGTGCTCGTCGCGCTTGCGGCCCTGCCCGTCGATCCAGCCGACGCACAGCGCCTCGTCGACCGCCTCCTGCCAGGTGAGCGTGGTCACGGCGCCGCCCTTGCGGCCCAGCGCGAGCCACACCCCGGGCGAGGTCGCGTGGCGCTCGAGCAGCCACGCGCGCAGCGCGGCCGCGTCGGGGACGACCAGTTCCGCGAGCTCCACCGCCACGGGCCCACGCTAGCGCCGCAACCGCCGGACCCGGGAGGGCGCCGACCGCTCCCACGGGGAGGGTCCGACCGTCTCAGGAGGGCGGACGGGGGCGCACGGCGGCGACCGCGGCGGCGACCAGCGCAGGATCGGTCCGGCTCCGCGCGCCGAAGCCCTCGTCGGGTGCGACGGGCGTCCGCGCGGACAGGTGCACGTCGTGGACACCCGTCGCCGCCAGCAGCGCGGGCAGCGCCGGCGCCCGGACCCCGCCGCCGGCCATGACGGCCAGCCGGCCGGCCGCCGCCTCGACCGTGCGCCGGATCCGCGCCGCGCCGTCGTGGGCACTGCGCTCGGCGCCGGAGGTCAGCACGCGCGTCACGCCGCAGCGGAGGAGGTCCGCCACGGCGCGCTCCACGTCGTCGGCGACGTCGACGGCGCGGTGGAAGGTGAGGTCGCGCTCACCGACGAGGGCCCGGATCCGCTGCAGCGCAGGGACGTCGACCGTCCCGTCGGGCCGCACGGGCCCGACGACGACCCCGTCGGCCCCCGCCCCGAGGACCAGTTCGGCGTCGCGCAGGACGAGCGCGAGCTCGTCGGCGGAGTGCACGAAGTCACCGGGCCGCGGCCGCAGCAGGACGTGCACCCCGACGGGACCCGACGCCTCGACGGCCGCCTCGACGAGGGCGAGGGACGGGGTCAGCCCGCCGAGGTCCAGGCCGGCCGACAGCTCGACGCGGCTCGCCCCGGCGTCGCGGGCGACCCGGACGCCGTCGAGGTCCGCGACCGCGACCTCGACGGCGACGGGTCCGGGCACGTCAGCCGAAGTGCCGCGGCAGCGTCGAGCTGTGGGCGGCCCGGAGGTCGGCCACGGGGACGGCGAAGTGACCTTGCACGTCGAGGACCGGCTCGACGCCCGGTTCGGCGTCGCTCACGCCGATCCGCAGGTGCGGCAGGCCGCGCGCGGTGCACATGTCGGTGAACCGCACTTCCTCCTCACGCGGCACGGCGACGACGGCCCGCGCCGCGGACTCGGCGAACAGCGCCGTGAAGGCGTCGATCCCGTCGCGCTCCAGGAGCTCGTCCAGCCAGACCCGCGCGCCGACGCCGTAGCGCAGCACCGACTCGACGAGCGCCTGCGCGAGCCCGCCGTCGGAGAGGTCGTGCGCGGCGTCGACGAGACCGTCGCGGGAGCACTGCACGAGGACGTCGCCCAGCAGGGCCTCGGCCGCGAAGTCCACGGCCGGCGGCATCCCGCCCAGGTGGCCGTGCTCGGCCCAGGCCCACTCCGACCCGCCGAACTCCTCCCGCGTCGTGCCGAGCAGGTAGAGGTTCTGGCCGGCGACCTTCCAGCCCGAGGGCGTCCGGCGCCGGACGTCGTCGAGCACGCCCAGCACGCCGATGACCGGCGTGGGCAGCACCGCGGAGTCGAGGCCCTGGTCGCCGGTCTGGTTGTAGAGCGAGACGTTGCCGCCCGTGACGGGCACGCCGAGCGCCTCGCAGCCGACCGCGAGACCGCGGACGGCCTCAGCGAACTGCCACATGACGCCCGGGTCCTCGGGCGAGCCGAAGTTCAGGCAGTCGGTGACCGCGAGGGGCTTCGCCCCCGCCGCGGAGACGTTGCGGTAGGCCTCGGCCAGCGCGAGCTGGGCCCCCGTGCGCGGGTCGAGCCTGGCGTAGCGGCCGTTGCCGTCCAGGCTCAGCGCGACGCCGAGCCCCGTCTCCTCGTCGACGCGCACCACACCCGCGTCGTCGGGAGTCGCGAGCGCCGTGCCGCCCAGGACGTAGCGGTCGTACTGGTCGGTCACCCACGCCCGCGAGCAGAGGTTCGGCGAGGCGACCATGCGCAGCAGCAGCGCGCGCAGCTCCTCGTCGGTCCCGGGCCGGGCGAGGCGCTCGGCGGTCGGGACGTCGGCCTGCAGCGCGTCCTGCGACGCGGGGCGGGCGTAGGGGCGCTCGTAGACCGGGCCGTCGTGGGCGACGGTGCGCGGCGGGACGTCCACCACGGTCTCGCCGTGCCACTGCACGACGAGGTGGTCGCCGTCGGTGACCTCGCCGAGGACGGCGGCCTCGACGTCCCACCTCGCGGTGACCGCGAGGAACGCGTCGATGTTGGCCGGCGTGACGACGGCCATCATCCGCTCCTGCGACTCGCTCATGAGGATCTCCTCGGGGGAGAGCGAGGGGTCGCGCAGCGGGACGCGGTCGAGGTGCACGAGCATGCCGCCGTCACCGGCCGAGGCCAGTTCACTGGTCGCGCACGACAGGCCCGCGCCGCCGAGGTCCTGGATGCCCTCGACCAGGTCGGCGGAGAACAGGTCCAGGCAGCACTCGATGAGCACCTTCTCCTGGAAAGGGTCCCCGACCTGGACGGCCGGACGCTTCGACGGGCCCGAGTCCTCGAACGTCTCGCTGGCGAGGACCGAGACGCCGCCGATGCCGTCGCCGCCCGTGCGGGCGCCGAACAGCACGACGAGGTTCCCGACGCCGCGCGCGTTGGCGAGGTGGACGTCGGCGTGCTTCATGGCGCCCACGCACAGCGCGTTGACGAGCGGGTTGCCCTGGTAGGACGGGTCGAACACGACCTCGCCGCCGATGTTGGGCAGGCCGATGCAGTTGCCGTACCCGCCGACGCCGGAGACGACGCCCGGCACGACGCGGGCGGTGTCGGGGTGGTCGATCGCCCCGAACCGCAGCGAGTCCATGACGGCGATCGGCCGGGCGCCCATGGCCATGATGTCGCGGATGATCCCGCCGACGCCGGTGGCCGCCCCCTGGTAGGGCTCGATGAACGAGGGGTGGTTGTGGCTCTCCACCTTGAACGTGACGGCCCAGTCGTGGCCGATGTCGACGACCCCGGCGTTCTCGCCGATGCCCACCATGAGCGACGTCTTCATCGCGTCGGTGAGGTGGTCGCCGAACACCTTCAGGTGGACCTTCGACGACTTGTAGGAGCAGTGCTCGCTCCACATCACGGAGTACATCGCCAGCTCCGCGCCGGTGGGACGGCGGCCGAGGATCTCGCGGATGCGGGCGTACTCGTCGGCCTTCAGGCCGAGGTCCGCCCACGGCTGCTCGCGCTCGGGAGTGGCCGCGGCGCGCGCGACCGTGTCCAGCCCGGCCGGCGTCGGGGTGCTCACGCACCCACCGCCGCGAGTCCCGCGGTGAGGACCGACGCGAACAGGGCGAGGCCGTCGGTGGTCGGGCCGAAGCCCTCCTCCACGGCGTGCTCGGGGTGCGGCATGAGGCCCACGACGTTGCCGCGCTCGTCGGTGATGCCGGCGATGGCGCGCAGCGACCCGTTGGGGTTCGGCCCGGCGTAGCGGAAGACCACGCGGCCCTCGCCCTCGAGGCGGTCGAGGGTCTCGGTGTCGGCGACGAACCCGCCCTCGCCGTTCTTCAGCGGGACGGTGATCTCGCTGCCGGCCGTGAGCGCCGACGTCCACGCGGTGTCCGCGTTCTCGACGACCAGCCGCTGGTCGGTGCAGACGAACCGCTGGGCCTCGTTGCGCACCAGCGCCCCCGGGAGGAGGTGGGACTCGCACAGCACCTGGAAACCGTTGCAGATCCCGAGGACGGGGACGCCGCGCCGGGCCGCCGCGACGACCTCGGTCATCACGGGTGCGAACCGGGCGATGGCCCCGCAGCGCAGGTAGTCGCCGTAGGAGAAGCCGCCCGGCAGGACGACCGCGTCGACGCCGTGCAGGTCGGCGTCGGCGTGCCACAGGCGCACGGGTTCGGCCCCGGCGAGGCGGACGGCGCGGCGCGCGTCCCCGTCGTCGAGCGAACCGGGGAAGGTCACGACGCCGATCCTCACGCCGACGCCACCTCGCCGGCCGCCGCGTCGCGGACGGAGACGACGTCCTCGATCACGGGGTTGCTCAGGAGCGTCTCGGCCGCGGCGCGAGCCTGGGCGAGCACCTCCGGGGTGACCTCTCCGGGAACCTCGAGCTCGAACCGCTTGCCCTGGCGGACGCCGGTGAAGGCGTCGAAGCCGAGGCGCGGGAGAGCGCCGACGACGGCCTTCCCCTGCGGGTCGAGGATCTCGGGTTTCGGCATGACGTCGATCACGACGCGGCCCATGCTCGGCACTCCTTCAGGGGGGTCGGACGGCGGCACCAGGCTACCGCCGCGCGGAGGCGCTCCCGGTTGCTCACGCTCGGTGCTCCTCCAGCTCCCCCGAGGCGCGGTAGGCCCGGGCGACGGCGTCGATGCGCTCGCGGCCGTCCGCGACGCGGTCGAGCACGGCGTCGGCCAGCACGCAGACCGTCGTCATCGCCGCTCCGTAGTCGTCGAACGCGCCGCAGCCGTCGACGGGGACCTCGAGGCGGTGGGTGGCCCGGGGCACGTGCCGCCGCGCACCGGGGTCGGTCAGCAGCACCGTCGGGACGCCGGCGTCGAGCAGGAGGTCGACGACGGCCGCGAAGCCCGCGGGCCGGCGCCGGAACCCGACGCAGACGGCCGCGTCACCGGGCCCGAGCTGAGCCAGCTCCTCGCCGACCGACTGCCCCGGCTGGGGGGCCAGCGCGACGCGCGGCCGCGCCTGCAGCAGCTGCTCCCGCAGGTGCAGCGCGACGGGGTAGCTGTTGCGGAAGCCCACCACGACGACCTGGCCGGCCCGGGCCAGCAGGTCTGCCACCGGGTCCACGGCACCCCGGTCGAGGGTCGCGAGCGCCCGGCGGAGGTTCTCCTCGACGGCGGAGGCGTGCGCCGGCACGGGGTCGGCCAGGGCGGTGCCCGGGACGGGGACACCCGCCGCGCGCAACGACCGGGCCGTGTGCCGCGCAGACTGCCGGGCCGCCGCGAAGCTCTCGAAGCCCAGGCGCCGGAAGAAGCGGCTGACGGTGGCCTTCGAGGCGCCGGACAGGGTGGCCAGCTCGGCGGCGTTGTAGGCCGCGAGGTCGTTGACGTGGTCGAGCACGACGTCGGCCAGGTGCCGCTCGACCGGCCCCATGGCGTCGTAGGCGTCCTGGATGAGGACCTCGAGCCCGCGGTCGGCGGTGGGGTCGGCGGGACCGAGGTGCTCCGCTCCGTCGCCGGGCGGCCGGGTGCGGGGGTCGGTGTCCACGAGCGTCAGCGCGCGGCCGAGCGCCGGCGGGCGACGTCGCGCACCGCGGCCTCCAGCGCGACGAGGCCGAGCGCCACGTCCTCCAGCGTGACGTCCTCCGCCGGGTGGTGGCTGATGCCGTCCTCGCAGCGCACGAAGATCATCGCGACCGGCGTGACGGCGGCCACAGCCATCGCGTCGTGGCCCGCGCGGCTGTAGAGGCGGACCGGGTCGTGGTCACCCGTCGCGGCGATGCCCGCCACGACGGACTCCGTGAGCGCGGCGTCGCAGTAGACCCCCGGGGCGCTGTGCGTCTCGTGCAGCTCGACGCTGAGGCCGCGTGCCGCGCACGTCTCGCGCGCGGACGCGGTGACGCGGGCGACCAGGTCGTCGCGCGCCGCGTCGTGCTCGGCGCGGACGTCGAGGGAGAACTCGACGAGGCCCGGGACGACGTTCACCCCGCCGGGGTGGGCCTGGAGGCGGCCGACCGTCGCGATGCCGCCGGTCTCGACCGCGAGCCGCTCGACCGCGAGCACGACCTGGCTCGCGCCGACGAGGGCGTCGCGGCGCCTGCCGTACGGCGTCCCGCCCGCGTGCCGCGCCTCGCCGACCACCCGGCCCGCGAACCGGCGGGCGCCCGCGATGGAGGTAACCACCCCGAGCGCGCGGCCGGCGGCCTCGAGCTGCGGGCCCTGCTCGATGTGCAGCTCCAGGTAGCCCACGAGGTCCTCGGGCCGACGGGCGGCCTCGCCGATGCGGTCGGGGTCGAGGCCGAAGGCGGACGACGCCTGCCGCAGCGTCGTGCCCGCCGCGTCGGCGACGTCCCACCACTCCTCGAGCCACGTGCCGGCCACGGCCCGGCTGCCGAGCAGGGCGGTGCCGAAGCGGGTGCCCTCCTCGTCGCCGAAGGCCACGACCTCCAGGGCGAAGGGCAGCTCGGCCCGGTCCGGCGCGAGGCGGGCGGCCACCTCGATCGCCGTGACGACGCCGAGGATGCCGTCGTAGCGACCGGCGTCGGGGACGGTGTCCAGGTGCGAGCCGAGGACGAGGGCGGGCAGGCCCGGCTCGGCGCCCTCGAGCCGGCCCCACTGGTTGCCGGCGGCGTCCTGCCAGGTCGACAGGCCCGCCGCGGTGAGCCACTGGGCGGCCATCGCGTTGACGCGGGCGTGCTCCGGGGACAGGTGGACGCGCTCGATGCCGTCTGCGCTCGCCGACACCGCGGCCAGCTCCTCGCAGCGCTGCAGCAGCCGCGCCGCCGCCGCGCGAGTCGCGTCGCCGGGCGCGGCGTTCACGCGTAGACCGCCTGCGCCGCCAGCACTCCGCCGCCCACGGGGACGTCCGCGCCGGCGCCGCGCAGGACCTGCTCGAGCGCCGCGAGGGTCACCAGCACGGCGTCCTTGCGGGCGTTGTAGCCCATCGTGCCGATGCGCCAGGTCTTGCCGGCCAGCGGACCGAAGGAGGTGCCGATCTCGATGCCGTAGTCCCCGAGCATCGCCGCGCGCACCGCGTCGCCGTCGACGGCGTCGGGGATCCACACCGCGACGACGTTGTGCATCTTGTGGGCCAGGTCGCCGAACACCCGCAGCCCCAGGCCCTGCACGCCGGCGAGCATGGCCGCGCCGTGGCGGCGGTGCCGCTCCACGGACGCGTCGACGCCCTCCTCCAGCAGCAGGCGGGCGCACTCGCGGGCGCAGTAGAGCATCGTCGTCGCCTCGGTGTGGTGGTTGAGGCGCTTCTCGCTCCAGTAGTCCATGACCATGGCGAGGTCGAAGTAGTTGGACCGGATGCGGGCCGCGGGCGGAGCCAGCCCCTCGGTGGAGTCGGGGTCGGCGCGCAGGCCCGCCTCGGTGCTGCGACGCGCGTCGACCACCTCCACCGCGCGCGGCGACAGGCTGATGGGGGCGCTGCCCGACGGGCCGCTCAGGCACTTCTGCAGCCCCGCCGTGACGGCGTCGACTCCCCAGGCGTCCATCTCGAAGGCGTTGCCGCCCAGCGACGCCGTGACGTCGACGTAGAGCAGGGCGCCGTGGCGGTGGCAGATCTCGCCCACGCCCTCCAGCGGCTGGTTCATGGTGGTCGAGGTGTCCCCCTGCACGAGGGCCACGAGCTTGGGCCGGACCTCGCGGACGGCGTCCTCGAGCTGCTCGAGGGTGAAGACCTCGCCCCACGGCACCTCCCGCACGTGCACCTCGGCACCGCAGCGCTCGGCGATCTCGCGCAGCAGGTGGCCGAAGCGCCCGAAGACGGGCACCAGGACGCGGTCGCCGGGGCTGAGCAGCGAGACCAGGGCGGCCTCGATGCCGGCGCGGGACGTGCCGTCGACGAGGAACGTCTGCTCGTTCGCCGTGCGGAACACCGACCGGTACAGCGCCATCGTCTCGTTCATGTAGGCCGTCATCGCCGGGTCGTACTGCCCGACGAGCTGCGCCGACATGGCGCGCAGGACGCGCGGGTCCACGGTGATGGGGCCTGGGCCCATGAGCAGCCGCGGCGGCGGGTCGACCGGGAGAGCCGGACGGATCGTCTGTTCCACGGCGCCATCCTATGCAACGATCGTTCCGCTGCACACCCCCTGCGGCCACGCCTTCGACGAGGAGCCGACCGTGCCCGACCAGCACCCGCCGCCCGCGACGTTCCCCGACGGGCTGCTGGCCGCCGGCGCGCGCTACGAGCGGGCGCTCGCCGAGGACGACCTGGCCGCGCTGGACGACCTCTTCGCCGCCGGTCCGGCCACACTGCGGGGTGAGGGCGGTACGGCGCTCGCCGGGCACGCGGAGATCTCCGCCTTCCGCGCCGCGCGCGGCGGGGCCCCGCCGCGCCGCGTCCTGCGCGTCCACGTCCGCCCGCTGGGCCCGCACGACGCGGTCACCGTCACCGAGACCGAGCGCCTCGACGGCGGCACCGGCCTGCAGACGCAGGTCTGGCACCGCGACGGCGGCACCTGGCGGGTCGCGGTGGCTCACGTCTCGGGCGCTCCCGCGAGCGCCGCGCCGGACGCGACCCCCGCCCCGGCGGACGGCACCGCGACCTGGCGCGTCGCGCCGCGGGCGGACGGGCCGCTGGTGCCCGCCACGGGCGCAGGCCCCCTCACCGGGGTGCGCACGGCGGTCAAGGACCTCGTCGCCATCGCCGGCCAGCGCATCGGGGCCGGGGTCCCCGGCTGGCTCGCGCAGGCCCCCGTCGAGACGACGACCGCCCCCGCGCTGCTCGCCCTGCTGGGCGCCGGGGCGGAGGTCGCCGGCATCGCGCAGACCGACGAGTTGGCCTTCTCCCTGCTGGGCGCCAACGCGCACCACGGCACCCCGCCGAACGCCGCCGCCCCCGGCCGGACCACGGGCGGGTCGACGAGCGGCCCGGCCGCCGCCGTGGCCGCCGGCAGCGCGGACCTGGCGCTCGGCACCGACACCGCGGGCTCGCTGCGCGTCCCCGGTTCCTTCTGCGGGCTGTACGCCTGGCGCCCGAGCCACGGCGCGGTGGACGGCACGGGCGTGCTGCCGCTCGCCCCGTCCTTCGACACCGTCGGGCTGCTCGCCCGGGACCCGGCCGTCCTGCACGCGGCCGCCGCGGTCCTGCTCCCGGCCACCGGCGGCCGGGCCTCCACCGACCGGCACCGCAGCGGCCGGCCCACCGCCCTGCTCCGCAGCGCCACGCTCACGGCCCTCGCGGAGACCCCGACCGCCCTCGCGGTCGACGCGGCGCTCGCGGCGCTCGCGGTGCGCACGGGCCTGCCCGTGCTCGACGTCGGGGACGACGTCGCGCCCGCCGACGTGGCGGCCTGGACGGCGGCCTTCCGCACCGTGCAGGCCGCGGAGGCCTGGGCGGCGCACGGGGGCTTCGTCACCGCGCACCCGGGCGCCCTGTCCCCGGCCGTGGAGGCCCGCTTCCGGGCCGGCGAGGACCTGGACGCCGCCGCGGTCACCGGCGCCCGCACGGTCCTGCGGGGGGTGCGGCAACGCCTGGAGGCCCTGCTGGAGCGGGGGTGGCTGTGCCTGCCCAGCACCGCGGCGCCCGCCCCGCCTGCCGACGCCTCCCCGGCGGAGCAGGACCGCACCCGGGCGGCGACCCTCGCGCTCACGTCGCTGGCCTCGGCCGCGGGCGTCCCGGCGCTGGGCCTGCCCTGGGGCCGGGTGGGCCGGCTGCCCGTCGGCCTGTGCGTGCTCGCCCCGCGCGGCGCCGACGCCGCGCTGCTCGGCCTGCTGGCGGAGCCGGGACCCCCGGCGGGCTGACGGGCGTGGCGACGGGCGCCTCAGATCACCCGGTCGTCCGCCGATGCAGGGACGGGTCCACACCAGCGCCCCGCCCCGACCGCTCGGAAGGATCCACCATGACGTCCTCCACCCCCGGCCAGCCCTCCGGCGGCCTGCTCGGCCGCATCGACGACCTCGGCGTGCGCACCAAGGTCCTCGCCTCCATCGGGGTGTCCGTGGGTGCCGGTCTCGTCGTCGCGGTCACGGCCGTGACCGGTCTGTCGTCGCTGGGGGCCGACGCGGAGAGCCTCTACAAGACGAACCTCCGGCAGGCGACGCTGATCTCGAACATCGACGGCAACCTGACCCGCGTCGACATCAACGTCCTGCGCATGCTCGCGATCGGGGACGCCAGCACGATCGCCGGGTGGAAGGCCGAGAACGCCGAGCGGTTCACCACGGTCGACGGTCTGCTCGACGACCTGACCGAGGCGACCGCGGGGACGGGCACGGCCGCCCTCGTCGCGGACCTGGACACCTCCTACACCGCGATGCGGGCCGGGATGGACAACCAGGTCACCGAGATCGAGCGCGGCGACAAGGCCGCCGCCGGGAAGGTCAACCTCGAGCAGGTCAAGGACAACGCGGACGCCACGTTCACCGCGCTGGACCAGCTCGCCACCGCGAACGCGACGGCGGCCACCGCCGCCTACGAGACGAGCCGCACCGCCGCCGCCGCCGCCCGCACCGCGGTCATCGGCGCCAGCGCGGCCGGCTCCGTCCTCGCGCTGCTCCTCGGCCTGATGGTCGCGAACCGCTTCAGCCGGCAGCTGCGCCGCGTCCTCGCGGTGTCGCAGGCCCTGCAGGAGGGCGACCTCACGCGCACCAGCGGGGTCCGCTCCCGCGACGAGGTCGGCCGGACGGGCGAGTCCCTCGACGAGGCCGTCGTGCGGCTGCGGGAGCTGGTCCGCACCATCGACGGCGCGGCCGGCGGCGTCTCGAACGCCGCGCTGCAGATGTCGGCCGTCTCGGCCCAGATCTCGGCCGGCGCCGAGGAGACCTCGGCCCAGGCGGGGCTCGTGACCGGTGCGGCGCAGGAGGTCTCCTCCAACGTGCAGACCGTGGCCGCGGGCTCGGAGGAGATGGGGGCCTCGATCCGCGAGATCGCCTCGAACACCGACGAGTCGGCCCAGGTCGCCGCCCAGGCCGTCGAGGTCGCCGAGCGCACCAACCGCACCATCGCGACGCTGGGCGAGTCGTCCCGCGAGATCGGCGCGGTCGTGAAGACCATCACGGCGATCGCCGAGCAGACCAACCTGCTGGCGCTGAACGCCACCATCGAGGCGGCCCGGGCCGGGGAGATGGGCAAGGGCTTCGCGGTCGTGGCCGGCGAGGTCAAGGAGCTCGCGCAGCAGACCTCGCGCGCCACCGACGACATCGCCACCCGCGTCCTGGCCATCCAGAACGACTCCTCGGGTGCCGTGACGGCCATCGAGCAGATCTCGGCGATCATCTCGCGGATCAACGACTTCCAGCTGACCATCTCCTCCGCCGTGGAGGAGCAGTCGGCGACCACGGCCGAGATGAACCGCAACGTGGCCGCCGCCGCGGACTCCTCCGAACAGATCGCCGCGAACATCGCGGGCGTGGCGCAGTCGGCGGCCGGCACGGCCGACGCGGTGCGCAACAGCCAGGGCGTGGCGTCCGACCTGACCCGCACCTCGGAGGAGCTCAGCGCGCTCGTCGCGACGTTCCGGTACTGAGGCGGCGCCACGGGGCCGGGGCGACGGCATGATGGGGCCGTGTCCCTCCTGTCGTCCGTCGCCCTGGTCCTCGCCACCCTGGCCGGGTTCCTCCACGTGATGATCTTCGTGTTCGAGTCGGTGCTGTGGACCACGCCCCGGGTGCGGGCCGTGTTCCGCATCGCCAGCGAGGAGGAGGCGCGCGCCACGAAGTTCATGGCGTTCAACCAGGGCTTCTACAACCTCTTCCTCGCGGTCGGCGCCGTGCTCGGCGTCGTGCTGGTGCTCCTCGGTACCCGCACGGTGGGCTGGACGCTCGTCGTCTTCTCGTGCGCCAGCATGGTGGCGGCCGCGACGGTGCTGGCCGGCACGGGAGCCGGGTACCGCTCCACGGCGCTGCGCCAGGGCGTCCTGCCGCTGCTGGCCCTGGTGTGCGCCGGCACCGCCACCCTGTCCTGAGCCGGCTCCCCGGCCGGACGACCCGACGACGACGACGGCCCGCCACCCCGGTCGGGGTGGCGGGCCGCCGTGCGGGTGGCGTCAGAGCAGGTGCTGCGCCTGCTCCAGCGTCGTGCGCAGGACGCGCTCCATCTCGTCGAACTCGGCCTGCCCCGACGTGAGCGCCGGGGCGACCTGGATGACGGGCTCGCCGCGGTCGTCGGGCCGGGCGTACAGGCCGTTGGCGAACAGGGCCCCGGGCAGGAACTGCTTGACCAGCAGCTCCCGCTCGGCCGCGCCGAACGTCTCCTTCGTCGCCTTGTCCTTCACCAGCTCGACCGCCCAGAAGTACCCGTCACCGCGGACGTCGCCGACGATGTCGAGGTCGAGCAGCCGGCGCAGCGTGGCCTCGAGCGCGGCCTCGTGGTCGAGCACGCGCTGGTTCAGGCCCTCGCGCTCGAAGATGTCGAGGTTGGCCAGCGACACCGCCGCCGACACGGGGTGCCCCCCGAAGGTGTAGCCGTGGGGGAAGAAGTTCTTCCCCTCCAGGAACGGCTCCATGATGCGGTCGGAGGCGATCATCGCGCCGATGGGGCCGTAGCCGGAGCTCATGCCCTTGGCGCACGTGATGAGGTCGGGCTGGTAGCCGAACTTCTCGCACGCGAACATCGTGCCGTGCCGGCCGAAGGCGCAGATGACCTCGTCGGAGACCAGCAGCACGTCGTGGCGGTCGCAGATCTCGCGCACCCGCTGGAAGTACCCGGGCGGAGCCGTGATGCAGCCGCCGGAGTTCTGCACGGGCTCCAGGAAGACCGCCGCGACCGTGTCCGCGCCCTCGAAGAGGATCGCCTCCTCGATGCGGTCGGCCGCCCAGACGCCGAACTCGACCGGGTCGGTCGGGGCACCCATCCGCTCGGCGCGGTAGATGTTCGTGTTCGGCACCCGGAAGCCGCCGGGGGTCAGCGGCTCGAAGGCCTGCTTCATGAGCGGCAGGCCCGTGATCGCGAGCGCTCCCTGCGTGGTGCCGTGGTACGCCGTCGCCCGGCTGATCACCTTGTGCTTGCCCGGCTTGCCCGTGAGCTTGAAGAACTGCTTGGCGACCTTCCACGCGCTCTCGACCGCCTCCCCGCCGCCGGTCGTGAAGAACACGCGGTTGAGGTCCCCCGGTGCGTACCCGGCGAGGCGGTCGGCCAGTTCGATGGCGGGTTCCGTCGCGTAGCCCCACACCGGGAAGAACGCCAGGGTCTCGGCCTGCCGGGCCATCACCTCGGCCAGCTCCGCCCGGCCGTGCCCGACCTGGACCACGTAGAGCCCCGACAGGCCGTCCAGGACGCGGTGCCCCGCGGAGTCCCAGATCCAGGACCCCTCGCCCTTGACGATGACGGGCGCCGACTTCTCCTGGTAGGCGCCCATGCGGGCGAAGTGCATCCAGAGGTGGTCGCGGGCGGCCGTCGCCAGCCGGTCCGTGCCGGCGGGTGCGCCGGCCTGCTCGGTGACGGTCATGCGGTTCCCCTCTCGGTGCTTCCCCGGTGCGGCGGCGTCTGCCGGCCACCCCTCCCAGCGTCGCCGTCCCCGCGCGACGGCGGAAGCGACGAAGTGTCAAGCCCAGGCGCAGCACACCGACGTTCCGTCGCCCCGCGAGCTACGCTGACGCGGTGCCGATGACCGTCGCCGACGTCCTGGCCCTGCCGGTGCTCAGCGCGGGGGCGCCACGCGTGCGGGCCGGGCGGGCCGGTCTCGACGCCCCCGTGCGGTGGGTGCACGTCACCGAGCAGACCGAGGTCGCGGGCACGCTCGGCGGGGGTGAGCTGCTGCTGTCGACGGGGATGGGCCTGCTGGAACCGGGCTTCGACGCCGCGCGCTACCTGGCCTCCCTCGCCGGGGCCGGCGCGGTGGGTCTCGTCGTCGAGCTCGGTCAGCACGTGCGCGCGCTGCCCGACGCCCTCGTGCGCGCGGCGGCGGCCGCGCGGTTCCCCCTCGTGGAGCTGTCGCGGGTCGTCCGGTTCGTCGCCGTGACCGAGCAGGTGCACGCGCGGATCCTGCACGAGCAGTACGAGCGGTTGCGGTTCTCCGAGCGCGTCCACGAGGCGTTCGCGTCGATGAGCGTCGGGGGTGCCCGCGTGAGCGAGGTGCTGGAGCAGGCGAGCGCCCTCACGGGCCGGGTCGTCGTCCTCGAGGACCTCGGTCACCACGCCGTCGCGTTCGCCGGTGGCGGGCGCGCGCAGGAGGTCCTGCTCGACTGGACCGCGCGCTCGCGCCTCGTGCCGGTCGCCGCCGGGACGGCCGTCGGCGGGCCGCAGCGGTGGCTGACCAGCCCCGTCGGCGTGGTCGGCCAGCGGTGGGGCCGCCTGGTCCTGCCCGAGGACGTCGCGCTGCAGGACAGCACGTCCCCCGCAGTCGGCGGGGAGGACGCGCCGGTCCCCGGGGCGCGCACCGACCACGCGCAGGTCGTCCTGGTCCTGGAGCGCGCCGCCGAGACGCTGACCATCGCGCGGCTGCTGGACCGCGAGGCGGACGAGCACCCCGCCGGCATCGCCCAGGAGGCCCACGCGAGCCTGCTGCGCGACCTGCGCCGCGGCCGGCGCGCCGACGAGGCGGAGCTGCGGGCCCGGGCGCGTGCGCTCGGGCTGCCGCTGCGCGGGGGGTTCGCGCCCGTCGTCGTGCACACCGCGCCCGAGGCGGCGGGGACCACGGCCCCGGGCAGCAGCACGGTCGGCAGCACGGTCACCGGCAGCACGGCGTCGGACGCCGAGGTCTCGGCGGCGGCGACCCGGGCCCTGACCGAGACGTGCACGGCGGGCCTCGTGGGGGTCCTCGAGCCCGGCCTCGTGGGCGTGCTGGTCAGCGCGGCGCTGCCGGAGCTGACGGACGACGCGCTCCCCCGCTTCGCGCGCGGCCTGGCGGAGGTGACGCGCCGGCTGGGCCTGCCGGCCGCGACCCTGGGCACCGCACCGGCCGGGGCCACCCTGACGGGCGCCGGTGAGGGCTTCGCGGAGGCGTCCCACGTGGCCGTCGTCGCGGCCTCGCTCCCCCACCACGACGCCACGACGCCGTACCGCACGAGCGACCTCGGCGCACGGGGCCTGCTGTGGTGGCTGCGCGACGACCCGCGCCTGCACAGCTTCGTGGAGGCGCACCTCGCCCCCCTGCTCTCCGGACCGGACGGCGCCCAGGCGCTCGCGCTCCTGCGCGACCACCTCGAGTGCGGGGGGTCCATGACCCGGCTCGCGGCCCGCCTGCACCTGAGCCGACCGGCGACCTACGGGCGCGTCGAGCGGCTGCGCACGCGGCTGGGCCGCGACCTCGACGACCCCGAGACCCGCGTGACGCTGCACCTGGCGGTGCTCGCCCACGGTCAGGCGCGCCCCTGAGCGGTCACCCCCGGGCGGGCGCGGACAGCAGCTCCCCGCGGGGGGTGCCGTCGACGGGCACGCCGCGCCGCCAGGTGCTGCGGACGACCCCGCGCAGCGTCCGGCCCTCGTAGGGCGTCACGGGGTTGCGGTGCTCCAGCTCCGCCCCGCGCACGACGAACTCCTCCTCGGGCGCGAAGACCGCGAGGTCGGCCAAGGCCCCCACGGCGAGGCGGCCCCGGTCGGGCAGGCCCGCGAGGTCGGCCGTGGCCGTGGCCATCCAGCCGACCACGGTCTCGAGCGGGACCCCCCGCGTGCGGGCCGCGGTCCACACCACGGGCAGGCCGATCTGCAGGGACGCGATGCCGCCCCACGCGCCGGCGAAGTCGCCCGTGCCGGGCAGCTTCAGCTCCGGCGTGCAGGGCGAGTGGTCGGACACGACGCAGTCCACGGTCCCGTCCAGCAGGCCCGCCCACAGCGCGTCCTGCTCCGCGCGGTCGCGCACCGGGGGGCAGCACTTGAAGGACGTCGCGCCGTCGGGGACGGCGTCGGCGTCGAGCGCGAGGTAGTGCGGGCACGTCTCGACGGTGATCCGCACCCCGGCGGCCTTCGCGCGGGCGACCTCCGCGAGCCCCGCGGCGCTGGACAGGTGCACGACGTGGGCGCGGGCCCCCGTGCGGGCGGCCGCCTGGGCGACCGCGCGGACGGCACCGGCCTCCGCGGCCGGCGGTCGGGACGCCAGGAACCCGGCGTAGGCCGTGCCGTGCGGGGCGGGGGCGGCCCCGATGACGTCGGCGTCCTCGGCGTGGGCGAGCAGCAGCCCGTCGAAGCGGGCGAGCTCCGTCAGGGCCAGCTCCAGTCCGGCGGCGTCGAGGGGCGGGAACTCCTCGACCCCGGAGTCCAGCAGGAAGCACTTGACCCCGAACACGCCCGCCTCGTGCAGGGGGCCGAGCTGGCCGGCGTTGCCCGGCACGGCCCCGCCCCAGAAGCCGACGTCGACGAACACCCGACCGCGCGCCGCGGCCCGCTTGACCTCCAGCGCCGCGGGATCGAGCGTCGCGGGCACGCTGTTCAGGGGCATGTCGAGGATCGTCGTGATCCCGCCCGCGGCGGCCGCGCGGGTGGCCGTCGCGAAGCCCTCCCACTCGGTGCGGCCGGGTTCGTTGACGTGCACGTGGGTGTCCACCAGCCCGGGCAGCAGCACCTCGTCCGGAGCCAGGAGGACCTCGCGCGCCGCGTCGACGGGCGCGTCGAGCGCCGAGACCGCGACCACGCGCCCCGCGCGGACGGCGACCGCGGCCCCGCGCACGGCCCCGCCCACGACCGCGCGCGCCGCCCGCACGACCAGGTCCACCCGCCCGGCGGGTCCGTCCTCCGTGCTGCTCACCGCTGCTCCTCGCCTCCGGGTCCGCGTCGTCGTGCCCGCCGCAGGGAGACCGGCAGCGGTGGGGCGGGCCACGCCCGCGTCCGCACGCGGTCCGACAGGTGCTTCTGGTGCTCGGCCGCGACGGCCAGCAGCGCCTCGGCGTCGCCCGCGGCGAACGCGGCCAGCATGGCGGAGTGCTCGGCGTGCAGGGTCGCCGCCTCCTGCCGGCCGAGGTCCTCCATGGGGCGGTACGGCTCGGTGAGGTCCCACACGCGGTCGAAGACGCCGAGCAGCCGGGGCATCCGCGAGGGCCGCGTCAGGGCGACGTGGAAGGCGCGGCTCTGCCGGTGGTACTCGCGCTCGTCGTCCGCGGCGACCGCCCGGCCCAGCGCCTCGTGCGCGGCCTGCGCGCGCCGCACGTCCTCTCCCCCGCCGACCGCGACGGCCACCGCGAGCGCGGCGAGCTCCAGCGTCCCGCGCACCGCGAACAGCTCGGCGAGCTCGCCCTCGGCGAGGCGGGACACCGTGTACCCGCGGCGCGGCCGGTGCTCGACGAGGCCCTCGCCGACGAGCGTCATCAGGGCCTCGCGCACCGGGATGCGGCTGACGTCGTGCTGGGCGGCCAGAGCGTCCACGTCGAGGTGCGCGCCGGGGGCGGCCTCGCCCCGGCCCGTGCTCGACGCGGTCCGCCGGGCCACCGGGAGAGCGGCCAGCCGACGACCGGCTTGGGCCGCGGCGCCGCGTAGCTGCGCACCTTCGACGTGCGCAGACCCAGCGCGACGAGGGACTCAGCGAGCCGCACGGCGGCCGCGACCCCGTCGACCACGGGCACGTCGAGGGCGTCGCGGACGGCGTCGGCGACGTCGGACAGGCCCGCGCACCCGAGGCACACGACCTCGGCGCCGTCCTCCTCGACGCAGCGCCGGGCCTGCGCCACGAACGCCGCGGCGGTGGCCCGCGGATCGGCCTCGAGGTCCAGCACGGGCAGGTCGACGGCGCGCACCCCGCTGCAGCGGCCGGCGAGCCCCGCGAGCAGGAGCCGGTCCTCGATGGCGGGCGCGGCCCGGTCCAGCGACGTCACGACGCCGAAGGTGCGGCCGAGCAGGCAGGCGGTGTGCGCCGCGGCCTCGGTGATGTCGACGACGGGCACGTCAAGCAGGTCCTGCAGCCCCTCCCGGCCGTGCTCGCCGAACCCCGCGTGCACGACGGCGTCGAAGGGGCCCTCGTAGGTGGCGACGCGGTCCATGACGGCGACCGCCGCGAGGTAGCTCTCGAAGTTCGACTCCACCGAGGCGGGACCGAACTGCGGGGTGAGGGCGACCACCTCGGTGCCCGGCCCCGCGGCGGCGACGGCGCTCGCCCGGATCGTGGCGGTCACGGCCTCGGAGGTGTTGACGTTGACGACGAGGACCGTGCAGCGGGGCGCCCCCGCCCCGTCGCGGGACGGGGCGGGGGCGGGAGGGGCCAGCTGCAGGTGCGCGGGCGGACCGGGCGCGGTCACCGCGGTCCCGGCACGACGGTGAGGTCCGCGGACGCGGGGATCGAGCGGCGGAACAGCAGGTAGACCGCGAACCCGACGCCCGCGCCGATGAACCAGCTGAACGTGGCCGTCGTGGTGTGGTGGCTCAGCACCGGCACGAGCGCGAGGGCGGCCCCGGCCACGACCGCGCCGACGGCGACGGGGTTCCAGCCGGCGCGGTAGTGGTAGCGGCCCCGCGGGCTCATCGTGTACAGGTCGTCGACGACGATCGCGCGCCGCTTGACGAGGTAGTAGTCGGCGATGAGCACGCCGTACAGCGGCCCGATGAACGCGCCCAGGACGTCGAGCGTGTAGTGGATCGTCTCGGGGCTGTTGTAGAGGTTCCACGGCGTCAGCAGCACCGACCCGACCGCGGCGATCATCCCGCCGGTCCGCCAGCTGATGCGCTGCGGGCTGACGTGGGAGAAGTCGAACGCGGGCGCGACGAAGTTCGCGACGATGTTGATCCCGATGGTCGCGATGACGAAGGTGAGGCAGCCCAGGACGACGGCGGTCGTGCTGTCGAGGCGGGCGACGGTCTCGACCGGGTCGGTGATCATCGACCCGTACACGGGCACGGTGGCCGAGGCGGTCACGGTGACGAGGAGCGCGAACACCAGGAAGTTCAGCGGCAGGCCGAGGAGGTTGCCGCGCTTCACGTCGGCCATCGAGCGGCCGTAGCGGGCGAAGTCGCCGTAGTTCAGCATCGGCCCGGAGAAGTAGGAGACGACCAGCGCCACGGCCGTGACCATGATGCCCACGGCGCCCCAGCCGGTGTGGGTGATGCTGCCCAGGTTGAGGTCGATGTTCGACGGCCCCGCCCGCACCACGAGGTAGGCGGCCAGGGCGAACATCACGACGTAGACGGCGGGGCCGCAGAAGTCGATGAACCGGCGGATGGCCTCCATGCCCCGCCAGAACACGACCGCCTGCAGGACCCACATGAGGCCGAACGCCGCCCACCCCAGGGTGCTCAGGCCGGCGAACCCGTGGCGCTCCACCTCCGCGTACGGACCCCACGCGGGCTGCAGCTTCAGCGCCAGGATGACGAGGGAGTTCGACGCCAGGTAGGTCTGGATGCCGTACCAGGCCACCGCGATGAGGCCGCGGATGACGGCGGGCACGTTGGCGCCGCGGACGCCGAAGGTCACGCGGGAGACGACCGGGTAGGGCGTGCCGGTCTCCTGGCTGGGCCGCGCGACGAGGTTGCACAGCAGGTAGACCACGACGATGCCCACGAGCAGCGCGATCAGCACCTGCCACGCGGCGAGCCCGAGGGCGAACAGGCTGCCGGCGGTCACGTACCCGCCGACGCTGTGCACGTCGGACATCCAGAACGCGAAGAAGTTGTAGGACTTCCAGTTCTGCCGGCCCAGCGGGGCCAGGTCCTCGTTCGCGAGCGAGGGGTCGTAGCCGGGTTTCACCACCCCCGTCCCGGCGCGGGGCCCGGGCGCCTCGGCGACCTCGGCGGGGGCGCGCTTCACGTCAGCCATGGAGGTCTCCTGGGTTGCGTCTCGGTGGCACGGGAGGGGCGTGCCGTCCACGCTAGGAGGGGCTCGTTTCGTCCAGGTAACCCCGCGGATATATCTCGGCCGGGGCGGGTCCACCATGGGCGCATGCGCATCACGCACCTGGGACACGCCTGCATCCTCGTGGAGACCGCCGGGGCCCGGATCCTCGTCGACCCCGGCACGTTCAGCCACGGGTTCGAGGAGCTCGAGGACCTCGACGCCGTGCTCGTCACGCACGCCCACCCCGACCACCTCGACGTCGAGCGCCTGCCCGTGCTGCTGGAGGCGAACGACGGCGCCCTGCTGCGCGCGGAGCCCTCGACGGCGGAGTCGCTGGCCGAGGCGGGCCTCGGCGCCACCCCGCTGCACCCGGGCGAGGTGCTCGAGGTCGGCGGCGTCCGGGTCGAGGCCGTCGGCGGCGAGCACGCGCTCGTCCACGCCGACGTGCCCCGCATCGGCAACGTCGGGCTCGTGCTGCGCGCCGAGGGGGAACCGTCGCTGTTCCACCCCGGCGACTCCTACGCCACCGCCCCGGCGGGCGTCGACGTCCTGGCGCTGCCGCTCAGCGCCCCGTGGGCGGCGAGCCGGGAGATGATCGACTTCTGCCGCGCGGTCGGGGCCGGAGCCGGGTTCCCGGTCCACGACGCGCTGCTGTCGCCCGTCGGGCGGGGCCTGTACATGACCCAGGCCCGCACGCTGGGCCGCCTGGACCTGCGGGACCTGGCGGGCGCGGGCCCGCAGGAGTTCTGAGGCGTCCCCGGGCCGTGCGCGGTCAGCGCCGGACGCTGCTCATGTCCGGGTAGCGGTCGCCCGAGCCCGCGCCGACGGGCAGGACGGACTCGAGCCGGGCGAGGTCGTCGGCGGTGAGCTCGACGTCGGCCGCCGCGACGTTCTCCGCGAGGTAGCTGCGCCGCTTGGTGCCGGGGATCGGCACGACGTCCGGCCCCTGGGCCAGCAGCCAGGCGAGCGCGACCTGCCCCGGGGTGGCGCCCCTGGCGTCGGCCAGGGTGCGGACCTCGTCGACCAGCTGCAGGTTCCTCCGCAGGTTCTCGCCCTGGAAGCGCGGGTTGTTCCGGCGGAAGTCGTCGGGGGCCAGGTCGTCGACGCCCGTGATGGCGCCGGACAGGAACCCGCGGCCGAGCGGGCTGTAGGCGACGAAGCCGATGCCCAGCTCCCGCACCGTGGCGAGCACCCCGTCCTCCTCCACGTCGCGCGTCCACAGCGACCACTCCGTCTGCAGGGCCGTGACCGGGGCCGTCGCGTGCGCGCGGCGGATCGTCTCGGGCGCGGCCTCGCTGATGCCGAGGTGGCGGACCTTGCCGGCCGCGACGAGCTCGCCCATGGCGCCCCACGTCTCCTCGACGGGCACGGTGGTGTCGACGCGGTGCTGGTAGTAGAGGTCGATGTGGTCGACGCCCAGGCGGCGCAGGCTGGCGTCGCACGCGGAGCGGACGTACCCGGGGCGGCCGTTGATGCCGCGGGTGCCGTCGGGGTGGCGCTCGTTGCCGAACTTGGTGGCCAGGACGACCTCGTCACGGCGCGAGGCGACGGCGCGCCCGACGAGCTCCTCGTTGGTGAACGGGCCGTACATGTCCGCGGTGTCCAGCAGGGTCACGCCCGCGTCGAGGGCGGCCGCGATCGTCGCGAGCGACTCGGACTCGTCGCCCGCGCCGTAGAACTCCGACATGCCCATGCAGCCCAGGCCGAGGGCGGAGACGTCGAGGGCCGTGCCGTTCGCGGCGCTGCCGAGGGTGCGGTGGGAGAGGGTGGGGGTGGTCATGGGACCACGGTCCGACGTCGAGCGCGCTCGAAGTCAAGCGGAGGCGCCCCAGAGCCCCCGCGTCTCCTCGTAGCCGTCGATCTTCGCGGTGATGGCCTCGAGGTGGCCGGTCACCTCGGCGAGCTGGGCGAGGACGCGCGTGCGGTGCTCGCGGAGCACCTCGAGCCGGCGCGCCTCGTTGCCCGTCCCGTCCCGGCACAGCTGCGCGTACGCCCGGACCTCGCGCACCGGCATCCCCGTCGCGCGCAGCCGCTGCACGGTCTCGATCCAGCGCAGGTCGTCCGGGGCGTAGCGGCGCCGGCCGGCGGTGGTCCGCGCGACCGCCTCCAGCATCAGGCCCTCGGTCTCGTAGTAGCGCAGCGCGGAGGTGCTCAGCCCCAGCCGCGCGGCCGCCTCCGCGATGCTCAGGAGCGTCGCCGGGTCCACGTCGATCGTCGTCACGACGGCAGTGTCCTCCGCGGCGCGCCGTCAGAGGCCGTAGGACTCCAGCAGCCGCAGCCACACCTCGCTGATCGTGGGGTAGCTCGGCACGGCGTGCCACAGCCGGTCCAGCGGGACCTCGCCGACGACCGCGACCGTGGCGGAGTGCAGCAGCTCCGCGACGTCCTGGCCGACGAAGGTCACGCCGACGACGACGCCGCGCTGCTCGTCGACGACCATCCGCGCCCGGCCGGCGTAGCCGTCCGCGACGAGCGACGCGCCGGCCACGGCCCCGATCTCCTGGTCGACCACCCGCACGTCGAGGCCGGCGTCGCGCGCCTGCCGCTCGGTCCGACCGACGCTCGCGACCTCGGGGTCGGTGAAGACGACCTGCGGCACCGCGGTGCGCGTCGCCGTGCCCGCGTACCGCGACCACGCGGGCGCGTCCCCGACGAGCTCGCCCGCGGCGCGGGCCGCGATGGCGTCACCGGCCGCCCGGGCGTCGTACTTGCCCTGGTGGGTCAGCGGAGCGCGGCCCGTGACGTCGCCCACGGCGTACAGCCAGGCGCCGTCGACGCCATGGACGAGCCCGGAGTCGTCGACGGTGATCCGGCCGCCGTCCTCCAGACCGACGGTCTCCAGCCCGATCCCGGACGTCACGGGCGTGCGGCCGGTGGCGACGAGCAGCTCCTCGGCCACCACGGTCGCGCCGTCGTCGAGGGTGATCGTCACCTCGGTGCCGGTGCGGGAGACGGAGGCCGGGCTCGCGCCCAGGCGCACGTCGACACCGTCCGCGCGCAGCGCCTCCGCCACGGCCTCGCCCGCGAAGTCCTCGAAGGCGCGCAGCAGCGTCGAGCGCACGAGCAGCGTGACCGTCGAGCCCAGCCGCGCGTACGCCTGCGCGAGCTCGACGGCCACGACGCCGCCACCCACGACCGCCAGGCGCGGCGGGACGGCGTCGGCGCTGGTGGCCTCGCGGCTCGTCCACGGCCGCGCGGTGGCCAGGCCCTCGACGTCGGGCAGCACGGGCACCGAGCCGGTGGCCAGCACGACCGCCCGGCGGGCCACGAGGGTGAGCGGGCCGTCCTCCGTCTCGACCTCCAGGCGGCGCGGACCGACGAGGCGGGCGGTGCCCCGCACGAGCGACATGCCCGCGGAGGCGACCCAGTCCGCCTGCGAGGAGTCGTCCCAGTCGTGGGTGAAGGTCGTGCGCCGCGCGAGCACGGCCCCGGCGTCCAGCCCCCCGGTCACGGCCTCCGCCGCGCCCGGCAGCCGCCGGGCGGCGGCCAGCGCGTGCCCCGAGCGCAGCAGCGCCTTGCTGGGCATGCACGCCCAGTACGAGCACTCGCCGCCGACCAGCTCCCCCTCGACGACCACGACGTCCAGCCCGCCGCGCCCCGCGCGGTCGGCGACGTTCTCCCCGACCGCCCCGGCCCCGACGACGACGACGTCCACCTCGCGCTGCTCACCGCTCACGCCCGGACGGTAGCGCGCGCCGGGCGGGACGCATGTGGTCTGATCGTCGGCGTGGGCATCGACTTCGCGTCCTCCCCCCGGCCGACGCTCGGCGTCGAGTGGGAGATGGCCCTCGTCGACCGCCGGAGCCGGGACCTGGTCTCCTCCGCGGCGGAGGTGATCGACGCGGTCCACGCCGAGGACGAGGCGGCCGGGCCGAAGGTCCAGAAGGAGCTGCTGCGCAACACCCTCGAGGTCGTCACGGGGATCTGCGACACCGTCGCCGAGGCCGCGGACGACCTGAGCGAGTCGCTGCGGGGCATCCGGCGGATCACCGATCCGATGGGCCTGGAGCTCATGTGCAGCGGGACGCACCCGTTCGCCCAGTGGGACGTGCAGCAGGTCACCGAGAGCCCCCGCTACGCCGAGCTCATCGAGCGCACGCAGATGTGGGGCCGGCAGATGCTGATCTGGGGCGTGCACGTGCACGTCGGGATCGACTCGGTGCACAAGGTGCTGCCGCTGCTGAACAGCCTCCTCAACTACTACCCGCACCTGCAGGCGCTGTCGGGCTCGTCGCCGTTCTGGACGGGCACCGACACGGGGTACGCCAGCAACCGGGCGCTGATGTTCCAGCAGCTGCCGACGGCCGGGTTGCCGTTCCAGTTCGGCGCGTGGGGCGAGTTCGAGTCCTACGTCGACGACATGCTCGTCACGGGGGTGATCGACGGCCTGAGCGACGTGCGCTGGGACATCCGGCCCTCCCCGACGCTCGGCACCATCGAGGTGCGGGTCTGCGACGGGACCCCGACGCTGCAGGAGCTGCGGGCCCTCACCGCCCTGGTGCACTGCCTCGTCGTGCACCTCGACGACCGCCTCGAGGCGGGCGAGACGCTGCCCACCATGCCGCCGTGGCACGTGCAGGAGAACAAGTGGCGGGCCGCGCGCTACGGCCTCGACGCCGAGGTCATCGTCTCCGCGGCCGGCGCCGAGCGGCTCGTCACCGACGACCTCACCGAGCTGCTGAACCGGCTGGAACCCGTCGCGGCCCGGCTGCACTGCGCCGACGACCTCGCGCTCGTCGCGCAGATCCCGGGACGCGGGGCGAGCTACCAGCGCCAGCGCGCGGTGGCGGCCGCCACCGCCGAGGACCCGCTCGTCGCCGTCGTCGACTCCCTCGTCGCCGAGATGCGGGCAGGCCGCCCCACCTGACCCGCCCGCCCGTCAGGAGGCGAGCGCGTCCTGCAGCGACATCGCCGTGAGCCCGTGCGCCGCAGCGACCTCGGGGCTCGTGAGGTGCCCGGCGTGCGCGGACAACCCGGCGGCCAGCGCCGGGTCGGCGTTCAGCGCGGGCTTCCAGCCGTGCCGGGCCAGCTTCACGACGTAGGGCAGCGTCGCGTTGGTCAGCGCGTAGGTCGAGGTGTGCGGGACGGCGCCCGGCATGTTGGCCACGCAGTAGAAGACGGACCCGTGCACCGCGAAGGTCGGGTCGTCGTGGGTCGTCGGCCGCGAGTCCTCGAAGCACCCGCCCTGGTCGATGGCGATGTCGACGAGCACCGACCCCGGCCGCATCTGCGCGACGAGCTCGTTGCTGACCAGCTTGGGAGCGCGCGCCCCCGGGACGAGCACGGCCCCGACGACCAGGTCGGCGCTGCGGACGGCGCGCGCGAGCTCGAACGCGTTCGACGCGATGGTGCGCACGGCGCCGCCGAAGCGCGCGTCGACCTCGCGCAGCTTGGGGATGGACAGGTCCAGGACGGTGACCTCGGCGCCCATGCCCAGCGCGATCTGCGCCGCGTTCTGCCCCGACACGCCCGCCCCGACCACGACGACGTCCGCGCCCCGGACCCCGGGGA
>NZ_JAAALN010000220.1 GCF_009906795.1 Kineococcus siccus
GGGCACGGGGGCTCCTCGGAGGTCGGGCGCGCGAGGGCGCGCACCCGCTGATCGGCAGCCGGGACCCGCGACGCGAGCCCGGCCGGGCCCGCGTCACCGGCACGGCCCCCTCGCACCACCCGTTCCGCCCAGCGGGCCGCCGCCGGCGGGCGCGGGGGCGGCAGGGACCGGGGCCGCCACCCGGCTACCGTGGCCGGATGACGGCCGCGGAGATCTTGGACTCGAGCGTCGTCGTGGTCGTCCTGGCCGTGCTGCTGCTCCTGGTCTCGGGACTCCTGGTGCGCGAGAAGCGGGCGCACGCGCACGACCGCGTCGTCGCGGCCGCGCACCTCGCCGGGACGCCCGCGGCGCAGGCCACCGACCCCGCCACCGGGCTGCGGCGGGCGGGCATCGTGGTCAACCCGACGAAGTTCGCGGACCTCGACGAGGAGGCGCAGCGCCGGCGGCAGGCCTACGTCGCGGCGGCGTTCCGCTCGCACGGCTGGGCCGACCCCCTCTGGTACGAGACGACCCCCGAGGAGACGGGCGGGGCGCAGGCCCGCGAGGCGATCGCCGAGGGCGTCGACATCGTGCTCGCGTGCGGCGGCGACGGCACCGTGCGCGCGGTCGCCGAGTCGATGACGGACACGGGCGTGCCCATGGGCCTGCTGCCGGCCGGGACGGGGAACCTGCTGGCGCGCAACCTCGACCTTCCCCACACGGACCTCGCCCGCGCGCTGGACGTCACGTTCTCCGCGCCCGACCACCCCATCGACGTGGGCTGGCTGGAGGTGGACCGCACGGGCCGCGACCGCGAGCCCGAGCGCCACCTGTTCCTCGTCATGGCCGGCCTCGGCTTCGACGCCGCGATGATGGCCGGCGTCGAGGACCGCCTCAAGCGCACCCTCGGCTACGGCGCCTACGTCGTCTCGGGGGCGCGGGCGCTGTGGGGCCCGCAGGCCAAGGTGCGGATGCGCGTCGGCGACGAGACCACCCACGTCCGCACGCGCGGCATCATCGTCGGCAACTGCGGCAAGCTCACCAAGAACCTGGTCCTCATGCCCGACGCGCGCATCGACGACGGCTACCTCGACGCCGTGGTGCTGTCGCCGCGCGGCGGGATCGGCTGGGGCGAGGTGTTCTTCGCGATCCTCACGCGCGACCGCAAGGGCCAGCGCCGCGTGCAGCACTCGCGCGGGCGCAGCGTCGAGCTGTGGTGCGAGCAGCCGCAGGAGGTGCAGCTGGACGGCGACCCCATCGGACCGGCCCGCCGGCTGCGCATGGAGGTCCAGGCGGGCGTCCTGCTGGTCCGCACGCCCACGATCCCCTGACCCCGCCCGCTCGCCGGACGGGGTCAGGGGACGGCGAGCGGGACCGTCGTGAGCGACGCGCGGTCGAGCTGGCGGGCCGCGCGCGAGGCGAGGGCCACGGCCCCGTCGCGCAGCGCGGCGGGCAGGTCGGGGGCCGGCGTCTGCCACACGGCGCTGAGCACCCACTCCGCGCCGGTGGCCGTGACCACGGGGACGACGAGCACGGTCGCCGCGTCCAGCCGCTGCACGTGCGCCGCGTCGAGGACCGAGCTGGTCACGGTGTCGGGCACCCAGACCGGGCGCTGCGTCCGGATCGCCCGGGCGACCCCGCTGAGGTCACCGACCTCGATGACGAACTCGGAGGCGTCTACGGGCAGCCCCCGCTGCGCGAGCAGCCCCCACGCCCCGCCGTCGGGCTCGGTCGGCCCGGTGACGAGCAGGACGTCCGCGCCGAGCAGGTCGATCGACGCGTCGGCCAGGGACTCCAGCAGCTCCCCGCGGCGCTCGGCCCGGTCCAGCTCGGGCATGGCCTGCAGCAGCGCCTGCAGCTTCGGCAGGACCGAGGCGGCCTCGGCGCCCTGCAGGTGCTCCACCCCGAGCGAGGCCAGGGCGACGAGCTCCTCGCGCTGGCGCGGCAGCAGCTGCCGGGGCTCGGGCGCGGAGACGCACAGCACGCCGAGCACCCGCCCGCGCGGGTCCACGAGCGGGGCCCCGGCGTAGAACCGCATGCCGCCGCGGCTCGCGGCCCCGTCGGCCCACCGCGGGTCGAGCAGGAGGTCGGGGACCTCCAGGACGCCGCGGCCGAGCACGGCGCGGGAGCAGGGCAGCTCGGCGCGCGGCCCGCCCGCGCCCGGGTCGCCCCAGCCCGCGAGGACGCGCACCCGCTCCTCGTCGACGACCGTGACCGCCCCGACGGGGACGTCGCAGACGGCGGCCGCGAGCGCGGCGAGGGTGTCGAAGAACGGCTGGGACGCCCCGATGAGCGGCACGACGTGGCGCACGGCCGCGAGCCGCTGCTCCTCCTCGGCGGGCACGGCGCCCCGTGCCGCGGGCACCGCGCGCGGCTGCGCGGCGCGCAGCACCGTGAGCAGCTCGTCCGCGGGCACGGGCCGGGCGAAGTGGAAGCCCTGCAGCACGTCCACGCCCAGGCGCGTCACGAGGTCGGCGGTGCGGGCGTCCTCGACGCCCTCGGCCACGACCTCCATGCTCAGGCGGTGCCCGAGGTCGACGAGGGCGCGCACGATGGCGGCGTCGGAGGCGGCCCGCGGGGCCGCGTCGACGAAGGTGCGGTCGATCTTCAGCTCGTCGACGTCGAGGGAGCGCAGCATCGTCAGCGACGTGTAGCCCGTGCCGAAGTCGTCGAGGGAGATCCGGGCACCGGCGGCCCGCAGCGCGGCCAGCAGCTCCGCGGCCCGGTGCGGGTCCTCGAGCAGGGCGCTCTCGGTGACCTCCAGGGTGAGCACGGACGGCGGCAGCTCGTAGGCGGCGATGACGTCCTGCACCGTGCCCAGGAAGGACTCCTCGCCCAGCACGGGTGCGGCGACGTTCACGGAGACACCCAGGTCGTGCCCCGCGGCGCGCCAGGCCGCGGTCTGGGCCACGGCGGTCCGCAGCACCCACTCGGTGAGGCCGAGGATGGCCTGGCTGCGCTCGGCCAGCGGCACGAACGCGCCGGGGCCGAGCAGGCCGCGCTCGGGGTGCTGCCAGCGCACGAGGGCCTCGACGCCCGTGAGGCGGCCGCCGCCGGCCGCGACCAGCGGCTGGTAGTGCACGCGCAGCTGCCCGTCGGCGATGGCCGCCGGCAGCTGGGCGTGCAGCGCGAGCGCCTCGACGTCCAGCACGGCGGCGCCCTCGGCGACCGCGACGCGGGCGGGGGCGGCGGCGGCCGTGACGAGCGCGACGTCGGCGGCGGCGAGCAGCTCCTCGAGGTCGGTGCCGTGGTCGGGGACGCACGCGACGCCCGCGCTCGTCTCGGGGCGCACCTCGAGCCCGCGCGCGGCGAGGCGCACGGGGGGCTGGAGCACGGCCCGCACGGCGCGGCCCTCCCGCTCGCCGAGGCTGAGGCCGTCGTCGGTGTCGCGGTAGCCCAGGGGCACGGGGCGCACGACGGCCAGGGAGTCGTGGTCGATGCGCGCGACGACGGCCCCCTCGAGGCGCTCGAGGCGGCGGGCCGCCTCCGCCAGCAGCTCGCGCGCGGAGTCCGCGCCGAGGGCCAGGCGCAGGTCGCGCAGGTCGTCGAAGTGCACGACGACGACGGTCGCGGCGGTGTCGTAGCCCGCGAGCGACGTCAGCCAGCCCGCGCACTCCTCGGCGAGGCCGGCGCGGTTGGCCACGTCGAGGACGCCGTCGCGCGTGCTGCGCCGGCGACCCTCGTCGAGCAGGGCGGGCACGAGCAGGGCGGGGGTGCCGATGAGGACGAGGACCAGGACGACCACGAGCACGGGGACCACGGCGCTGTCCGCGGGCGCGAGCACGGCCAGGGCCACGGCCGTGAGCACGGCGACGGCAAGGGCGGCGGCGGCCAGGGGGATGCCGGCGGTCCGCCGGGTCGGCCGCGGGGGCCACTCCCGCCGGGGCCGCGCTCGGCTCGTCACGTCAGACACGGTGCAGTCATCGGGTCACACCACCAGCCTCTAGATGGTCTGAACGGATGATCTAGAAGACATCAGGTGCACGGTAACGCTCACCGTCCTGCGTGAACACCCCTGGTGATCACGCGGGGCGCGCCGGCGCGCGTCAGCCGGCCGCGCCGGCCCGCAGCCGGTCGAGCCACGCCTGGGCCGCGGCGAACGCCTCGTCGCTCGGGCCGTTGCCCGTCACGGCGTGCCCGCCGTCGGAGCGGGGGTAGCTGCCGACGAAGCGGACGCTCTCGCACACGCGGTGCAGGCCCATGAGCGCCTCGCCGACCCGGGCGTCGCCCACGTGGCCGTCGCAGTCGATCGAGAAGCAGTAGCGGCCCAGGGCGTCGCCCGCGGGCCGCGACTCGATGCGCGTGAGGTTGATGCCGCGCGTGACGAACTGCTCGAGCGCCTCCACCAGGGCGCCCGGCCGCTCCTCGCGCAGGAAGACGACGAGGGAGGTCTTGTCGTCACCGGTCGGGGCCGGAGCGGGCCCGACGCCGGGCCGCGACAGCAGGACGAACCGGGTCTGCGCCCCCGCCCGGTCCTCGATGCGCTCGGCCAGGACCTCCAGCCCGAAGCGGCGGGCCGCGAACGGCGCGCAGATCGCGGCGTCGAACCCGGCCGGGACACCCTCGGCGACCTCGCGCGCCAGGGCCTCGGCGGCGGCCGCCGTGGAGGTGGCCGGCACGTACTGCACGCCCGGCACCCGGGCGTGCAGCCACTTGCGCACCTGGGCGTAGGCGTGGGAGTGGGTGCTCACGGTGCGCACGTCGGCGAGCGCCGTGCCGGGGCGGACGGCGAGCACGAAGCTCACGGCCAGGACCACCTCGGCGACGACCACGAGCGGCTCCCCCGCCGCGAGGCCGTCCAGCGTCGCGGGGACCCCGCCCTCGACGGAGTTCTCGATGGGCACGCACCCGACGTCCGCGCGGCCCGCGCGCACGGCCTCGATGGTGGCGTCCACGCTCGCCATCGCCTCGGCCGGGGCGGTCGGCACCACGGTGCGCAGCGCGGCCTCCGAGAACGTGCCCACCGGCCCGAAGAACGCGTACCGCAGGGCGGTCGGTGCGGGCGGCGGCGGCGGGGTCACGGGCACGGTCGAGCACAGTAGCCCGCGACCTCGGCGGCGGGGCCCGGCCGCCGCCGGGGTCCCCCGTCCGCCGCAGCGCTCAGCTGGCCCGGCGCAGGCGCCGCTCGTTCCAGGCGCTCTCGCGCTGCTCCTCGGTCAGCCCGCCCCAGACCCCGTAGCTCTCCTTGTGCCGCAGCACGTGCTCGCGGCACTGCCGCAGCACGGGGCACTCGGCGCAGACCGCGAGCGCCGCGGCGTCGCGGTGCTGGCGCGCGGCGCCCCGTTCGAGCTCGGGGTGGAAGAACAGCTCGGGGTCGGCGTCGCGGCAGGAGCCGGCCAGCTGCCACTCCCAGGCGTCCACGGTCGGTCGCAGTCCACGTGTCGTGTCGTTCACGGCTCCCCCTCAGTGGTGCTGACGGCACTCCGTCGTGCGCCGTCTTTGCCCCGGAGGTCCAAACCTTAAACGCTAAGCGACGATTTAGTCACGGGCTGTGATTGGCGACCGGCGTGTCCCTGGTTCGTCAAGCCCCCCGCTGGGCTGTTCGGGTGACCCCGGACGAGGCCCGACCACCCGGTGCAGCACCACCAGCGCCGCGATCGCCCACCACAGGTCGCCGTTCTGCACGACGCGCGCCACGACCGTGGGCACCGACGGCGACGCGAGCAGGTTCGCCCCCAGCCACGGCCAGGCGATCCACAGCGCGGCGAGCTGCACCGCGGCGACGACCACCCGGCGCCGGACCCGGCCGTCGCTCACCACCGCGGCCAGCACCAGCACGCCCCAGTGCAGGTGGTGCAGCCACGAGACGGGCGAGATGAGGATCGCGACCATGCCGCAGGCCGCGGCCTCGCCGACGAGCGAGCCGCGGCGGAACATCGCCCGCGCGACGCCGTAGCCGAGGACCGCCGCGGTGGCCGCCAGCACGAGCCACAGCACCTGCGTGAGGCCGTCGGAGAGGTACAGGCGCAGCAGGAAGCCGCGCAGCGACTGGTTGGACGAGCCCGCGTTGGGGCCGAGGCGGTCGGAGGACAGCAGCGCCGACGTCCAGTACTCCGCGGACGCCTCGGGCGCGAGCAGGAAGGTGCCGAGCGTCACGGCGACGGCCGCGGCGACGGCGTTGCGCAGCTCCCGCCACTGCCGCGTGATCGCGAAGTGGATGAGGAAGACGCCCGGCGTCAGCTTGATCGCCACGGCGAGCCCGACGAGGGTCCCGCGCGGCCAGCGCACGTGGCGGCCCGCGACGGTGATGCCGTCGCGGCCGCGGACGAGGTCCAGCAGGCACAGCGCGACGAGGACGGCGTTGACCTGCCCGAAGCGGATGCCCTCCCCCACCGGGGAGATCCACACGCACGCGGCCGCCACGGCCCCCTGGGCCAGCCCGGCGCGCGCCCCCGCGCGCTCCAGCAGCGGCCGGAAGGCCACCCCCACCGTCACCCACAGCAGCGCCAGCTGGAACGCCGTCCACAGCCAGCCGGCGACGCCGAACGGCACGAGGGCCAGCGGGACCGCCAGCACGGCCGAGAACGTCGGGTAGGTGAACGGCAGCAGCTGCGGCACCTCGGTCTCGAAGAGGTACACGGGCCGGCCGATGAGCAGGCTGCGCCCGGCCTCGCGGTAGACCTCGAGGTCGACCTGCCACTGGTCGTCGGGGTAGGCGACGAGGTAGCGGTGGACGATCGGCGC
>NZ_JAAALN010000221.1 GCF_009906795.1 Kineococcus siccus
CCACCGGTGCCGGCCCCGGACGCCCGTGCGTCCGCCCCCGGGGCGTCCTCGCCCGCGGCCGGCGGCGCGGACGCGCCCACGGCCGACGACGTCGCCGCCCTCCTGCGGCGGCGCGGTCAGGCCCTCGTCGCGGGCGCCGGTGCGCTGTCGGAGGTGGTCGGGACGCCCGAGGACCTGGACCGGCTGCGCCGCAGCGACGCCCGGGCCGCGGTCGCGGGTGTCGCGGCCTGGGCGGCCGACGTCACGGGGCTGACGCCGGGCGGGGCGCCGGGCGTGGACCACGTGGCCGACCTGCTGCTGCGCGTGCGCGTGGTGGGGGAGGACCGCGAGGTGGTCTCCCGGGCCCGCACGGGCGTCACGCGGCAGGGCGGGCGCTGGGTCCTCACGCCGGTCGCCGACGCCGGGACGCCGCAGCCGTGGGACCTGGGCGACGTCGAGGCCCGCACCGGTCCCCGTGGCGTGGTGCTGCGGATCGCCGGCGGTGACCCCGCCGCCGCCGACCCGGCCGTCGTCGAGACGGCGGGACTGGCCGCGGAGCTCGCCGCCGACCTGGCCGACGCCGCGCGGCGGGTGGACGCCGCGTGGGGCACCGACTGGCCGCGCGCCACCGCCGTCGTCGTGCCCGCGACGGCCGCGGACGCGGCCCGGCTGGCGGGGGTGGCCCCCGAGGCGGTCGAGGCGCTCGACGCCCTCGCGGTCGGCGTCGAGGCCGACCTCCCCGACGGGCTCCCGGCCGGTGTGCGCGTCGTCGTGCAGCCGGCCCGCTTCCCCGGGCTGACGCCGCTGGGCCGGCGGATCACGCTGACGCACGAGCTGGTGCACGTCGCGACGCGCGCGGGGACGTCGGTGCGGACCGCGGGGGCCCTGCCGCGCTGGCTCGTCGAGGGGTACGCCGACTTCGCGGCGCGCGCGGGCCGGGACCTCGACGCCACGGCGCTCGCCCGGCCGCTGCTCGACGCGGTCGCCGCGGGCCGGCCCGTCCTCGTGCCCGACGACGCCGCCTTCGGGGCCGCGGACCCGACCGAGCTGCAGATCGCGTACGCGGCCGCGTGGACGCTGGTCACGTCGGTCGCCCGGCGCACCGCGGCCGAGGCGGTCACCGGGCTCTACCGGGGGCTGGCCGCCGCCCCCGAGCGCGGCGGACTGCCCGCCGCGCCGCCCGCCCAGCGCCTCGACGAGGGCTGCTACCGCGCGTTCGGCGAGACGTTCGACGACGTCCGCCGCCGCTGGGTCGCCGACGTGACCGGCGGGCTCGACGGCTGGTCGTGAGGGGCGGTGCCCGCCGGGCGGGATGATCGGGGCGTGAGCACGCTCGTCGTCACCAACGACTTCCCGCCCCGCACGGGTGGCATCGAGTCCTTCGTGCTCGAGGTCGTGCGGCGGCTGCCCGCGCTGGCCCGGCCGGCGCAGCACGGTGCGGCCTTCGACGGTGCGGGGCAGGCCGGCCCGGCCGTCGTCGTGCACACCGCGCGGCAGGCGGGCAGCGCCGCGGTCGACGCCGAGCTCGCGGCGCTCGGCGTGCACGTCGTGCGGGACCCCTCGCCGCTGCTGGTCCCGACCCCGGCCGTCGCCCGGCGCGTCGCCGCCACCGCACGCGCGCACGGCTGCGACCGGGTGTGGTTCGGCGCGGCGGCGCCGCTGGGCCTGCTGGCTCCCGGCCTGCGCCGCGCCGGGGTCCGGCGGGCCGTGGCGACGACGCACGGCCACGAGGTGTGGTGGTCGACGCTGCCGGGCTCGCGCCGTGCGCTGCGGCGCATCGGCGAGGCGACCGACACGCTGACCTACCTCGGGCCCTGGTGCCGCTCGCGCATCGAGCGGCCGCTGTCCGCCGCGGCCCGCGCGCGCATGCGCCAGCTGACCCCGGGCGTCGACGACACCGTCTTCCACCCGGGCTGCGGGGGCGAGCAGGTGCGCCGCGCGCTGGGCCTGGGAGACCGCCCGGTCGTGGTGTGCGTGTCCCGGCTCGTGGCCCGCAAGGGTCAGGACGTGCTCGTCCGGGCCATGCCGGCCATCCGCCGCGCGGTGCCGGGCGCGGCCCTGCTCGTCGTCGGGGACGGCCCCCACCGGCCGCGGATCGAGCGGCTCGTCGCCGAGCTGGGCCTGACCGACGACGTGGTCCTCACCGGGTCGGTGCCGTGGTCGTCGACGCCGGCGCACTACGACGCGGGGGACGTCTTCTGCATGCCGACCCGGACGCGCCTCGCCGGGCTCGAGCCCGAGGCGCTCGGCATCTGCTACCTCGAGGCCGCGGCGTGCGGGCTGCCCGTGGTCGCGGGCGACTCCGGGGGGGCTCCCGACGCGGTCCTGGCCGGGGAGAACGGGTACGTGGTCGACGGCCGCGACGTCGCCGCCGTCGCCGACCGCGTGAGCGCCCTGCTGCTCGACCGCGCCACCGCACGCCGGTTCGGCGAGCGGGGGCGGGCGTGGGTCAGCGAGCGCTGGGGCTGGGCGCGCCAGGCGCAGCGGCTGCACGACCTGCTCGACGGCCGGGACGTCGAGGACGCCCCGGCACCGCACCGGGCGTCCTGACCTCCTCCGGCCCCGGAGCCCGCTGCCCGGCGCGCGCGGCCACCGCGGTCAACAGCAGCGCGCCGACCAGCCAGTACTGGTTGTAGAACGCCTGCTTGTTGACGAGGTTGGCGACCAGGAGGACCGCGGCGCACCACGTCAGCAGCCCGGGCAGCCCGACGGGGTGCCGGCGCAGCCGGACCACCGCCAGCACGAGGACCCCCCCGATGAGCGCCCCGACGACCGCGAACGGCAGCTGCACGCCGGTCTCGTTGAGCAGCGCGGTGTAGAGGGTGTCGGCGAAGCGCAGCGGGGGCAGGTCGAGCATGGTCGAGACGGTGTCGTGCAGGAAGTCGCGCAGGCCGGCGAGGAGCCAGGGGGCGACCAGCAGCCCGGCGCCGACCGTCGCGACGGCCGTGCGGCGCAGCCCGAACCGCGGCCAGACCGCCAGCAGCGGCAGCAGCAGGACGACGTGCTGCTTCGACGCCAGGGCGACGGCGAGCGGCACGACGGCCCACCAGGCCCGCTCCCGCGCGACCAGCAGCGCCCACGCCGCGAGCCCGACCAGGACGGTCGGCTCCGTCCACGCCTGCTCGACGAGGGTGCTCGTGCCGGGCGAGAGCAGCAGCAGCGCCGCCGCGCCGACCGCGGGCCGCCGCCAGCGCCCGGTCGCCGCGACGAGCAGCGCCGTGACGAGGAGCAGCACCGCGACCGCCCACCGCACGTCACCCGCGATCCAGCGGCCCGGTGCGGTGAGCACAGCCGTCCACGGCAGGTAGGCGAAGGCGTCGGTGATCCCGGGGGAGCCGCGCCAGACCTGGGCGTACATCGAGCGGCCCTCGGCCATGCCGTCCGCGGCCTGCTGCAGGATCACCCAGACGTCGATGCGCGGGGCGGGGTCGCCCACCACCACGGCGGCCGACGTCCCGGCCGAGGCGGCCACGGCGACGGCGAGCGCCGCGCCGCCGGCCCGGCGCCGGGGCAGGAGGAGCAGCAGCGCCGCGAGCAGCGCGGCGGCCGCGAGCGCGACCTGGACCGCCAGCAGGGTCGACGCGCTCACGTAGGTGAACGCGGGGACCGCGAGGTGCGTGAGCGCGGTGAGGACCAGGACGGCGACGACGGGGCCGAGCGGCCCGGCGCGCACCACCGCCCGCCGCACCGCGTCCCGCCGCCCGCCTGCCGCCCGCCCGGGCGCCGGCGGGTCGGCGGCCCGGCCCTCGGCGCGGTCGTCCGGGCTCGTCACCGCGAGGGCGACGACCACGGCCGCGACGAGGACGTAGCCGGCGACGAGCCACCACCGGTAGCGGACCACGCTGTGGGTCGCCAGGGCGAGCAGCACCCACCACGCGAGGAGCGCGGTGGCCGAGCGGCGGGTCACGGGGCGTAGATCGCCTCGACGTCGGCCGCGAAGTCCTTGAGGACCTCGGTCCGCTTCACCTTCTGCGAGGGCGTCAGGTACTGGTTCTCGATCGTGAAGTCCCCGGGCAGCACGCGGAACTTCCGGATCGACTCGGCGCGGCTCACGGTGCCGTTGACGGCGTCGACGGCGCGCTGCAGCTCCGCGAGCACGTCCGGGTCCTGGCGGGCCCGCTCGACGTCGAGGCCGGGCTTGCCGTGGTTGGCGCCCCAGGACGGCAGCGACTCGGCGTCGAGGGTGACGAGGCAGCCGATGAAGTGGCGCTGGTCGCCCACGACGACGCACTGCGACACCAGCGTGTGGGCGCGCAGGCGGTCCTCCATGGGCGCCGGCGCGACGTTCTTGCCGTTCGCCGTGACGATGATCTCCTTCTTGCGCCCCGTGATCCGCAGGTACCCGTCGGCGTCGATGTCGCCGAGGTCGCCCGTGTGGAACCAGCCGTCGACGATCGAGGCGGCCGTGTCGTCCGGGCGGTGCAGGTACTCCGAGAAGACCCCGATGCCGCGCGCGAGGATCTCGCCGTCCTCCGCGATCGCCAGCTCGGTGCCCGGCAGCGGCGGCCCGACGGTGCCGATGCGCAGCCGGGACGGCCGGCTGACGGCGAGCGGGGCCGTCGTCTCGGTGAGGCCGTAGCCCTCCAGCACGACGAGCCCGACACCGCGGAAGAAGTGGGCCAGGTGCTCGCCCAGGGGCGCGCCGCCGGAGACCGCGAAGCGCACGCGACCGCCCAGCAGGTCGCGCATCTTCGCGTACACGAGGCGGTCGAACAGCGCGTGCCGCGCGCGCAGCGCGACCCCGGGGCCGCCGGCGTCCTGGGCGCGGGAGTGGGCGATCGCGGTGCGGGACGCGGCCGCGAAGATGGCCGCCTTGGCCTTGCCGCCCGCGGCGGCCTTCTGCTCGGCGCCGTTGTAGACCTTCTGGAAGACGCGCGGCACGGCGAGGATGAAGGTGGGGCGGAAGCCGGCCAGGTCGGGCAGCAGGTCCTTGGGGTCGGCGGTGTGGCCCATCCGGACGCGGCTGACGAGGCACAGGCACTGGATGTAGCGCGCGAAGACGTGCGCCAGCGGGATGAAGAGCAGCGTCGCCGCGTCGCCCCGCTGGAGGATCTCCGGCAGCGCGTCCCGCGCGTTGAGCGAGAGGTCGCGGAAGTTGCTGTGCGAGAGCACGCAGCCCTTGGGGCGGCCCGTCGTGCCCGAGGTGTAGATGATCGTGGCCGGGTCGTGCGGACCCGCCGACGTGCGCGCGCGCTCCAGCTGCTCGTCCTCGACCTCGGCGCCCGCGGCGGTCAGCTCCTCGACCGCGCCGGAGTCGATGGTCCAGACGTCGCGCAGGCCCGGGAGCTCGCCGCGGACCGAGGCGACGCACGCCGCGTTCTCCGGCGTCTCGACCAGGCAGGCGACGGCACCGGAGTCGGAGAGGATCCACGCGACCTGCTCGGCCGAGGAGGTCTCGTAGACGGGGACGGTCACCGCTCCGGCGAACCAGGTCGCCACGTCGGCGAGCGTCCACTCGTAGCGGGTGCGGCACATGAGGGCGACCTTGTCGCCCGGCTCGACGCCCGCGGCGACGAGCCCCTTGGCGAGGCCCCGCACCGCGGCGAGGAACTCCACCGAGGTCGTGTCCCGCCACGTGCCGTCCGCGGTCCGGGTGCTGATGCTCACGTGGTCCGGTGCCTCGCGGGCGGTGTCCACGACGCAGTCCGTCATGTTCCCCGTCGCCGCCACCTCCACGAGCAGTGGCTCGCTGGTGCTCCGCACGGTGTCCTCCTCGCCAGGGCCCACGGACGTCGTCGACCGGTCGTGCCGCTGTGTGTCGCCTGCCGGTGCGGGGCACCGGCAGGCGACAGACCTTACCCGGCGCGGACGTCAGGGGAGGGCAGTGCCGCTCACTTGACCGCACCGCCCGTGGCGCCGGCCGCGACGTACTTCTGGGCGGCCACGAGCAGGACGGCGGCGGGGACGGAGGCGAGCACCGCGGTGGCCATCGTGGCGGGCCACTGGCTCGTCTGGACGCCGAGGTACTGGTAGATGCCCAGGGTGATCGGTTTGAGGTCGTCGGTCGTCGTCAGGGTCAGGGCGAAGAGGAAGTCGCTCCAGCTGAAGAGGAAGGTGAACAGCCCGGCCGTGATGAGCGCGTTGTAGGCGACCGGCACGACCACCGAGCGGAAGGCCCGGAAGCGCGACGCGCCGTCGATGCGCGCGGCCTCCGTGATCTCCACCGGGATGGCCTCCATGAAGGCGCGGATGATGAGGATGGAGAAGGGGATGCCGTGGGTCGCGTCGGCGAGGACGAGCCCGACGGCGCTGTCCAGCAGCCCGAGGTCGTTGTAGGCGCTGTACAGGGCGTTGGCGACGACGATGCCCGGCACCATCTGGGTGACGAGCACCCCGAAGAGGAACAGGTTCCCGCCGGGCAGCTTCAGCTGCGCGAGGCCGTAGGCCGCGGGCGTCGCGACCAGGAGGCACACCACGACCGACCCCGCCGAGATGACCAGGCTCGTGACGAGGTTGCGGCCCTGGTCGGCGACGGCGGTCCGGTAGCCGGCGAGGTCGGGCTGGAACGGGAACCACGGCGCGTCGAGGATGCTGCCCGCCGGCTGCAGGCTCGCGTTCACCATCCAGTAGACGGGGAACAGCATGACCGCGATGAGGACGACGCCGACCGCCGTGGTGATCCAGCGCCGGCGCGGGGCCGGTGGGGTGGTGAGGGCGGGGCGCCGGACGGGGG
>NZ_JAAALN010000222.1 GCF_009906795.1 Kineococcus siccus
GGCGGGGGAGGCGGAGGCGAGCACGAACGTCGGCACGCGCGCAGTGTCCCACCCGGGCCGCGCTGCCTCGCCGTCAGCCGCGCTTCCCCGCCGTCAACCGGGCAGCAGCGCGGAGCGCAGGACGTCCAGGGACACGGAGCCGAGGTCGAGGGCGCGGCGGTGGAAGGCCACGGCGTCGAAGGCGGCGCCCTCGGCGGCCTCGACCTGGGCCCGCACCGACGTCCACAGCCGCTCACCGACCTTGTAGCTCGGCGCCTGCCCGGGCCAGCCGAGGTAGCGGTCGAGCTCGAAGCGCAGCTGGTCGGGGTGCCAGGAGGACACGGACCCCAGGTAGGCCCACGCCGACGCGTAGGTCCAGGGGCCCCCGCCGGCCTCCGCCGGGGCGTCGAACCCGCAGTGGATCCCGATGTCGAGCACGACCCGCCCCGCGCGCAGCAGCTGCCCGTCGAGCATCCCCAGGACCTCGCCCGGGGTGCGCAGGTGCCCCAGCGACTGCATGAGCCGCTCGGCGTAGAGGGCCCAGCCCTCGCAGTGGCCGGAGACCAGGCTGGCCTGCGACCGCCGCCAGCGGTTGAGGACCTCGCTGCGCACGGCGGTCTGGCCGATCTGCAGGTGGTGCCCGGGGACGCCCTCGTGGTGGACCGTGGTCGCCTCCTGCCACGTGGAGAACACCGTCTGCCCCGCGGGGACCGCCCACCACATGCGGCCCGGACGGCGGAAGTCCTCGCTCGGGCCGGTGTAGTAGACGCCACCGTCGGTGGTCGGGGCGATGCGGCACTCCAGCGTGCGGATCTGCTCGGGGATGTCGAAGTGCGTGCCCGCGAGCGCCGCGACGGTCTCGTCGGAGCGCTGCTGCATCCAGGCCCGGAAGGCCTCCGCCCCCTCGATGCGGTGGGCGGGGTCGGCGTCCAGGGCGGCGGTGGCGGCCGCGACGTCGCGCGAACCGGTGATCTCCGCGGCGACGCCGGCCATCTCCGCCCGCAGCCGCGCGACCTCCTCCAGGCCCCAGGCGTACGTCTCCGCGAGGTCGACGCGGGCGCCCACGTGGTGCTCCGACAGCAGCCGGTAGCGCTCGGGGCCCACGGCGTCGGCCGCCGGGGCGAGCGGCAGCAGCTCGGTGCGCAGGACCTGCGCGAGCGCGTCGTAGGCCGCGGCGGCCTCGCGGGCCGCGCCCTCGGCGGCCTCGCCGCGGCCCGCCGCGAACGTGGCGAAGAACCCGTCGGCGGCCGCGTGGGCCGCGGCCTGGCGGGCGCAGGCCTCGACCTGGCGCACGGGCGCGACCCGGCCCGCGGCCGCCGCGGCGCGCAGGCTCTCGACGTAGCCGCCGACCGCGGCCGGGACCGCGGCCAGCCGCGCGGTGACGTCGGCCCAGTCCACCGCGGTCGCGGTCGGCAGCAGGTCGAAGACCATCCGCACGTCCTGCAGGGGGCTCGCGATGACGTTGAGGTCCCCGACCGTCTCGCCGGCGTCGTGCAGGGCGACCTCGAGGCCCAGGCGCTCGCGCAGCGCGGCCGCGGTCACCCGGTCGACGTCGTCGGCCACCGGGGTGGCGTCCACGGCCCGCAGCGTCGCGCGCGCCACGTCGGCGACGGCCGCGAGGCCGTCGGGGGAGCGGTCGCCGAGCCCGTCGGCGACGTCGGCCGCGCCCAGCGACAGGGCCAGCGCCGGCTGCAGCCGCAGCGTCCGCTCCAGGTGCCCCTCGGCGACGGCGTCGAGGGCGGTGGGGCGGCGCGGCGTCTCGGTCGTCACCGCGCCGACCCTAGTGCTCAGGCGGGGGACTTCTCGGCGGCCGCCGACAGCAGGGGCACGAGCCGGTCGAGCTGCCACGGCAGGTTCAGGACCGTCGCGGAGGTCGCGGCCACGAGCGTCTGGTCCTCCAGCCACGCCACGGCGCCGGAGGCGACCGCGGGGATCGTCGCGAACACGGGGTCCGCCACCAGCTCGGCCCGGGTGAGCCCGCCGTAGCCCACGATGACGTCGGCCGCGACGTCGAGGGTCCGCTCCTTGGCGACCTCGGTGTAGAACTCCGTCGTCGTGCCGGCCAGGGTCGTCACGCCGGGGGAGTCGACCATCCCGAGGTCGTGCAGCATGTCGACGCGGGAGTCGCCGGGGAGGTAGACCGACAGCCCCGTGGCCTCCCCGTAGACGTAGCTGAAGGTCTTGCCCTTGAGCACCGGGGCGGCGTCGGCCCGCGCGGTGAGGTCCGCCTGCAGGTCGGCGACGAGCTGCTCCGCCTCCGCCTCCTTCCCGACGGCGCGGCCGACCAGCGTGGCCTGGTCCTGCCAGGACGTCTTCCACGGCGCGTCCGGGTAGGCGACGGTCGGGGCGATCTTCGACAGCGTCGCGTAGTCCTCCGCGGTCATGCCCGAGTAGACGCCGAGGATGAGGTCGGGCGCCTTCTCGGCGATGAGCTCGAACGGCAGCTCACCGGAGTCGGGGCTGGGCAGGAACGACGTCGTGGCGGCGTCGAAGTGGCCCGCCCACCACGGGTAGGTGCCGTCGGGCAGCCCGCCGTACGTCACCTGCGGCACGGCCACGGGCTGCAGACCCAGCGCCCACAGGACGTCCTGCGACCCCCAGCCGATGGTGACGATGCGCTGCGGCGCGCTCTCGACCGTGGCCGAGCCCAGCGCGTGCTCGACGGTGACGGGGAAGGTCCCTCCGCCGCCGGACGCCGGCGCCGACGCCGCGCCGCCGGTGGACGACGTGCTGCTGCTGCCGCACGACGACAGCGCGGCGGCGGCGGCGATCGCGGCGGGGGCGCCCAGGAGGAGGGACCGGCGGGACGGGCGAGCGGGCACGAGGCGACTCCAGGTCGGTGAGGTGAGGGGAGCCTCACCTCATCACACCCGGCGGCCGGTCGACAAGCGGGCCGCCGGGTCGCGGTGCCCACCGCGTCGTAGCGTGCCCGGGTGGACACCGCGTGGACCGACCTCGCCCGGCCGCCGCTGCGCGCCACGCCGCTGCGCCGGGCCCTGCTCGGGGAGGCCGGGTGGGCCGCGCTGGACGTCGTCGCGACCACCGGCTCGACCAACGCCGACCTGCTCGCGCGGGCGGACGCCGTCGACGGCACCGTCCTGGTCGCCGACCACCAGAGCGGCGGGCGCGGCCGGCTCGGCCGCAGGTGGGAGGCGCCCGCGCGGTCCTCGCTCGCGGTGTCCGTGCTGCTGCGGCCCGCCGTGCCGCGCGAGCGGTGGTCGTGGCTGCCGCTGCTGACGGGCCTCGCCGTCGCCGACGCCCTCGACGGGCTGGGCGTCGACGTCGCGCTGAAGTGGCCCAACGACGTGCTCGTCCGGCTCGTGGACGCGCCCGCTGCGAGCCCCGACGGGAAGGTCGCCGGGATCCTGGTCGAGGCGCGCGAGGACGTCGTCGTCCTCGGCGCCGGCGTGAACGTCAGCCAGCGCGCCGGGGAGCTGCCGCCCGCGGCGGCCTCGGCCGACGGTCCCGGGCCGTCCGCCCCGCCGACCTCGCTGGCGCTCGCGGGGGCCACCAGCACCGACCGCGACACCGTCCTGCGCCGCTACCTGCGGGCGCTGCGCGAGCGCCTCGACGCGTTCGCCGCCGCGTTCGCCGCCGCGGGCGGCGACCCCGAGGCCGCGGGCACCGCGGCCGCCTACCGCGCGGTCTGCTCGACGCTGGGGGCGCAGGTCCGGGCGCACCTGCCCGACGGGCGGGTGCTCGAGGGGCTGGCCGAGGACGTCGACGCGTCCGGCCGCCTCGTGCTGCGCCCCGACGGGAGCGGGTCCTCAGCGGGCGGCGGGGGACCCCGGACGAGCCTGTCCGCCGCGGACGTCGTCCACCTGCGCCGCGCGTGAGGGCGGCAGGTCGCCGGGCTCGGCGTCCCAGCCCTCCTGCGCGAGCTCGGTGGTGAACACGAACCGGCGGTAGGCCCACCAGCGGAACAGCGTGCCGAGCACGAGGCCCACGACGTTGGCGGAGACGTTCGTCGCGACCGGGCCGCGCAGGTCCAGCACGTAGTAGGTGAACCCCAGGCAGGCCAGGGAGATCGCGAGCCCGCCGGCGTTCATCACGGCGAACAGCAGCAGTTCTCGGGGCGCGGACGCCCGGCGGCGGTGACGGAACGTCCACAGGCGGTTGCCGAGCCAGGCAACCACGGTCGAGATGACGACGCCGATGACGTTGGCGGTCAGGGGCTTCGCGTGCAGCACCCCGATGCCGTCAGGCCCGGCGAACCGCAGCAGGTTGAACGTCCCCGTGTTCACGACGAACGCGACACCGCCGACGATGCCGAACTTCGCCGCCTCGCGGACGATGACCTCGTACGTGGCGCGCAGGCGGCGCACGAGCCCCTCGTGGGGAGCTGCGGTCTTCTCGGGTGGCACGGTCTGCGCTGCTCCGTCTCTCGTCGGCGTCCTCGTCGACCCGGCGGCCGGGTGCTCCAGCTGCTTCGGGGTCGTCGGCCGCCCGGATTGCCCCGGGGGCGTCCCGCGAGTGTGAGGGACGGAGCTGTGAGGGTACCGACGGCTCACCGCTCGGAGCGGGACCTCCGGTCGGACGGCTCGAGCCGGTTCTCCATCTTCATGGCTCCGACGATGCCGGCGGTGACGAGCAGTACGCACGCGATGACGAGAAGCACAGGTGAGGTCCCCTTCCATGGGTCGGGCGACGCGTCCTCCGCGTCGCCCGGGCCGATCCTCCCGCACGTGGGCACGAGGAGCATCTCCGGCGGCCGCGACCGGGGGCCCGGACGCGGGCGGACGCCCGTCCGGTCCGGGACCGGTGGGGGTGTCCGGAGGGTGCCCTACCCTCGGCAACCGTGACGCACACCCCCGATCCCGCTCCCTACGCGCGGCCGGGCGGTTTCCCGGTCCTCGGCGTGGTCGGCGGGGGGCAGCTGGCCCGGATGATGCAGCCCGCCGCGGTCGCGCTCGGGCTGCGGCTGCGGGTGCTGGCCGAGGGGCCCGACGTCAGCGCCGCCCAGGTGATCGCCCCCGCCCCCGTCGCCGCGGCCGACGACGTCGACGCCCTGCGCGCCTTCGCGGCGCAGTGCGACGCCGTCACGTTCGACCACGAGCACGTCCCGCCCGCCGGCCTGCGCGCGATGGCCGAGCTGACCTCCGTCCAGCCCTCCGCGGACGCCCTGCTCCACGCGCAGGACAAGCTGGTGATGCGCGAGCGCCTCACGGCGCTCGGCGTCCCGTGCCCGCGCTACGCGGCGGTCGCCGACCCGGCGGAGCTGCGGGCCTTCGCCGCCGAGGCCGGGTGGCCCGTCGTGCTGAAGACGCCGCGCGGCGGCTACGACGGCAAGGGCGTCCTCGTCGTGGCGGACCCGCAGCTGGACCCGACGGGGCTCGCGACCGCAGCGACCTGGTTCGAGGACTGGGCGCGGCGGCCGGGGGAGCCGGGGCCGCTGCTGGCGGAGGAGCACGTGCCCTTCGTGCGCGAGCTCGCGGCGCTCGTCGCGCGCAGCCCCTCCGGCCAGGCCGCCGCCTGGCCGGTCGTGGAGACCGTGCAGGCCGGCGGGGTGTGCCGCGAGGTCGTCGCGCCCGCGCCCGGGCTCGACCCCGACCTGGCCGCGCAGGCGTCGCGGATCGCGCTCGACGTCGCGGGCGGGCTCGGCGTGACCGGCGTCCTCGCGGTGGAGCTGTTCGAGGTGGAGCGCGACGGCCGCCGCGAGGTGCTCGTCAACGAGCTCGCGATGCGCCCGCACAACTCCGGGCACTGGAGCATCGAGGGCGCCGTGACCAGCCAGTTCGAGCAGCACCTGCGCGCGGTGCTGGACCTGCCGCTGGGCTCGCCCGCCCCGCGCGCGCCGTGGACCGTCATGGTCAACGTGCTGGGCCCGCGCGAGGTGGAGACCCGGCACGAGGACCTCTACCGCTCCTACCTGCACGTCATGGCGCACGACCCGGGCGTGAAGGTGCACCTGTACGGCAAGGAGCAGCGCCCGGGGCGCAAGCTGGGGCACGTCACCGTCTACGGCGACGACCTGGACACCGTCCGCGACCGGGCCCGGCACGCGGCCGCCTTCATCGCAGGGGAGATCGACGAGTGAGCACCAGCGCAGCACCGGTCGTGGGCGTCGTCATGGGCTCCGACTCCGACTGGCCCGTCATGGAGGAGGCCGCGAAGGCCCTGGAGGAGTTCGGCGTGCCCTACGAGGCCGACGTCGTCTCCGCGCACCGGATGCCGCAGGACATGCTCGCGTGGGGGACCGCGGCGGCGCCGCGCGGCCTCAAGGTCGTCATCGCGGGCGCGGGCGGCGCCGCGCACCTGCCCGGCATGCTCGCGAGCCTGACTCCGCTGCCCGTCATCGGCGTGCCCGTCCCGCTGCGCCACCTCGACGGCATGGACTCGCTGCTGTCGATCGTGCAGATGCCCGCGGGCGTGCCCGTCGCCACGGTGTCGGTCGCGGGCGCGCGCAACGCCGGGCTGCTGGCCGTGCGCATCCTCGCGGCCTCCGACGAGGGCCTGCAGGCGCGGATGGTCGAGTTCCAGGCGTCGCTGCGCGACAGCGCCCTGGCCAAGGGCGAGCGGCTGCGGGCCCGCACGCGGCGGCCCGGCGTGGGTTTCGGCGGCTGAGGGCACGCCGCCCGGGGGACCGTCCCCGCCCGGGCCGTCGACGGGCGAGAACCGGCGGCGCCCCCCGTCC
>NZ_JAAALN010000223.1 GCF_009906795.1 Kineococcus siccus
GGGTGGGCGTCGGGGTGGGCGTGGGGGCAGCGGTCCCGTCCGACACGACCGGCTTGCCGTGGTCCTTGGGCAGGGCCTGCAGCGAGGCCCAGGGGAAGTTCCGCATGATGTTGTAGTCCGGCGTGGTGCCCATGAGCGCCTTCCACGGGTCGATGCCCGTCGCGGCGATCGCGGCGGCGGGGCTCTCGGCCACGACCGCGGTGCAGCCGGCCTTGTCGGTCACGATGAACCCGTACTTCTGCGCGGCCTTGGCCACCATCTTCGCGATGCGGTGCATCGGCAGGGCGTCGACGTTGATCGAGGGGTCCAGCCGCAGCCGGGTGCCCTCGGGGACGCGGTTGACGGAGGTGTCGAAACCGTCGCTGCGCTGCGCCGGGTAGCTGAACTCGCTCGCCATGCCGGGGGCCGAGAGGTGCAGCGCCAGGGCGTGGTCGATGACCCCGGCCTCGACGTCGCGGATGCCGATGGTCCCGCCCGCGAGGGCCAGACCGCTCGCGCTGGCGCCGAAGGTGTTGCGGAAGTAGCCCTCGCTGCGGGAGACGCCGTCGATGCGGCCGCCCCAGCACGCCGACCAGACGCCGTTCGTCTTCGTCGTGACCCAGAACTCCCAGAGCTGGTCGGTCGAGGGGGAGTAGACGGTGAGCTGGGCGTCGGTGCCCTTCGCGGGCACGGCGTTCGCGGGGATCGGGACCTGCGAGAACTGGCCGCCCTCACCCAGCAGCCCGATGGGCGTGTAGTTCTTCTTCTGGCAGTTGTTCCACTGCACGTCCACGCGCGGCTGGTCCGCCGGCACGGTGTAGATGCTGGTGCTGTACTGGTAGGCGTTGAAGGCTGCGACCCCGCCGTAGTACTTCGCCGTCTGCTCCACCACGTTCTGCACCATGCCCGCGGAGTTCTCGTGCAGCGGGGCGGTCCGGGTGTCGAGCTTCCACGCGGTCCCGGGGGAGAAGAACCCACCCGCGGGCATCTCGTTGTCCACGGTCGTGACGGCCGGGAGGACGTCGCCGAGGAACGACGACCGCACGGGGGCCGCCTGCGCCGCAGCGCCGCCGACCACCACGGAGGCGAGGCAGGACGCGACGGCGACGACGGCGGCGGTGAGGCGGTTTCGGACCACGGGGAGGCTCCTGGGGCTGGGAGGGGTGCGGCAACTCCCACCGCATCGGTCCCGCACCCCGGGGCCTTCACCGCGGGCCCGGCAGTGTCACTCCTGCGGGTCGTTTCGGGCCCCCGTGGTCACGTGGTGTGCGGCAAACCCCTCCTGAACGACGGTGGGGCCTGACCCGCACGGAGCCCCAGGTCACCGTGACCGGACGTGACGGACGCAGCCACCCGTGCGGCGGCGCAGGGGGTTCCCGGCACGCGACGTGACGTGGCGCCCGGCGCGGCCGGGTCCTCAGCGGGCGAGCAGCTGCGTGCGGACCGCCTCGTAGACCGCGGGATCGGCCGCGTGGTCGAACTTGCGGGCGAAGTAGCGGGGGCTGCGCGCCAGCTCCCCGAGGTCCTCGACGTGCAGGGTCGCGGGGCTCGTCCGCCCGGCCAGGTCACCGGTCCACCGCGTGTGCGTGAGGTTCCCGCGGACGTCGTAGGCGTGCGGCAGGGCCATCAGCACGGTCTGGAAGAACATCTCGTCGGGCACCTGCGCGTGGTGGAAGAAGCGCACGAAGCGGGGCGAGCGGTCGATGAACGCGAGCAGCTCCTCCGCGCACGCGTGCGGCACGAGCCACCACTGCGAGCCCGCGTGGGGCCGCGCCCCGCCGAGGGCGCGCCGCACGTCGCGGCGCGGCAGCCGGTGCACGACGTGGCGGTTGAGCCGGTAGACGAGGCGGCTGTGCGGCCGCGCGCTGGTGAGGTTCCACCGCTCCAGCCGGGACATCGGCTTCCCGGTCTCCGGGGACGGCATGGGGTTGCAGGACATGTAGACCGCGCCCGAGGCCAGCTCGGCGTGCAGGGCCGCCACCGGCTTGATCGGCAGGTCCGCGCCGCTGACGAGGGCGTAGTAGTCGCCGGGCACCTCGGCCACGGCCTGGCGCAGGGCCGACGTCGTCGCCGCCACCGCGCCGAAGCCGCCCCACGTCACGCGGTGCCGGTCACGGGTGAACCGCACGCGGTCGGCGAGGTGCGCGGTGGCGACCCGGAACTCCTCGTCCCCGGCGCGCGCGTCGACGTGCACGAGGGCCCGGTCCCCGTCCGCGACCAGGAGGTCGAGCAGCGCCGCCAGCTGCCGCGGCTGCTGGTGGACGAGGACGAGGTAGGTCACCTGCACGGCTGGATGGTGGCACGCGTCCTCGCGCGCTGGCGAGGACCGCGGGGCACCGGCGCCTGCGGTCCGCGCTCAGACCCAGCTGGGCAGCCACATCCGCCGCTGCCAGGCGGAGTAGGGGATCACCTGCGCGGTGTAGATCGGCCAGAAGAACGCGAAGCACGCCACGCAGGCCACGACGACCAGCCCGGCGACGAGCGCCCCCCAGCGCCGGCGCCGCACGGCGGCCTCGGCGCTCACCCCGGCGCGCAGCACCGCGGTGCCGGGGTCCGGGCCCAGGACGAGGCCGAGGACGTAGACGAGCGCCAGCACGAGGAAGGGCACGAAGACGACGGAGTAGAACGTGAAGATCGTCCGCTGCTGGTACTGGAACCAGGGCAGGTACCCGGCTGCCAGCGCGCAGAGGATCGCCCCGGCCCGCCAGTCGCGGCGCAGGGCCCAGCAGAACAGCACGACGACCAGCGCGAGCGCCCCCGCCCACCACAGCACCGGCGTGCCGAGGGAGGTGATCGCCTTGGAGCAGGCGTCGACGTCGCAGCCCTCCTGGCCGCGCACCTTGGACTCGTAGAAGAAGGAGGTGGGGCGGCCCTGCACCAGCCACGACCACGGGTTCGCGGAGTAGGGGTGCGGGGTCGTGAGGCCGACGTGGAAGCGGTAGGCCTCCCGGTGGTACTGCACGAGGCTGCGCAGGGCGTCGGGCAGGAGACCCGCGGCCCCCGTCGCCGGGTTCTGCGCGCCCCACTGCCGGTCGTAGCCGTCGCTGGTCGCGAACCAGCCCGCCCAGCTGGCGACGTAGACGACCACCGCGACGGGGACCAGCGAGCAGAAGGCGCCGATGCCGTCGCGCCGGACCGTGGCCGCGAACCAGGGGCGGACGCCGAGCGCGCGGCGGGCGCCGGCGTCCCAGAGCACGGTCATCAGCCCGAAGAACGCCAGCACGTACAGCCCGGACCACTTCACCCCGCAGGCCAGGCCCAGGCTGACCCCGGCCGCGAGGCGCCACGGGCGCAGGCCGATCCGCGGCCCGAGGGTGCCCAGGGGGGCGCCGGCGAGCGCGTCGACCCGGTCGGCGAGGCGGGCCCGGGCGTGGTCGCGGTCGACGACCAGGCACGTGAAGGCGACCAGGACCCACCACATGAGGAAGATGTCGAGCAGGCTCGTGCGGCTCTCGACGAAGTGCTCGCCCTCGACGGACAGCAGGACGGCCGCGGTCACGCCGAGCAGGGTCGAGCGGAACAGGCGCCGGGCCAGCCGCCCGAGGACGAGGATCGACAGGGTGCCGATCACGGCGGCGGAGAACCGCCACCCGAACGAGGAGTCGATGCCGAACAGGTGCTCGCCCACGGCGATCATCCACTTGCCCACGGGCGGGTGGACGACGAAGTCGCCCGTGGTGCCGAAGACGTCCGGCGTGCCCTGCGTGAACAGCTCGTCGGGCTTCGCGATCGCCCCGTCGGTGCGCCGCTCGATGCCGTAGCGCAGCAGCGAGTAGGCCTGCTTGACGTAGTAGGTCTCGTCGAAGACGAGCTGGTGCGGGCGGCCGAGCTGGAAGAACCGCAGGAACCCGCCGACGGCCGTCACCAGCAGCAGCGGCAGCCACGCCCGGCGCCAGGACTCGCCGTCGATCTCGGAGCTGCCGCCGAGCAGCCGCTCCCGCGCCGTCGCGGGCGGCCGCTCGCGCACGCGCGTCGCGGTCACCGCGCCGAGCCCGTCACGCAGCGTTCCTCTTGCTCACGATCACGCCCGCCATCGTAGGTGCGCCCGCCGGGCGAGCGCGGTCGGCGCGGGCTGAGAGCATCGGCGCGTGAGCTCCGACGCGTCCTCCCCACTGGCCGAGCCGGCCCCCGCGGCCGGCGGCGGCGGCCGGCTGGTGCTCGGCTGCACCCCGATCGGCAACCCCGGGGACGCCTCGCCGCGGCTGCTGGCGGCGCTCGCCGGGGCCGACGTCGTCGCCGCGGAGGACACGCGGCGGCTGCACCGGCTGTGCGCGGCGCTGGGCGTGACGCCCGCGGGCCGCGTGACGAGCTACCACGAGCACAACGAGGACACCCGCACGGCCGACCTCGTCGCCGCGGTGCAGGCCGGGCACACGGTGCTGCTGGTCACCGACGCGGGGATGCCGTCGGTCTCCGACCCCGGATACCGCCTGGTCCGCGCGTGCGGCGAGGCCGGCCTCGCGGTGACCGCGCTGCCCGGGCCGTCGGCCGTGCTGACGGCGCTCGCGCTGTCGGGGCTGCCCAGCGACCGGTTCGCCTTCGAGGGCTTCGCGCCGCGCAAGCCCGGCGAGCGGGCCCGGGCCTTCGCGGGGCTCGCCGACGAGCGGCGCACGCTGGTCTTCTTCGAGTCCCCGCACCGCACGGCCGCGACGCTGCAGGCCATGGCCGAGGGCTTCGGGGCCGAGCGGCCGGCCGCGGTGTGCCGGGAGCTCACCAAGACCTACGAGGAGGTCGTGCGCGCCCCGCTCGGGGAGCTGGCGGCCTGGGCCGCGGAGCGCGAGGTGCGCGGGGAGGTCTGCCTCGTCGTCGCGGGGGCCCCGGCCGCGACGGGCGGCGACGCCGACCCGGCGGCCCTCGTCCGCGAGGTGCTGCTGCGCGTCGAGGACGGGGAGCGCCTGAAGGACGCGGCCGCCGCCGTCGCCCAGCGCAGCGGGGTGGCCAAGCGGGAGCTCTACGACCTGGCCGTGCGTCGCCGGGCCGAGTGAGGGTGAACGCGCCGCGGCGGGTGTGACCGCGTGGTTACTCTGGCGCCGCCGCCGCCCCGCGGCTCACCGCGCCGGTGGTGCCACCGGTCACCCCGAGGGAGCCGCTCGTGCCGATCCGCCCCGACCGTCCCGGACGGGCGCCGTCCGCCACCGCCCTCACGTCCCGCGCCGCGTGAGCGACGTCGTCCGGCCGCTGTCGCCGGACCGGGGGGCCCGCGCCGTCCGCACCACCCGCCGCGTGGCCCGCGCGGTCCTGCAGCAGGCGGTCGCCACCGTCGCCTACCCCGCCGGGATGGACCGCTACCGCCCGCCGGGGGCGCGGCGCCGCTACCGCTGCCTCGCGGTCGCCGACGTCGACCTCGACACCGCGACCGCGACGCTGCGCCCGCCGCTCACGCCGCCGGCCGGCCCGGCCGAGGGCGTGCACGCCCTGGTCCGCTTCCACGGCGTCCCCGTGGGCGACCTCACGGTCCCCGGCGACCCGGCGCTGGTGCTGCGCGGGTTGCCGGCCCGCGCGGCGCGGGCGTGCGAGCGGCAGGTGCTGACGCACCTGCTCGCCGACGCCCTCGCGTCCCCCGGCGGCCTGCCCCTGGCGCTGGAGCAGGGCCTGCGGGCCGTGCCCCACCCCGTGCGCGAGCCCGACACCGCCGCGGTCACCGTCGCGGTCTGCACGCGCGACCGGCCCGAGGACCTGCGGCGCTGCCTGGCGGCGATCGCCCGGCTGCGCGGCGGCGCCGGCGAGGTGCTCGTCGTCGACAACGCCTCGCGGGACGACCGCACGCGGCAGGTGGCCGCCGAGTTCGGCGTCCGCTGCGTGCGCGAACCCCGCGCGGGGCTGGACTGGGCCCGCAACCGCGCGCTGCTCGAGGCGCGCACGCCGATCGTCGCGTTCGCCGACGACGACGTGCTGGTCGACCCCGACTGGGTCCGCCGGCTGGCCGTCGCGTTCGAGGACGAACCCGGGGCGCTCGTGGTCACGGGACTGGTGGCGCCCGCCGAGTTCGCCACGCCCGCGCAGGTGATGTTCGAGGCCGTCGGGGGTTTCGGCCGCGGGTACGCCCGCCGGTGGTTCTCCGTCGCCGTCGACGCGGGGGAGGTCGCGGCCCGCCGGCAGCCGGGCACGGGGGACGCCGGGACGGGGGCGAACACCGCGGTGCGCCGCGAGGAGGTCCTCGCCCTGGGGGGTTTCGACACCGCGCTGGACGTCGGGACGCCCACGGGCGGGGGAGGCGACCTCGAGCTGTACTTCCGCGTCCTCGCGGCCGGTGGCCTCGTCGCCTACGACCCCGCCGCGGTCGTCCTGCACCGGCACCGCGCGGGCCTGGACGAGCTGCGCCGTCAGCTGCGGGGCAACGGGACCGGCTCCTACAGCATCTTCACGGGCGCGGGGCGGAACTACGGGGCCGTGCAGACCCGGGCGATGACGCGCTTCAGCGCCACGTGGTTCCTGCGCCACTACCCGCGCGCGCACGTCCGCAGCCTCGTGTGGCCGCAGATGTACCCGCCGCGGCTCGTGGCCGCCGACAGCCGCGGTGCGCTCGACGCGGTGCTGGGCCGCTACTACCGGCGGGCGCAGGTGCAGGCCGGGCAGCAGCAGGCGCTGCACCCGGCGCAGCCGTCGGCCC
>NZ_JAAALN010000224.1 GCF_009906795.1 Kineococcus siccus
CCCTCGAGCAGCGCCGCCGCCTCGACCGCGGCCGCCGCCGAGGCGCCCGCGTCGGCGGCCTCGCGGCGGGCGGTGCGGGCGACGGCGGCGCGGCGCAGGGTGTGCGGCGTGCGGATGCCGTGCCGGTCGACGACGCGGGTCCACATCTCGTCGGCGGTGTCGCGGTCGTCGCGGGCCTCGGCCGCCGCCCCCACGAGGTAAGCGGCCTGCCAGCCCGCCGAGAAGTCACCGCCGTGCAGCCCCGCGAGCAGCCAGCGGTACGCCTGCGCGTCGCCGGCGGCCGCGCGGCAGGCGGCCAGGAGGGCGGCGCCGGGCCGGTCGGCCGGGGCGGCGGGCAGCTCGCCCGCACCCGTCCGGGCCAGGGCGCGCAGGGCCTGCGCGGGGCGCCCGGCGAGCAGCAGCAGGCGGGCCTCGTCGTGCGCGGCCGCGCGGCGGGCGTCCGGCCCCTCGGCCGCGGTGGGGCGCGTGGTGAGCAGGTGCAGCGCGAGGTCGGCCTCGTCGGCGAGGTCCGCGGCCGCGAACCACCCGCACCAGGAGCCGAGCACGTCGGCGGCGCGCAGGTCGTCCTCGGCCACGGCGGCGTCCGCGCCGGGCCGCAGGGCCGTCGCGTGGCCGGTGCGGTGCTCGGGGCTCACCCGTGGGGTGTCGACCGCGGGAGGCCCGCGCTTGAGGGTCACCACCGCGGGGACAGCCGGGCTGTGGACGGCCGTCCCGGACCTCCCGCGGTGGACGACGGCGGTCCTGTCGGCCGCGGGTGGCAGAGTCGCCCCATGCCCACCGCCCCGTCCCCGCACGACACCGGCGTGCCGCCCGCGCCCACCGGCTCCCCGGCGCTGCGCGAGGAGGCCGAGGAGGTGCTGCGCCGGCTGGTCGGGGACCCCGCGGCCCGCCTGCGCGACGACCAGTGGACGGCCATCGAGGCGCTCGTCGCCGGTCGCCGGCGCGCCCTCGTGGTGCAGCGGACCGGCTGGGGCAAGTCGGCCGTCTACTTCGTCGCGACGGCGCTGCTGCGGGCCCGGGGGGCCGGCCCGACGGTGATCGTGTCGCCGCTGCTGGCGCTCATGCGCAACCAGGTCCAGGCGGCCGAGCGCGCGGGCGTGCACGCCGTGACGGTGAACTCCACCAACGGCGAGCAGTGGGGGCAGGTCTACGCCGACGTGCGCGCCGGGGCCGTCGACGTCCTGCTCGTCTCCCCCGAGCGGCTGAACAACCCCGGTTTCCGCGACGAGGTGCTGCCGCAGCTGGCGGCGACGACGGGCCTGCTCGTCGTCGACGAGGCGCACTGCGTCTCCGACTGGGGCCACGACTTCCGCCCCGACTACCGCCGCATCCGCACGCTGCTGGCCGACCTGCCCGACGGCATCCCCGTGCTGGCCACCACGGCCACCGCCAACGCGCGCGTGACGGCCGACGTCGCCGAGCAGCTGTCGGTGTCGGGGACCCGCACCCTCGACGACGTGCTGGTCCTGCGCGGGTCGCTGGACCGGGAGTCGCTGCGCCTGGGCGTCCTGCAGCTGCCCGACCAGGCCCACCGGCTGGCGTGGCTCGTCCAGCACCTGCCCGACCTGCCGGGGTCGGGGATCGTCTACGTCCTGACCAAGGACGCGGCGGCCGACGTCGCGGCGCACCTGAACGCCCACGGGATCCCCGCGGCCCCCTACACGGGGGCGACGGACAACGCGGAGCGGCTGCAGGCCGAGGACGACCTCATCCACGACCGGGTCAAGGCGCTCGTCGCGACGAGCGCGCTCGGCATGGGCTTCGACAAGCCGGACCTCGGCTTCGTGGTCCACCTCGGGGCGCCGTCCTCGCCCATCGCCTACTACCAGCAGGTCGGCCGCGCGGGCCGCGGGATCGACGACGCCGCCGTCGTCCTGCTCCCGGGGCGGGAGGACCGCGACATCTGGCAGTACTTCGCCTCGGTCGGGTTCCCCGCGGAGGACGACGTCCGGCTCGCGCTCAGCGTCCTCGCCGACGCCGGGCGCCCGCTGTCCACGCCGGCCCTGGAGGCTCGGGTCACGCTGCGGCGCAGCCGGTTGGAGATGATGCTCAAGGTCCTCGACGTGGACGGTGCGGTGCGCCGCGTCAGCGGGGGCTGGACCGCCACGGGCCAGCCGTGGGCCTACGACGCGGAGCGCTACGCGCGGGTGGCGGAGACCCGCACGGTGGAGCAGCAGTCGATGCTCGACTACCAGGCCACCACGGGGTGCCGCCTGGAGTTCCTGCGCTGGGCCCTCGACGACCCGGAGGCCGCCCCGTGCGGGCGCTGCGACCGGTGCGGCGGTTTCGCCCTGCCGCAGGACGTCGACGCGGACGCCGTGAGCGCCGCGGGCGCCGACCTCGACCGGCCGGGCGTGCCCGTGGAACCCAAGAAGATGTGGCCCACGGGGCTGGGCGCCCTGGGGATCGACCTCACCGGGAAGATCGCCCCGGCCGAGCGGCCGAGCGAGGGCCGCGCCGTGGCCCGCACCTCCGACCTCGGCTGGGGCACGGCCGTCCGCGAGCTCTTCGCCCCCGGGGCCCCCGACGGGGAGACACCCGTCGGCCTGCGGCACGCCGCCGTGCAGGTCCTCGACGACTGGGCCCGCGACCTGGGCCTGGACGGCGTCGTCGCGATGGCGTCGGCGTCGCGGCCCGTGCTCGTCGCCCACCTCGCCGAGGGGCTGGCCCGCTACACGGGCCTGCCCCTGCTGACGTCGTTCCAGCTGCGCCCGGGGGCCGGCGCGACGCGCAGCGACGTGAACTCCGCGCACCGCCTGGCCGCGGTCGCCGACCGGTTCACGCTGCCCGACGAGGCGCCCGTCGCGGGGCGGCGGCTGCTGCTCGTCGACGACCGCGTCCGCTCGGGCTGGACCCTCGCGGTGGCGTCGCGGATGCTGCGCCGCGCCGGCGCGGAGGCCGTGCACCCCTTCGTGCTCGCCAGCGGGGACTGACCCCGGTGGCTCCGGGGGACGCTGCGGACGGCCCGCCGGAGCCGCTGCGCTGGGGCACGCCCGCGGCGCGCTGGGTGCTGCTGGCCACGATCCTCGGCTCCGGGCTCGCGGGCATCGACGCGACGGTCGTCAACGTCGCGCTGCCGACCATCGGGGCGGAGTTCGGGGCGTCCTTCGCGGCGCTGCAGTGGGTCGTGACCGCCTACACGCTGACCCTGGCGGCGCTGATCCTGCTGGGCGGTGCGCTGGGCGACCGCTACGGCCGGCGGCGGGTGTTCGTCGTCGGCGTCACGTGGTTCGCGGTCGCGTCGCTGCTGTGCGGGCTCGCCCCCACGGACGAGGTCCTCGTCGCCTGCCGCGCCGTGCAGGGCGTGGGCGCGGCCCTGCTCACCCCCGGCAGCCTCGCGATGCTGCAGGCGTCCTTCGCCCCGGCCGACCGCGCCCGGGCCATCGGGGCGTGGTCGGGGCTCGGCGGGGTCGCCACCGCCATCGGCCCCCTGCTCGGCGGGTACCTCGTCGACGTGGCCTCCTGGCGCTGGGTGTTCCTCGTCAACGTCCCGCTCGCCGCGGTCGTCGTCGTGGTCACCCGCCGGCACGTGCCCGAGACGCACGACCCGACCGCCACGGGCCGCGTCGACGTCCCGGGCGCCGCGCTGGGCGCGCTGGGTCTCGCGGGCATCACCTACGCGCTCATCGAGGCGCCCTCCGGCGCGGGCCCCGCGGTCCTCCTGGCGGGCGTCGCGGGGCTCGCGGCCCTCGCCGGGTTCCTCGTCGCCGAGCACCGCAGCGCGGCCCCGATGCTGCCGCTGGCGATCTTCTCCTCCCGCACGTTCACCGCCGTCAACGCGGTGACGTTCGCGGTCTACGCCGCGCTCGGCGCGGTGTTCCTCCTGCTCGTCGTCGCCCTGCAGTCCGTGTCGGGGTTCAGCCCGCTGGCCGCCGGGTCGGCGCTGCTGCCCGTCACCGTCGTGATGCTCCTGCTGTCCGCGCGCGCCGGGGCGCTCGCGCAGCGCACCGGCCCCCGGCTGCCGCTGACCCTCGGGTCGCTCGTGTGCGCGGCCGGGGTGCTGGCGATGCTGCGGATCGGGACGTCGGCGTCCTACCTGCGCGACGTGCTGCCGGCGGTGACGGTGTTCGGCCTGGGGCTCGCGCTGCTCGTGGCGCCCCTGACCTCGACGGTGCTCGCCGCCGCGGACGAGCGCCACGCCGGCGTCGCCTCGGGCGTCAACAACGCGGTGGCCCGGGCCGCCGGCCTGCTCGCCGTCGCGGTCGTCCCGGCGGTGGCGGGGCTCACGGGCGACGTCTACGAGGACCCGGTCGCGTTCGCCGCGGGGTTCCGCACCGCCCTGCTGGTGGCGACGGGCCTGCTCGTCGTGGCTGCGGTGCTGGCCGCCACGACCGTGCCAGGGACCCGGCCGGCCCCGCGCCGGCGCCACCTGCGGCACTGCGCCGTGGACGGCACCCCGCTGACGGCGGCCCCGGAGGTGACGACGGGCGAGGTCACGGGGCCGGCGACTCCCGGCCCCGCGTGACCGCCGCCCCGGGGACCGGCCCCGCGCGACGGCCCCGCGGGGACCGGGTCCGCGGTCGTCGGCCTCAGTCCTGCGCGGCCGGCCGGTAGACGAGGTGCAGCACGCCGGTGGGCAGGGCCTCGCTGGACACCAGCTCCAGCGGCGTCCGCCCGAGGTCGTCGGTCCAGCGCCGCTCACCGCCGACGACGACGGGGTCGACGAGCAGCACGAGCTCGTCCAGCAGCCCCGCCTCGAGCAGGGACCGGACCGTCCGCAGGCTGCCCGTCAGGCCGATCGTGCCCTCGGTGCGCTCGCGCAGCTCCCGCACGGCGTCGAGGTCGGGCAGCACCGTGGTCCCCTCCCAGTCCGCCTGCTGCAGGGTGGTCGAGAGGACGTACTTGCGGATCGGGTTGATGAAGTCGGCGAACTCGTCGGTGTCGTTGCCCGGCCAGTACTGCGACCACTGGTCGTAGAGGACGCGGCCCATGAGGTAGGCCTCGCAGCGCGAGGTGTGGCTGTCCATCGCGCGCCCCATGGCCTCGTCGAAGTACGGGCCGTGCCACTGGTCGGGTCGTTCGGCCGAGCCGTCGACGGTCGTGAACAGGGCGGCCGCGATGCGTCCCACGGTGGTGTCTCCTTCGGGTGAGGTGCTGTCGGGTCCTGGACCGGGACGCGCGGCCGAACTCATCGGTGCGCGTCCCGGACGGCGCGGTCAGAGGAAGTAGAGCCGGTTCAGGCTGATCCGCTCCGCGGGCTGCGAGCTGACCGGTTCGCCGTCGACGGTGACGAGCCCGGTCCCCGCCGCGACCCGCACCTGCGCGGTGCGGTCGTTGCGCCGCATGGCGGCCGGGCCGAGGCCGCGGGTGCCGCGGACCCCGACGCGGCGTCGCCGGGTCGTCATGGCGTCGTTGCCCGCGTCCGCCGCGGCCTGCGACGTGAACGCCACCGACAGGTCCGCGGCGGTCGCCCCGTGCGCGCCGAACTGCGGGCCGAGCACGAGGGGCTGCGCGCGGTCGATGGACGCGTTCGGGTCCCCCGTGACCCCGTAGGCCGGGAACCCCGCCTTGAGGACGAGTTCGGGCTTCGCGCCGAAGAACTCCGGCCTCCAGAGGACCACGTCGGCGAGCTTGCCGACCTCGAGCGAGCCGACCTCGTGCGCGAGGCCGTGGGCGATCGCCGGGTTGATGGTGAGCTTGGCGACGTAGCGCAGCGCGCGGTCGTTGTCGTGGCGCGGGTCCGCGGCCCCGAACTCCGCCTTCATCTTCCCGGCCATCGCGAACGTGCGGCGCACGGTCTCGCCCGCGCGGCCCATGCCCTGCGCGTCGGAGGACGTGATCGGGATGATGCCCAGGTCGTGCAGGACGTCCTCGGCACCCATCGTGCCCGCGCGGATGCGGTCGCGCGCCATGGCCTCGTCGCCCGGCAGGTCCGCCCGCAGCCCGTGCACCGACATGATCATGTGGTAGTGCTCGGCGACGGCGTCGCGACCGAACGGCAGGGTCGGGTTCGTCGAGGAACCGATGACGTTGGCCTCCCCCGCCAGCCGCAGGACGTTCGGGACGTGCCCGCCGCCGCAGCCCTCGATGTGGAACGCGTGGATCGTGCGGCCCTCGAGGACGGCGAGGGTGTCCTCGACCGAGAGGCACTCGTTGAGGCCGTCGGTGTGCAGCGCGACCTGGACGTCGAACTCCTCCGCGACCCGCAGCGCGGTGTCGAGCGCGCGGGTGTGCGCGCCCATGTCCTCGTGCACCTTGAACCCGCTGGCGCCGCCCTCGACGAGGCCCTCGACCAGGGGCCCCGGGTCGGAGGAGGAACCCCGCGCGAGGAACCCGATGTTCACGGGCCACGCGTCGAAGGCGTTGAACGCGTGCCGCAGCGCCCACGGGGAGTTCACGCCGACGCCCCACACCGGCCCGAACTCCTGGCCGATGATCGTCGTCACCCCCGAGGCCAGCGAGGCCTCCATGACGCGCGGCGACAGCAGGTGCACGTGGGTGTCCACGGCACCGGCCGTCGCGATCAGGCCCTCGCCGGACACGATGCTCGTGCCGGTGCCGTGGACACCCACGTGCACCTGCTGTCGCCGCGCGTCATGGA